>CAYWDK010000003.1:0-68166 GCA_964457025.1 uncultured Balneolaceae bacterium | reverse complement strand
GCACCGTCATAAAACAGTAGCGAGATATCCGAATCGGAATACTTGCGCACTTTGCAGTAGGCGATCATAAAACCATACCAGCAAAGCATTACTATGCCGGAAAGAATAACCGATACCGGCAGATCAAGTCCACCAATGGAAACCGGACGGTATCCGTACAGCAGAAAAAAAGGAAAGGAAGCCATTCCTGTAACCAGCGAAGCCAATGCCATGCGGCTCATCAGGATGTTGGGGCCGTTCGAGTCCACTTCGCGACCCAGCTTGCGGATGATAAAATACATCGGCAGCGGCACCGCCCAGCAGAAAAACATCAGATGGGAATGGGCGTGACGGATATTTTCAAGTGCCAGCCCCCACAGGTCAACCCCTATGAGGCCGAGCCGGTAGGCAAAACCCGTCAGGCCTGCCAGGACGAAGCAAGCCAATGAAACTTTCCACAATAGGGAGAAAGAAGAACCTTTCCTATTTCGTGTGCTTCCTGGATGGTGCATCTGTTCAGCTGTTTATTTCGGACGGCTCTTCATCTGGTTCTGGTTTCAATCGCCGGCTGATTGCTTCTAACCGTGGGGTCTGCTCTCCAATCGTCCGGACTATCGACTCCAGATTCTCATCTTTATAAGGAGAGCCGCACGCAATTTCAAGGCAATAGGCCATTCCTTCCTCCAGGTTGGATTTAAAGCCGTTCAACCGCTTCAGGCTTGCCGGGCTGCCGTCGTACTCATCGACGAGGTCCCGGAAGTAATCCACATAAAGCACAATCTCTTTGGCAAACATATGTGGACGGTCGGCCGGCACCAGCGAGGAAATTTTTCCATAAATGTGATCGACCATCTCCTGCAGGCTGTATTCCCGGTCAAACCAGGCAATATTGGGCCCGGGACAGATAGCCTGGGGAGCGCGATGCTCTTCCAAAATACCCAGATCGATCAGGGCGCCGTTTCCGAGGTGGTCACACAGACAGGCTTTCTCGAGCACCTTTTCCCGCAACTTCGCTTTTTCCGCTTCGTCCCGTTCCGATTGATTGATCTGGTCCAGCTTCAAAAGCTGGTATTGATTCGATGCGGTACATATGGGCTGCTCGGTAAACTCGGTATTGGCCTCCAGGAAACCCTTGGGACAGGGCGAGCCGGGCTTATCCTTTTCAATGCGTTCTTTATGCCACTGCTCGGAACCGGTACTGCGGACATTATTAAAGGGTACGCCAAGAGGAGAAACGCCGCTCAGATACAGGTCCTCTTCCCGGGCCTTCTCCAGCAGCTCCCTGGTGGGGCGGTCTACCGTCGTAGCCTCCGGAACCAGCAAAAACGGACTGCCCCATCCGGTGGCATCCATTTCAAAATCTTCTATCAGCCTCCGGGCTTCCCCGCTTGTACCGATGCCTCCCTGCACGGTGAGGCGGGCTTCCGTTTTTTCCCAGTGATCGGCAAATCCGGATTCCTGTTCCTCGTAATACTTTTCGATCAGCGGCTGAATGGCCGAGCTGAGCATCTCCCTTTTCTCGCGGAATTCCTTAAGCAGGGAGGGCAAGAGGTAACCTTCCGAGGCAAAGGCGTGTCCGCCGCAGTTCAGCCCCGACTCGATACGGTATTCAAAAACCTCCAGCCCTTTCTTGGCCAGGTATTTTCCCTGGATAAGGGCAGAGCGGAAATCGCTTACCTTGAGTATAATCTTCTTTTTGATTTTTCCAGCCGTATCCCGGTAAAAATCGCCGAACTCAGCCAGATAATTGTACAGGCGCGGATTGAATCCTGCCGATAAGACCAGGCTGGACGAAAGTGTGCTTTGCGCAAAGCCTCGGAGTGCGGCGCTGGCATCGCTGAATTCCGCGCTCATGGGAGTGCCCTGTTTGGTACTATTCAACTTATCGACCTTTGCCATAATATTGACGTCGATCGAGCCGGGCGTCATAAGCCTGTCCAGCTCTTCAGATAGCCACTGTCTCATGGAGTTGTCTCCGGTCTCCATATTCATGAGTTGCCGGTATTTTTTCTTCAATGCGCTGTTTTCAGGCAGAAGTTCAAAGTATTTCGCCTTCTCATTCCGCTCAAAGAAAGGCTGGTTCCGGATCGCCTCGAACTTCTCCTGTACGATCTCATGAACCAGGTTCAAATAGGCCGTTATGCGACGGGCACGTCCGTCTTCAGCATTACGTGAAATATTTCGGTAGGGCCGGCCATACTCCCCGCAGTAGTACTTGCGTATGCGTTCTATGAGCAGGTCGTCAACAACGGAGATGACCGAATTTATACCGTAGGGGCCGACGCGGATGGGAGAATCGATAGAATGGCCGGTTCCCATTACAGGGATGGAAAATGAATGAGGATAAGGCATATTAAGATATTACAGTATTGGAGTTACGATTCCGGCATTAAAAAGAGAGGCAAGGCCGGCTTGGCCCTGCCCTCTCATTTAGTTGAACTGACGTTCCAGTTCCAGGGCTTTGGGAAACAGGATATTGTTCTCCAGGTGGACGTGCTTGTGCAGATCGTCCCGGAAACCTTCGAGGTTCTGAAAATAGACGCGAAAAGTAGTACAGGCATCTTCGGGCGGATTGAAGCCGTTACTCATCTCCTCGAGCCGTGCCATCAGTTTGCCGGCCTCTTCATGTTCCGACTCCATCATGTCGATGGCCTGGGCCGCAGTGCCGAACTGCAGCTCCCTTTCTGCCGACTTGCCTTCTTCCTTCGCCCGCACCAGCTTCTTGATGTAGGGAAAGAGGATGCGCTCTTCCGCCTCCATGTGGCTGAGCATCTCGTCCTTTAGCACCAGGAAGGTACCCAGCATCTCGTTGACCACAGGATAGGTCTTGCCGTGCACTTTGGCCACCTTGGTGGCATAATCCTTGATTTCGGGCAGCTTGTGGCGTACAAAGTGATGGTGATTGTTGATGATGTAATCGACCAGGAAGGACGGCGACCACTCGCTGTATTTGTGACGGTCTTCTCCAGTTGAATTCGGCAGGCTGTCGATATCGGCCATAAGAGCGTCCATGCTTACTCCTTTGTGCTCACAGGCCTCCTCTACGCTGCGTTTACCCCCGCAACAAAAGTCGAGGCCGTATTTCTTGAATACCTGGGCCGTTCTGTAATCGTCGGATACGATCTCCCCGATTGTCCTTCTTTCTAGTGTTTCCATAAGATCTTTGGTCTGTTGTATGTATTGATGTTTCTATTAATACTGTTAAATCCGTTAGGCCATTTCGCTTTCCATATTATTCTGGCCAACCTTGTCTCCGCCATTTTCCAGCTTGAGCCGGGCCTGTGCTGCCGCCAGTCTGGCTACCGGTACCCGGTAAGGCGAGCAGGATACGTAGTTCAATCCCAGGTTGTAGCAGAAGCGCACACTGGAGGGGTCGCCGCCGTGCTCGCCGCAGATACCCACCTTGAGGTCTTTGCGTGCTGCCCGGCCTTTTTCTGTCGCCATCCGCACCAGCGAACCCACACCCTCTTCGTCCAGGATCTGAAAGGGGTCGTCCTTCAGTATCCCTTCCTCCATATAGGCCTCCAGGAATTTGCCTGCGTCGTCGCGGCTGTATCCGAAGGTCATCTGCGTAAGGTCGTTTGTACCGAAGGAGAAAAACTCGGCCTCCTCGGCGATTTTGTCGGCCACGATAGCCGCTCTCGGGATCTCGATCATGGTGCCTACTTTGTAAGCTACCGTCTCGCCTTCTTCCTCGAAGACTTCGGCGGCCACATGGTCTACCACTTCATGCTGATGGATGAACTCCTCGGAAGTACCCACCAGCGGAATCATGATTTCGGGCAGCACCTCTTTGCCTTCTTTCTTGAGATAGACAGCCGCCTCCAGGATGGCACGCGACTGCATCTCGGTAATCTCGGGATAGGTGATACCCAGCCGGCAGCCGCGGTGGCCCAGCATCGGGTTGAACTCCTTGAGGAGGCGGATTTTCCGCTTGAGGTCCCGCACAGGGATCTTCAGCTCTTCGGCCAGAGCCTGCACTTCTTCCTCCTCGTCGGGAAGGAACTCATGCAGGGGCGGGTCAAGCAGGCGTACCGTTACCGGCAGCCCTTCCATCGCCTCAAATATTTCAATGAAATCTTTTTTCTGGAAGGGGAGCAGTGCCTCCAACGCTTTTCTTCGCTCCGACTCGCTTTCCGATATAATCATACGGCGCATGGCCTTGATACGGTCGCCGCCAAAGAACATATGCTCGGTTCGGGCGAGGCCGATACCCTGGGCGCCGAAGCTGCGCGCGATCTCCGCATCGGCCGGTGTATCGGCATTGGTGCGCACTTTCATGTCGCGAATTTCATCTACCCACTCCATAAAAGTGTGGTAATTGTCGCTGAAGGTGGGGTCTTCCACCGGTTTCTTTCCTTTGATGACAATGCCCCGGGCGCCGTCGATGGAAATCCAGTCACCGGCCTTTATGGTCACGTCGCCGTTGGTAAATGACTGGGTTTCGTAGTTAATGACGATATCGCCGCAACCGGCCACACAAGGCTTACCCCAACCGCGTGCCACTACGGCGGCGTGACTGGTCATTCCGCCTCTGGAAGTAAGAATACCTTCAGCGGCCGACATCCCGCCGACATCTTCGGGACTGGTCTCGATACGCACCAGAATCACCTGTTCACCGGCGGCATGCTGCTTTTCGGCTTCCTCAGAATTGAATACCACTTTGCCCACGGCCGCACCGGGTGATGCGGGTAAACCCTTGCCAATAATATCATCGGCACTGATATCCGACTGCTTCAGTTGGGGGTGCAGCAACTGGTCCAGATGACCGGGTTCTACCAATCTCAGTACGGCTTCCTTGCGGCTGACCAGCCCTTCGTTGACCATATCAACGGCAATCTTGACGGCGGCCGCACCGGTACGTTTCCCGCTGCGGGTCTGCAGGATGAACAGTTTGCCCTGTTGCACGGTAAATTCGATATCCTGCATGTCTTTATAATCCTGCTCGAGTTTGCCGGTGACCTCCAGCAACTCTTCATAGGTCTCGGGCATATCCTCCGCCAGCTCGTCTATATTGCGCGGGGTGCGGATGCCGGCCACCACATCTTCTCCCTGGGCATTCACCAGGAATTCGCCATAGAGCGTGTCGGTGCCGTCAGCCGGATTACGGGTAAAGCAAACGCCCGTGGCACAGTCGTCGCCCATATTGCCGAAAACCATCGCCTGAACATTCACGGCGGTACCCAGCAAACCTGTAATCCGGTTTATCTTGCGATAGGTGCGGGCACGCTTGCTGCTCCACGATCCGAAAACGGCGTTGATGGCATGATGCAGCTGCTGGTCGGGATCCTGGGGAAAGTCACTGCCCGTGGCTTTGCGATACACCGCCTTGTAACGGTCTACCAGTTCTTTCAGGTCGTCCATATCAAGATCGGTGTCTTCTTCCACTCCCTGCTCTTCTTTCAGTTTCTCAATAGTATCTTCAAATTTGGAGTGGTCGATACCCATAACCACATTGCCGAACATGTCGATAAAGCGGCGGTAGCAGTCATAGGCGAAGCGTTCATTGGCTGTTTTGTCAGACAGGCCCTGTACCGACTGGTCATTAAGACCGAGGTTCAGCACCGTATCCATCATGCCGGGCATGGAGACCGCCGCGCCCGAACGCACCGACACCAGCAGGGGATCGGAGGAATCACCGAATTTCTGGCCCATCAGCTCTTCGATATTGCGGATGCTCTGCTGAACCTGCTCTTCCACACCTTCCGGCCAGCGGCCTTCATTGTTGTTAAAATAGTCGCATACCTCCGTAGAGATGGTAAAGCCGGGAGGGATGGGAAGACCGATGGCGCTCATCTCCGCCAGGTTGGCACCCTTGCCGCCTAACAGTTTTTTCTGTGATTTGTCGCCATCCGCTTTTCCGCCGCCAAACGTAAATACATATTTTCGAGATTCCATATCGTCCACCTTACACTGTTTTTGAAAATGAAGGGCCTGTTTTCGCCATATTCAGATATCGGTCAAAGCACATCGCAATATTTCTCAGAAAAAGCCGGCCCCTTTCGGTTATGTTAATTTCATCGGGAAGTATCTGAACCAGGCCGTCGGATTCGAGACCCGAAAGCCGGTCCAGACTCTCACTAAAGTACTCTTCAAAAACTATGCCCCATTTTTCCTCTATCCTTTTAAATGAGAGGCCCATTTTGCACATCAATTGCATAATTGCATCATTCCGCACCTTGTCATCCTTGCAAAGTTGCAAGAATTTGGCAACCGGAAGCTCTCCGGCGTCCAGAGAGCCGTAGTACTGCTCCAGCTCTTTACTGTTCTGCCAATAATATTCTCCTACATTCGAAATGCCCGACATGCCGAAAGCGTAGAGGTCGGCACCCGACCGGGTACTGTAGCCCTGAAAATTGCGCTGTAGCGTTCCGTCATCCATGGCCAGAGTGAGCTCTTCATCTTCGCGGGAAAAATGGTCCATGCCTATGAAACGGTAGCCGTTTTCGGTAAAATGGTTTATACCCAACTGAAGCATGGAGAGCTTTTCGTCGGTGGATGGCATCTCCTCTTCCCGGAGCAGTTTCTGGACAGGCATGACCGAAGGGATATGGGCATAGCTGTAAACGGCCAGCCGGTCGGGACTCAATGAGAGCACATCGTCCATAGTCTGCCGGAAGGTACCGGCAGTCTGCCGGGGCAGGCCGTAAATCAGGTCGAAGTTGATGGAACCTATCCCCTCTTCCCGAAGCCATTGGGTCACCTGCCGCGTCTGCTCAAAGGGCTGGATGCGGTGTATGGCCTCCTGCACATCGGCATTGGTGTCCTGCACCCCGAGCGAGGCGCGGTTGCAGCCTATCTCTTTCAGTGCCGCAATGTGAGCCCGGCTGCAGCTACGGGGATCGATTTCAACGCTGAATTCGGCATCCGTGCTGAGCCTGAAGCCGCTGCGTATCAGCTCACCGAGCCGCATCAGCTGGGAGGGCCTCAGGAAGGTAGGCGTCCCGCCTCCAAAGTGAATTTGAACCACCTCCGACTGCTTATGCAACAGCGAAGAAACCTTTGCTACTTCCTTCTCCAGGTAATCCAAGTAGATGTCTCCGCGATCGCGGTCTTTGGTAATCAGCTTGGTACAACCACAGTACCAGCACAGCGAAAAGCAGAAGGGGATATGGAAATAGAGCGACAGTTGACGAGCCCGGTTATTGTGCTGCTCCAGATAATCGTACAGCTTTGAGATATCCTCCCCGGCGGCATTCCTGAACTGTACCGCCGTGGGATAGGAGGTGTATCTCGGACCCGATACATTGTATTTTTTAATCAAGCTTAATTCCATAATTCCTTATTTAGCCGCAGATAGTCGTAGATTATTTATTTACCATGCTAAATACCAGCACCAGCGGAACACTCGTGCCGGTATTGCACATTAAAAATCTTTTTTGCTGAACAGCCGCAGGCCTCTCCATGCCGGGATTACAATCCACAACAGCAGGCAACCAAGCGATATAAGCATGCCCAGGTAACCGCCGAAGAAGCGGTTAAAGACCGCGCCGGTGTAGCCCATCAAAGCGGAGATGTCGAACTGCAAGAGCACACCGATCCGCGCCAGGTCTATGGGGTTGATTATCGAAAGTCCGATCATCGCTTTTTCCAGCGGGTATTCGCTGAAGGTGCTCACGAAAATCAAAATCAAGCCGTCATACAATACGGCCAGCAGCAGCCAGCTCACCAGCGCATAACCAAAGCCTTTGACGCGCTCATCAAAGTATTTGAGACCGAAAAGGAAACCGATTCCCACAAAGATGAGGGAGAGGGCCACCCCCAGGCCAAATACGGTGAGCATTGTCGCCGCTTCGGTCTGTACCCAAACCCCGGTGTAGAGCAGGGGGAGTCCGGCACCGGCTACAAAAGCCAGGCAGAGCGGGATGGCAAGTCCGCCGTACAAGCCTGCGAAAAGGTTCTTGCGGTCAAGCGGCTGGGCGAGCAACAGCTCCACGAATTCGCGGGACTGGTACAGGTACAACACCCCGTAAATAAGACTTACCAGCGGCACAAAGAGCAGCATAATATTCGAGAGGCTCATCAGCGCCTTGGGACCGCCACCGCCGAAGCGGATCAGGGCGTCGGTCAGTAACAGGTAGATGAGGGCGTAGCCGATCAGCCACTTGTCACGAAACAGGTCCTTCCATTGGTACGATACGATTGTCATTGCTTTCATACGGCTGCCTCCTCTAAGATTTTGGCAACGGCCCCTTCCAGGCGCTGCTCTTCGTTCGATGAAATAAATTCGCTCTGCTTGCCATGGTAACGTACTTTTCCGTCTACCAGCAACACCAGATGGTCGGCCAGCTCCTCGATTTCGCTCATGATGTGGGTAGTAAGCAGGATAGTCTTGCCACGTTCTTTCTCGCGTTTCATCCACTGTTTAAAGCGGTAGCTCGACTTGGGATCCAGTCCCGCTGTAGGTTCGTCCAGAATCAGTATCCGGGGATCGAACATCAGTGCCAGCAGCGCGCCGGCTTTCTGGCGGGTTCCCCCGGAAAGGGTACGCAGCTTTTTATCCATCTCTTTTTCAAGTTCGAAGAGTTCGATGAGCTCCTCCTCGAAGACGGGCTCCTCGCCGCGGATGCGGATAATGAAGTCAATCAGTTCACGCACCTTCATATTTTCGGGGTAACGGGCCATCTGCGGCATATAGCCGATATCGCGCCGGTATTCGTAGCTTCCGTTCAGGCGCGTGCCATTCACCTCGATGGTACCTGCATCGGGCTTTACCAGTCCGAGCAGGTGTTTTATAAGTGTGGTTTTTCCCGAGCCGTTAGGTCCTACGATGCCCGTAGCCTGTCCGGCGGGAATGGTCAGCGTCAGGTCATTCAAGACCTGAAGGCTGCCGAAGCTTTTCCTCAATCCTTGCATATCAATCATTGTATCCTCGCCATTTGTGGTTTTTTGTCTTCCAATCCTTCGGGAGTCAGCACCGGCATGATCCGTTCGGCCGTATCGAGGATGCCGATGAGCAGGCTGCGCATCAGCACCAGCACCTCGGGCTGCTTCTCGATCATCACCGAAAAGAATCGGACGGGATGATGGGGTACGTCTCCGGTACCGTCGCGGTCCAGGTCGTAGCCGTCATAGTGACTCCAGTAATTTCTGTTGAAAATGTTGAAGTTCTGGCGGCTGTTAGTGGCCACCTCGAAACTGTTGTCTATAAAATTGTTCTGTACAAACTGGTTGTCCATGGAGTTGGCCATCACCTTCACGGCCCAACCGTTGTTTACGAAATTGTTGCGCTTGATCCGGTTGCGGCTGGAGGCTTCCATGTAGAGCCCCACAGAGTTGTTCTCAAAAGTGTTGTCGAATACGCTGCTTTCGCGGATCTCCTTCATCAAAAGTCCGTAGGCTGCCGAGCCCCAGTTGTCACTGAAACGGTTGCCGGTCATCGTCACCTGGTCGGTGTACATCACAGCTACGCCGGCGCCATTGTTGCGAAAGGTGTTGTCGGTAAAGATGCAGCGGTCGGAGAACATGAAGTGCTGCCCGTAACGCAAGTTGTCCTCGCTCAGGTTGCCGGTGATGGTAAGGTCTTCCACAAATTCAAAGTAAATGCCGTCGCGGTGGCCTCTGATTGTATTATTCTCAATGGTGACGCTTTTGCTGTACCACAGGTGAATACCGTTCCCCGACTGTGTCTCACGCTCACCGGATGCGGTAAGCACATTGTTGCGGATTATAGCATCAGAAGTCTGGGAAAGGTAAATGCCGAAAAAATTATCGACGAGCCTGTTGTCCTCGATCACAACGCCGCTGGCTTCCTCTACCAGTATACCTGCGTTGTCGCTCATAAAACTGACTCCGGAACTGTGCACTTCAATATTTCGGATGGTGACGTCGTCGGAACGGATAATCAGACCGAAGCCCTCGTCTTCGGCATCGATGATCGCCCGGCCGCTTCCCTCGATCGTCAGCGGTTTGTCTATCACTACATTACGCTCAGAGTAACGCCCCTCCAAAAGATGTATGGTATCGTTTATATCTGCTTTTTGAATGGCCTCTGCCAGACTCCTGACCGGCCCGTCGGGCGAAACCGTTATATCCTGTCCTGTCAATACCAACGGAAAAATCATCAGCGCGGCCAGTATTGCACTATATTTGATGTAATACATCATTTCCTCAATCCTTTTCTTTAATTCGATAATTCAAACTTCAACTTCTTCAGCTACTTCACGATCTGTTCCCAGCTTACACGCTCGCCGGGATAATCTGCCAGGTGCCGCCCGGCCGTCTCTTCGTCCGGAAGCGCCAGCAGCGAAGCGCCCATCGGGCTGTTGATCTCCTCGCTTCGAATAAGTGTTGCCTCTTGCAAGCCGATCCAGTTGCCCGGCGTACTGAAATCGCTTAGCCAATAGCGGGCCGATTCCAGTTCCGACTTATGCTCGCCGGCATAGGCGGCCATACATTCGATGGCGTCAAACTTGACGGCCTTGCCGGTTTCGGTAACAAGCTGTGCAGCAAAGCGGTTGTCGGTTATCATCATCCTGCAATAGGAGCACTCGTCTTCTCCGTAGTGGAGTTCTGCCGGCTTCTGGCTACAGGCCGCAAGGCCTATCACCAGTATTGCCATTGTGGTATAAAGTCTCTTTTTCATCTTCATTGCCTCAATCCTCTCAGCTTTATGCAGCTGCCAGGGCACTTGCCTCAGGCTGCTTTTGTTCGGCAGCTTCCTTTTCTCCACCTTCCTTCCACCACGTCCATCCGGCCAGGCCCATAGAGAGCAGGGCAAAGTAGAAGCCGATATGCGGCAGGGAAGTGGTGCGCATGTTCAGCAACTGTTTGGTGCCGATCAGCGGCGGCTGATAACTCATGCCCGGGATCTTGATGGCGGCATCGGGGTTCAGGTTGTGTCCGTAGTCATACTCCCAAAGCCAGAAATCAACCAAGCCGGTAATTGCCAGTACGATAAAGGCAATCAGCCACCCCAGTACCCATTTTCGGCTTCCCCACATTGCAATTATCAATCCGCTTATCATCAAAGCCGCAAACAGATACGGCATGATCTTCAGTTCGGGAATCGAATCCGGGTGAATTTCCTGCATGCCTATATAGTGGTTAAGGCCGTTGATGTTTTGCAGGTCGTGCGGCGCTTTACCCTCGATATTATTGACCCAGATGTTCAGGCCGATACCTTCGGGATATTGCGGTGCGTTAAGGCTTATACTCCATATCGGGAACAGGTACACGCCGGCCAGCAGCAGCGCTGCGGCGGCCATCCATATTTTATTTTGTTTATTCAACTTCATTTTAGACCTCTTTTTTGTAATCGTAATTTCCGTTGTGTTTCAAGAAGAGGGGAGCTTTCACCCTCCCCTCCACGAAGGATTGAGGTCATTACTGACCTGTTCCGTAGGAAATTTCTACATCCGAGTCTCTCGGAGATACCCGCACATACCCCTGCATCTCCTGGTGGAGAGCCGAGCAGAAGTCGGTGCAGTAGAAGGGAGTCACCCCTGCTTTTTTGGGCTGCCATACCATCGTTCTGGTCTCGCCGGGCATGATCAGCAGTTCGGCAGTATTGGCGCCTTTAACGGTAAATCCGTGCGGCACGTCCCAATCCTGTTCAAGGTTGGTCACGTGGAAATAGACCGTGTCGCCTACCTTGATACCCTCGATATTGTCGGGTGCGAAGTGGGTACGGATAGTAGTCATGTACACATGCACCTCGTTACCGTCGCGAACCACCCTGGTTTCATCTTCACTCTTGGTCGCCTGTGGATGGTGGTTATCTTCCAGCCTGTAAAACTTGACCTGGTTCTCCATCACGATATCGGCTGCGATGCCCTGAGCGTAGTGCGGCTCGCCTTCGGTCGGAAAGTCAAGCAGCAGCTTCATCTTGTCGCCCGATATATCGATCAGCTGTGCCGAGTGGAACAGCTCGGGACCCGTAGGCAGGTAGCGATCTTTGGTAATCTTGTTCAGCGCTACCAGGTATTTACCCCACGGCTTGCGGCTGTCACCGCCCGGAATCATAAGGTGGCCGGGAGAGTAGTAGGTTTCGATGCGGTCGACCACTTCAAAGGTCTCAAGGTCCCACTTGACCACTTCCGAAGAAATGAAGGCAGTGGTATAGGCGTAGCCCTTGCCGTCAAATTCGGTATGAAGGGGTCCGAGGCCCGGATTTTCAACTTCACCTGCAAGGATGGAGTCGTACTTCAGGACGGGAATACCGTCGATCTCGCCTTCATAATCTTCGTTTTCGATAGCCTGGATCATCTTGTCGAAAGAGTGTACCGGGATCACGGTAGAGAGTTTACCACCGGCTACGATCAGCTTACCGTCGGGCGAGACGTCCACACCGTGAGGCGACTTGGGAGTAGGCAGGTAGTAAATCATGCCCTCCAGCTCACGCGGATCCAGAACGCGCACTTCGGTGTTGCGCTCGGTCTTTGCGATGTGGTCGTTCGGGTCGATGTAGTTGCGCACATATTCGGCCGGCATCATTTTGCCTTTGCCCTGGGCGGCATATTCGGCCGCTTTCTGCCAGTTCACGGCGGCAATGAAGTCCTTGTCGTTTTTGGAAGCATTGATCTCCAACAGGGTATGAGCCTGCTCGCTGTTATAGCTGGTGAAGAACGACCAGCCGTGCGACGGGCCTTTGCCTGCATGCGACAGATCATAGTCGAAGCCGGGTACCAGGATCTGGAAGTCCAGCTTCATGCTGCCGTCATCCTGCATTTTGATGAAGGAGAGCGTACCGTTGAAGTTCTCGGCATACGAGTCGATAGCTACATCGCGCTCTTCTTCGTCGCCTAACGGAATACTAAAGCGGGTTGCCGCCGAAATGTATTCGGTGTTCTGGGTTACGAAGGGAGAAGCGTGGTTACCTGCCGAATTCGGAATTTCGATAATTTCCGTAGTCTGAAAACTCTTGAGGTCGATCTTGGCTACCCGCGGCGTATTGTTCTCGTTGATGAAAATATAGCGTCCGTCAGGTACCCCATCGGTCTGGGAAAGCTCGGGGTGGTGAGCGTCGCCCCAGGGCACGAAACCGTGGGAAGTTTCCAGCATGGCCTTGGTCTCCTCGTTATAGCCGTAACCGTTGGTTGCCAGCTGCGAGAATACCGGTACCGTAAAGATATGGCGTCCGGAAGGTATGCCGTAGACGCTGAGCTGTCCGCTGTATCCGCCCGACATGAAGCCATAGAATTCGTCGTATTCGCCCGGGGCTACGTATACTTTTTGCGCAGCATCGGCGTCGGCGCCAAGCTGTTGCTGGGCTGGACAGCCATACATCAGCAAGCTGACGATGACTAGAGCCGGCAACCCCCAAAGCAGTGATTTATGATTAAGTGATTTCATAATATTTCTCGTATTTGAGTTACAGGTTGTGTTTAGTTGTCAGTTTCTTCCTGGCCTTCTGCCTGTACCGAAGCAAGGTATTCCAGGATGGCACGCGCCTCGTCCATTTCCAGGTTCTGATTGGGCATAGGGGAGAGGAACTCAGCCAGCATCTTCTTGGCTTCGGGATGTTTTTTGACCATTTCATCCGGATTCAGGATCATATTCAAGACATATGCCGGGCTTCGTTTATCCAGCACATCACCCAGGTCCGGGCCCACATAACGTTCGCCGATGCGGTGACAGGCCGAGCACTTGGTCTTGAACAGCTGTTTGCCTTTTTCCACTTTCTCCATATCGATTTCACCGACCGTTACCACTTCCGTGATAGGGCCGATACCGTGCTCCTGCTCAAATTGCGTCAAGCCGGATTCGGTTGTTGCCGATGCCTTGGAGGTCGTTTGTTTTCCGTTATCCTCAGAAGCCCCGCTGCAGCCGGCAAGTAGTACCGCTGCCAGCACGGCCAATCCTGTTATTTTTGAGAGTGTCTTCTTCATAACTGTATGATTTATCTTTATTTAATATTTAAGAGTATTTTATCTTATTTATATCCAAAAAAACTATTCCCACTCAAAGCTTCCGTCTGCAGTAATTCTCATATTACCCGCCTTGCCTTTCTCAGCCAGTTCTACCAGATCGGTTTTCTCCAGCATCTCCCGGATACCGTCACGGGTAAGCGCCCATTTTTCATGAAGTGGACACGGCTTTTCGGTCCCGCAACCGGGCAGCCCCAGTGCACACTCGGTAAATAGATCAGGGCCGTCGATGGCTACCACTATTTCGGACAGGCTTACTTCACTGCCTGACTTGGTGAGCCGAACTCCGCCGTTAGGTCCTTTATAAGACTCCATCAGGCCCGCACTGGTGAGCTGTTGCAACACCTTGGTGAGAAAGTGGAAGGATATATTAAGCCGGTCGCTCATCTGGCGGATAGAAACATATTCGCCATCCTGATTCGACGCCAGGAACAGGGAAGCCCTCAATCCATATATACATGCTTTTGATAACAACATGATTTTAATAACGTATTTAAGAGTCTTTTATCTTAAATTAAATGTTTTACACATACCGTGCAACCTTTTTTTCAGATCTTTTTAAACATTTCCTGGCTATCCGGTCTTCTTGCGACAGACAACATACTGGTTTTTATAAAAAAGACAAAATAGTCTTAAAACTTTTTATATATTCTTTACAGCCGGCCGTCTTCATCCCCCTCTATGGAGACATAGCCTTTTAAAAAACCAAATCCAGTAAATCCTAGACGACTATGAAAACCAAAGAAAAAAGAAGATCCTGGGCCGAACCTTATAAGATTAAAATGGTGGAGCCGCTTCGTATGATCAGCCGCGCCGACCGGGAAGAGGCCATAGCCGAAGCGGGCTACAATACGTTTCTGTTACGCTCACGCGATGTATATATTGACCTGCTGACCGATAGCGGGACCTCGGCGATGAGCGACCGGCAATGGGCCGGACTGATGATGGGTGACGAGGCCTATGCCGGCAGTGAAAACTTCTATCACCTCGAAGAGGTCATTCAAAGCCATTACGGCTACACGTATCTTGTACCCACCCACCAGGGGCGCGGTGCCGAGCACATCATTTCGCAGCTGCTTATTAAAGACGGAGATTACATTCCCGGCAATATGTACTTTACCACCACCAAGCTTCACCAGGAGCTGGCCGGCGGTACCTTTGTGGATGTGGTTATTAATGAGGCCCACGATCCCGAAAACGAGCATCCTTTCAAGGCAAATGTCGACCTCGACAAACTGGAGGATTTGATCCTGGAAAAAGGCCCCGAACGCATCCCTTATGTCTCCATAGCAACTTCTGTAAATATGGCGGGCGGGCAACCCATCTCGATGGAGAATCTCAGAAAAGTGCGTGAACTGACCGAACGCTATGATATTCCGATCATCCACGACATGACGCGCGTAGCAGAGAACGCTTTCTTCATTAAGCAGCGGGAACCCGGCTATGAGAACACCCCTGTCCGCGATATCGTATACCAGATCTGTTCGCTGACCGACGGGGCGACGATGAGTGCCAAAAAAGATGCCCTCGTTAATATTGGCGGCTTCCTGGCCCTGAACGACCGTGACCTCTATGAAAAAGCCCAGAATATGGTTGTGATATACGAAGGCCTGCATACCTATGGAGGAATGGCGGGCCGGGATATGGAAGCCCTTGCCATCGGTATTACCGAATCAATACAGGAAGACCATATCCGCGCAAGGGTAGGCCAGGTTGAGTACCTTGGCAACAAACTCATCGAAATGGAGGTGCCTGTAGTCCGGCCCATCGGCAGCCACGGGGTATTCCTGAATGCGGCAAAAATACTTCCTCACCTCAGCCAGGAACAGCTGCCCGCCCAATCGCTGGCGGCAGCACTCTATGTAGAGGGCGGGGTGCGAAGCATGGAGCGGGGCATTGTATCGGCCGGAAGAAACCCTCAAACCGGCGAGCACAACCATCCCCGCCTGGAACTGGTACGGCTCACTATTCCCCGCAGGGTCTATACCCAAGCTCACATGGATGTAGTGGCAGAAACGGTGGAAGCCGTCTGCCGGTACGCCGATGAGGTTACGGGACTGGACTTTGAATACGAACCGCAGTACCTGCGCTTCTTCCAGTCCCGCTTCCGGAAGCTCTAGTATTCGGCCGGAGAAAGCCGAATACTAAACGGGCTCTTCAATCCGAACTTTGGGCTCGAACACAATTCTTGAAGTTATCGAATTGGATATCAGGCAAGAGGCTTCTGCCTTACGCAGAATGCGTTCGGCTTTCTCCAGGTCATGCTCATGATCAATCTGCAGAGAAGGAGTGAGCCTGATTTCCGTTACGGCAAATCCCTTGTCGGTTTTTTCCAGCTTACCTACAGCCTTGCAGCCGAAGCCGGTAAAGTTCAGCTTTGAGTATTCGGCAATAGCCAGAAAGGTAGTCATCAGGCAACTGCTGACCGATGCCACAAACAGGTGCTCCGGCGACCAAATACCTTCCATGCCCCCGTTAAACTCTGGTGGAGTAGCCACTTCAATGCTTTCGTCCAATACGGGAGAGCTCAGGGTACCTTTTCGCTGGCTGTCCCAACTGATGTTTACTTCATAAGAATGGTTTGTCATAATCTGAGTATCTAAGGTTGTAATGGTTGGTTGATTAATATCTGTTTTCATGAGCCTTCAACCGGCTCCAAACGGGCCGAAAAGTGCCGCAGTACCTCCGGGGCAGATACAATCCGGTAACCTCCAAGTAATTCCCGCTGTGCATAAACTCCAATGATTGCTTCAGCGATATAGTCTACATGGCTTTGGGTGTATACCCTCCTGGGAAAAGCCAGCCGCACCAATTCCATGGCAGCCGGTTTCTCGGTACCGTCGGGCTGCAGGCCGAACATAACAGAACCGATCTCTACTCCACGAATTCCCCCCACCACATATAGAGCATTGTTAAGTGACCAGGCCGGATAGTTCAGGGCAGGTATGTGCGACAGTATCTGCCCGGCATCCAGGTAGACGGCATGCCCCCCGGTCGGCCGGACAATAGGAATGCCGGCATCGGTAAGCTTGTCTCCCAAATAAGCGATAGAACGGATACGGTAGCGTAGATAATCCGGATTAAGGGCTTCGTAAAGTCCCCGCGCGACGGCCTCCATATCATAGCCGGCCATTCCGCCATAGGTCGGAAAACCCTCCGTCAATATTTCCAAATTGCGGCAACGTCCGGCCAGCTCCTCATCGTTCATTGCAAGGAAGCCCCCGATATTGGCCATGCCGTCTTTCTTGGCGCTCATGGTGCAACCATCGGCGAGGGCAAACATTTCACGTGCAATTTCCTGGGGCTCCCTGTCGGCATACCCCTCTTCGCGGCTTTTGATAAACCAGGCGTTTTCGGCAAAGCGGCAGGCGTCAATAAAAAAGAGAATGCCGTATTTGCGGGCGATCTCCGAAACCCCCCGGATATTTGCCATGCTTACCGGTTGGCCACCCCCGGAGTTGTTGGTCACCGTCAGCATAATCACGGGGATTCTCTCACTGCCTGCCTCACGGATCGTTTCTTCGAGCTTCGCCAAGTCCATATTACCTTTAAATGGGTGGATGGCTTCCGTTTTTTTGCCTTCCTCAATTACAAGGTCCAGAGCTTCGGCCCCTGCGTGCTCCACATGGGCCCTAGTGGTGTCGAAGTGCGTGTTGCTGGGAACAATATCCCCTTTCTGTGCCAAGGTGGTGAACAGGATATTTTCTGCTGCACGGCCCTGGTGCGTCGGGATCAGCTGGCTAAAACCGGTAATGTCGCGGACGGCCGATTCCAGCCGGTAGAAAGAGGAGGATCCGGCATAGGATTCGTCGCTGGAAACCATGCCTGCCCATTGCTCGGAGGACATGGCTCCGGTACCGCTGTCGGTCAACAGATCAATCAGTACCTCATCGGCTCTCAGCAAAAAGGGGTTGAAGCCGGCTGCCTCAAGCATTTGGCCACGCTCTTTCATTGTAGTGAAACGCAAGGGCTCTACCGATCGGATACGGAAAGGTTCGATGATGGTTTGTGTCTGAACAGCTTTAAGCTTAAGCAGTGACATCGATTTATTCTTTTACATTATAAGTGCTACCGGACCATTCCTAATGGATTATGGTTCAAACTTTGCTTAAAATAAGATAAAATACTCTTAAATATTATAATAATGTTGGAACCTTTTTTTAATCCGCAGGGCATTGCCGTAATAGGAGCCTCCCGCAATCCGCATAAACTGGGCTACGGGGTAATCCACAACCTGGTCAACTGCCACTATAATGGGAAAATATATCCCGTCAACAGGACAGCTACCGAAATTTTGGGGCTGCGGTGCTACTCCTCCGTCTCCGAGGTACCCGAGCCTGCAGACCTGGCCATCATCATCGTACCAGCCCCCGCCGTTTGCGGAACAATAGAAGAGTGCGGCGAGCGCGGCATCGGGCATGCCATTGTAATCAGCGGCGGATTCAGCGAGACGGGAGAGGAAGGCCGAAAGCTGGAAGCAGAGCTTCATGAGGCCGCCGCCCGATACGGGATTCGCTTTATCGGACCCAACTGTATCGGCACTATCGATACCCATACTCCGGTCAATACCACTTTCGTAAAAGGGATGCCCGAAACGGGCGAGATCGGCTTTTGTTCGCAATCGGGGGCCATGGTAGCCTCCGTTATGGACTGGGCACGCGGTGCCGGGGTAGGCTTTTCACGTATAGCGAGCCTGGGAAATCAGCTTGACGTCAGTGAAACGGAGATGATCGAAACCCTGATGCAAGATCGCCAAAGCCGTGTTATCACCGCTTATATCGAAGGGGTTTCTGAGGGGGGGCGTTTTCTGGAAACCGCCCGTGAGGCTTCAATGAAAAAACCATTTGTTGCTCTTAAAGGCGGACGGGGAGAAAGCGGGGCTCGTGCCGTAGCCTCTCATACCGGGGCTCTGGCCGGAAGCGCAGAAGCTTATGAAGCCGCCTTCCGCCGCTGTGGGGTACTACAGGCAGACACCATGGAAGAGATGTTCGACTGGGCCCGGGCACTGGCCTGGCAGCCCCTTCCCAAAGGCAACCGGGTGGCCGTACTGACCAACGCGGGCGGACCCGCCATCCTGGCGGTTGATGCCTTGGAAAAAGCGGGCCTGGAGCTGGCCGACCTTTCCGAGAAAACAATAAGCCACCTCCGCTCCCGCCTGCCGGCTGCGGCAAGTGTACGGAATCCCGTAGATGTACTTGCCGGATCGGGACCCGGAACCTATGCCCTGGCACTCGACACCCTCCTGTCGGACGAGACCGTCGACTCGGTAGTAGTGATCCAGGCTCCGCAAGATTGGTTCCTGCCGGCCAGTCTGGCCGAGGTGGTAGGTGAAGTTGCCGGCGTGCATCACAAGCCGGTGATCGCTTCCATTATGGGCAAGGCTTCGGTGGATGAAGCTCTCGCAATCCTTCACAAACGAAAAATTCCCAACGTCTCTTTCCCCGAACGCACAGCCTCTATTCTCGCCGCGATGATCAAAAGACGGGAATGGCTGAATACGCTTCAACTGCCCTCCGAACGATTTGACCGGAGCCTGAGAGTGGAATCCGAGGACTTTGCCCTTGATAAAAACTGGAAATCACTGCTGGAGTCCTATGGTATCCGCTTTCCCGGCCAGGAGGTTGCAAGCAGCCTTGAGGAAGCTCATTTAATGGCCGCGGCCATCGGCTATCCGGTCGCCATGAAACTGCAAAGCGCCTTCGGCATCCATAAAACCGATATCGGCGGGGTCATGCTGGAACTAACCGATAAAGAAGAGGTCTCCGAAGCCTGGCAACAACTGCGGTCAGCGGCCCTGGAAGCCGACCTCCCATGGCAGGGTGTTTTGATCCAAGCCATGGTCACAGGCGGGCAGGAAGTAATCCTTGGCATGCGACGCGATCATCAGTTCGGGCCATTGGTGATCTTCGGAACCGGAGGAACCGAAGTTGAGCTTCACCGAGATGTAGCCACCGCCATAGCACCGCTAAACAGGAGGCAGGCCGGAGAACTGATCGATGCCACCCGGGCCGGGCAGAAAATGATGGGCTGGCGAAACCGTCCTCCGGCTGACCGCGACAGCGTTATCGACTATCTGATGAGACTGGCCCGGCTGGCAGAGGAATTCCCCGAAATCGAAGAACTGGAAATAAATCCGCTCTGCGTAATGCCGGAGGATCAAGGGGCCTGGGCATTGGATGTACGGGGATCTTTGGCGAAAGAACCGGCTTTAAGGGAGGAGGCTGTAGGCTAATATCATCTTGCCAATCTTAAGGATTGATATTTTGAATATCACGGAACATTACTACATTAGGCTATAAATTAGATAAAATACTCTAAAATCTTTTATATGTCTCAGTCCATCAACTCTCCCGACACCCATGAGCGCTGGACGAAGAACCTGCTGATCCTGGTTTCCGGCTTCCTGATGTTTGAGCTCCTCACCGGCCTCACCATCTACCTGCTCCCATTCAGCCTGAGCAACCAGGTAATTATCCTTATCCACACAGTGATTGGCGTGGCATTCTGCATACCCTACCTCGTTTACCAGGCTCAACACTGGCTGAACAACCGTAACAGACCGATGAGCGAAATTAAGCTTACGGGTTATGTTTCCATGGCGGCTTCGGTCGCAGCCATCCTCTCCGGCCTGATCCTGACCTGGCAAGGACTATTTGGCGTACGGATCAGCTATTTCTGGGACAAAATTCACATTCTTTCCACCTTTGTGCTGCTCGCTTCATTGATTCCACACATTTTATTATTGGTTATCCGTGATTATCGGGCACGCGACAACGATTTGGTCAAACAACGGATAAAAGCCGAAAAGTCATTCGGAATCAATACACTAATGGTCATACTGGCTCAATTCGCCTTGGTCCTGCTATTTATATATGCCTTTGAACCCACCGAAATTGACAACCGGCTGCCCGAAGATTACCACTATATGGATGAAAGCCGGGATCGCCCATTTGCCCCCAGCCTGGCCACCACGGAACACGGAGGCGGAATCGACGACTTATTGTTAGGAGGATCCGATTCCTGCAGCAGTTCCGGATGCCACGAGGAGATTGGCCGGGAGTGGGAAGCCAGCGCCCATCGTTATTCTGCCATGGATCCCGCCTTTCGGGCGGTTCAAAACGCTATGGGAATCCAGAAGGGGCCGATGTCCACCCGTTACTGCGGAGGTTGCCACGATCCCATTTCCCTATTTTCCGGAACCAAGAATATGTTCAGTGACAGCTTGACCAACAAAGTGGGTATGGACGAAGGTGTCTCCTGCGTTTCCTGCCATGCCATTCGCCAAGCCGACGTATCCGGCAACGCCGAATATGTCATTGCGCCGCCAGAACGCTATATGTATGAACTTAAAGATGGCAAAGTAGCCAAACTGATCAGCGACTTTTTGATACGCACATACCCCCAAAAACATATCGAAACCTTTAGCCGGCCGCTTTTCAAAACACCGGAATTTTGTGCGACCTGCCATAAACAGTTTATTGATGAAGAAGTAAACAACGTAGGCTGGGTTCAACTGCAAAACCAGTACGACAACTGGCGAAAGAGCCGATGGAACCATCCTAAAGAACCGATGAAAACCATCGAATGCCGTGAATGTCACATGCCGCTGGTTGCCTCTCTCGATCCTGCCCGGGGCGACAACATGGATTATAACCGGGACGAGGAAGATCGCAAGCATCGTAGCCACCGGTTTCTGGGAGCCAACCAGATGGTACCCACCCTGCTGAACCTGCCTGGCGCCGATGAACACGTACGCCTCGTAGAAGAATGGCTGAAAGGCGAAGTAGAAATTCCCGAAATCGCCGACAAATGGAGAACAGGTCCCTCCATACCGATTAAACTGGTAGCTCCCGGCGAGGTGGAAGCAGGAACCAATATCCCCATTAGCGTAGTCATCACCAACAACAAAACCGGGCACAACTTTCCCACTGGTCCGCTGGACGTTATCCAGGCCTGGCTTGAAGTGGTGGTAACCGATCAGGAAGGGCGTGAGATCTACAGCTCGGGCACTCTTGATGAAAACCATTTTATCAAGCCCGGAGCATTTATTTTTAAGGCTGAACCTGTTGACCAGTATAATAATATCATTGACCGGCACAACCTGTGGGAAATGGTCGGTGTACGATACAGTCGTGCCCTTTATCCGGGCCACTCCGACAACGCCTATTTCTCCATCCCGACGCCCGATAGCGTAGGCGCCAGCGAAGAAGTGGCTATCAACATCCCCGCCGGCGACCGGGGATCCCCGGAGATCACCTCCACTCTGACCATTACGGCTAAACTGCAATATAGGAAGATCAACCAATACCTGATGAATCTGGTCTTCGGCGGCGTAGCCGAAGACCCTACTGCTCACATTACCACAGTGTCGAGCGATAAAATTAAAGTTACCGTTGTACCGACTCTCTCGAGCCGAGAATAACTATTATGTCCAGACGCAAACGAAAAATTCTAATTGCATCAGTAACTATGGCGGGAGCATTTCTGGCGGCCGTCTGGTTGCTGTGGTTTGAGGGGGACCGCCGCTCCTACATACCGGGCAGCAATGTTGAAGGACTCAACGCCCGACTGGACAGGGAAATCCCCGAACAATATGAACCGATTTCATTCAGTGACGTGACCGCACTGGCCGGCATATCGTTTACCCATTTTAATGCGGCTCGAACTTCACAACTGCCGGAAGACATGGGGTCCGGTGTCGCCTGGTTTGACTATAATAACGATGGCTGGGATGACCTGTTTATTCTCAACTTCCATCCTCCTCTGGATGGAAACAAGGATGGCGCGGCCTCGCGCTCTAATCGGTGTGCGCTCTACCGGAATGAGGGCGATGGTACCTTTACCGACGTTAGCGAGAAGTCGGGCCTGGCGCTTTCCCTCCGTGGGATGAGCGTGGCAGCGGCCGATTACGACAACGACGGCTGGACCGACCTGTTTTTAACGGCCTATGGAGAAAATCTGTTGATGAGAAATCGTGGAGACGGCACCTTTGAAGACCGAACCTCCGAATCGGGCCTGGGTGGTATAACGGGTTACTGGGCCGGAGCCTCCTGGGGCGACTACAACCGCGACGGCCATCCGGACCTCTATGTAACCGGCTACGTAAAGTATGTAGATTTCAAGCTGCCGATTGGCCAGCTAGAAGCTGAGGAGCCCCCCAGTATCAACCCTTCCTCTTTTCGCCCCGAACGAAACCTCTTTTACCATAATAACGGAGACGGCACCTTCAAGGAAGTCGCCGAGAGTGCCGGCGTGCAAAACGCTTCCGGACGCAGTCTCTCGGCTACCTGGGTAGACGTAAACGAAGACCGGTGGCCGGACCTCTACGTAGCCAATGATGTCTCTGACAATATCCTTTATTTGAACCGCCGGGACGGCCGTTTTGAAGACCTCAGCCACAGTGCTCTTGTAGCCGACTATCGCGGGGCCATGGGTCTGGCCGCCGGTGACTGGGATAACGACCGAGACATCGACCTCTTTATCACTCACTGGATTGCCCAGGAAAACGCCCTTTTCACAAACCTCTGGTATAATAGTAAGGGTGGTATATCGAGCCAACGCCTTCAGTTTCGGGATGAATCCAATACCCATGGTCTAGGACAATCTTCTCTTGATTTTGTCGGTTGGGCTACTACGTTTACCGATCTTGATCTGGACGGGCGTCTTGACCTTTATGTAACGAATGGCAGCACCTTCCAATTTCCCGACGATCCCACACGCCTCCAACCCATGACTGACCAGGTGTACTGGAATGCCGGGCCGGATGAAGGTTTTTACGATGTTTCATCGCTGGCGGGACCTTACTTTACGGAAGAACATGTCGGGCGCGGTGGCGCCGTCAGCGATTACGACCGGGACGGTGACCCGGACTTGTTTATTGTCAACCATAACGGTCAGGGAGTTCTTCTGAGAAATGACAGCGACCACGGGAATCACTGGCTGGCTGTGCGTGTGTCTGCGAAAAGTGGCAACTCATCCGCTCTTGGCACCCACCTGTATCTGAGAGCTGGTGACCGCATACAAGTGCGACAAGTAGGCTCCCAGAGTTCCTACCTTTCTCAAAACAGTCTGGTAGAGCTGTTCGGCTTGGGTCAGCTAAACCGTGTAGATACCCTTCGGATACACTGGCCGTCCGGCGTGCTGGAAACATATACCAATATCCCAACCAACCGCCTGCTGTTTCTGGTTGAAGGATCCGCCCCCTCAATTCCCGATCACCAATCCTCAAATCCATAACCGTATTCGTCATGAAACGAGGGTTCCTGATTGTATTTCTGTTCCTGTTTGTCGCCTTTGCAGCTGTGACCCTAATGAAGAATGCCCCCCGCAGCAATGCAAGCCAATTGGCCGGAAAGGAGCCGGGCATTGAGCAAGCGAAAAAAAGTGAGCGTGTCCTTTTCTGGGATTACTACAACAGGGCTACTCAGTACCGAATCGGCAACAATGCGCCTGCTGCCGTCAATTACTACCGACAAGCCCTCAAAATAAACCCTTCACACGAAAATGCTCTCTATTACTTAGGCAATATGCAGATGATTCTGGAGCGATATGGCGAGGCACGCAAGACCTGGAACCATCTTTTGGAAATCAACCCCCTTAGTGCCCGCAGCCATTCCCAATTGGGTTTTCTCTATTGCTGCAACAATACAGGCAACAAACTCTATGACCTGGAACAAGCTTACCACCATTTTAATAGGGCCGCCCTGCTCAACCGGGAAGAAACCGGACCCATGCTTCAGCTCGCCAAGATCGACCTCATTCGCGGGCGTACCGATGAAGCCCGCAACCGCCTCGACGCGATTATCCGAAGTAATTTCAGAAGCGTGGAAGCGTACTTTATGAGGGGCTATCTGGCATGGAGTCAGGGCCACATCGGGCAAAGCCACGAGCTCCTCTCCAAAGCCTCCACACTGCATACGGGTACGGATCCAAAATCGGAAAATGTGGGTGAAGGAGCGACCAATTCAGGCGATAATGCCATGCTTTCCGAAGCGCTTCGCTGCTCTTTTCTTACAGACCGTATCGAAGAGTGGACACCGACCGTTTCGGTGTCCGAACTTATGATCACGGAAATCTATACCCGCTTTAAACAGGAATTGCAACGCTATTAGGCAGACACAAAACGGTAGATTGGAGGGCAAACTGTCAGGCCCATTCAAAATTGCCTTCAGCGGTAATACGTAAATTGCCCTCTTTGCCTTTTGCTGCCAGATCCTCAATTGAGGTTTCATCCAGCATCTTGCGGATCTCGTCCCTGGTATCGGCCCACTGTTCATGCAAGGGACAGGGCTTGGCAACTCCGCAACCGGGCAAGCCCAGTGCACACTCGGTTAGAATATCCATACCGTCTATGGCCGCAACTATTTCTATCAAATAGATTTCCGCAGCGTGTCGCCTGAGACGTACACCACCTTTGGGGCCCTTCAGAGATTCCATCAACTCAGCTTCGGTGAGCTGCTGAAGTACCTTGGTTAAAAAATGACGGGAAATTTCCAGCTCTTCACTGATTTTTGTTATGGAGACATACGACTCACCTGAGGTTGAAGCCAGGTAAAGCGAAGCCCTTAAACCATACACACATGCACTGGATAGCAACATATAGGTAGTTTCAAAAAATTATTAAGAGTTTTTTCTCTTAATAAGGAAGAGTTCAAATAGTTGCAAAAATTTATTCCTGCATTACGGCAAAATTTAATGCCAATCCATATTGCTTCTAAACCGCGGGCGCCTTAAAATCTAACCTTCATATTAGAATAGTGATATAAGATTAATACAAGACGGTATTCCGTAGATGAAATTACTCTCCCAGGGCGCCCAATACGCCATTTCAGCCGTCATCGCCTTGTCCAAACAACCGGAAGGCACCACGGTGTCAGCAGCAGACCTGGCCCGGCCGCTGAACTGTCCTGCCGCTTATCTCTCGCAGATTCTTTCCAAACTCAAGCCAGCCGGAATCATCAAATCCCAGCGCGGGCTGAGAGGAGGTGTGCTGCTGGGGCGGGCGCCTAAAGATATCACACTTATAGAAGTCATTGATGCCATCGACGGCACCGACTTCTTTACCAGCTGTTTTCTGGGGATCGACGGTTGCGGCAATATCGAACCCTGTCCCTTTCATGAGTTCTGGTCTGAAGAACGGACCAAGATCCGGAAGTGGCTGTCAGAAACAACTTTCGACGAAGTAGAGGAGTCAATGTCCGATACCTGGTTTGACCTCCGCCTTCAGTTTTCATAAGCTTCTAAAAAATGGGCACAGACCTTCTCATAACAGAATCTACAACTTGTTTCCATTGCGGGGAACCGTGCCGGGAAGATACCGTGCGCCTTGAAGGCAAAGCCTTTTGCTGCAGCGGCTGCAAAATGGTCTACGAGATTCTGGATGAGAACGAACTGAACACCTACTACTGCCTGGAAGAAAAGCCTGGCATCTCCTTCAAAAACCGAAGTTCATCCGGACGATTCGACTTTCTTGACGATGCCTCGGTGGTTGAGCGCCTGGCCGATTTTCGGAACGGCGGTTTTGTCTCCCTTCGGCTTTATATTCCCAATATCCACTGCACTTCCTGCGTGTGGCTACTCGAAAACCTCTACAAGCTCGATGAGGGCATCGCCAAAAGCAGTGTCAACTTCCTGAAAAAAGAACTGAGCATCACCTATAATGAAAAAGCGACAGGCCTGCGGGCGGTTGTTGAATTGCTTGCCTCTATCGGTTACGAACCGGAACTGAGGATGGAGCAGCTGGACCGCAAGGCGGCCTCCTCACCCGACCGCCGACTCTGGCTGAAACTGGGCGTAGCCGGCTTCGCTTTCGGAAACATCATGCTCTTCAGCTTCCCCGAATACCTATCCGGTTCTGCGCTGAGCGGTGAAGGCTCGTTTCATATCGTTTTCGGAGTTCTGAATATCGCCCTCGCCCTGCCCGTGCTGCTGTTCAGCGCCAGCGATTATCTTAAGTCGGCCTGGGCGGCCGTCAGGCAGGGCGGCATCAACCTGGATGTGCCTATTTCCATAGGTATACTCGCTTTATTTACGCGAAGCGTTTATGAAATAGCCGCCGGGGTTGGCGCAGGCTACATGGATTCACTCACGGGATTGGTCTTCTTCCTGTTGATAGGACGCATCATCCAGAAGAAAACCTACGAGCGGCTCTCCTTCGACCGTGACTATAAATCGTACCTGCCGATATCGGTGACCATAAAGGATGAAACCGGCAGGGAGCAATCCGTCTCCATCGACCGTATCAAAGAAGGCGACTGTATGCTGATCCGGAACAATGAACTTGTACCCGCCGATGCGATACTGCTCCCTGGAACAGGCGGATGTTTTGTAGATTACAGTTTTATTACCGGAGAATCGGAACCGTTGGAGGTAAAAGAAGGAGAGACCGTTTATGCCGGGGGACGAATCGTGGGCCCATCGGTGGAACTGCGCGCCGCGAAGGAAGTCTCTAACAGCTATCTAACCAAATTATGGAACGACTCCGCTTTTGACGACGGCCCCCAAAAAGCCGCCGTGAGCTCACTGGCCGATCGCATCAGCCCATGGTTCACGGCCGCCGTACTCGGTATCGCCGTGGCGGCAGGTATTTTCTGGTGGTTTCAAAGTACGGGGATGGCCATCACCGTCTTTACCGCCGTACTTATTATCGCCTGTCCCTGCGCTCTCGCGCTTTCAACTCCTTTCACGCTCGGCTCATCACTGAACATCCTGTCAAAAAACGGGCTCTATGTCAAAGGTATAGAGGTCATCGAGCGCCTGGCCGGTACCACTTCGGTGGTCTTCGACAAGACCGGCACGCTGACCCGCGCCGACCGCGCCGAAGTCACTTTTGAGGGGAAGCTCACTCCCGAAGAGGAGAAGCTCGTTAAATCGGCCTGCCGACAGTCGCTGCACCCCTTAAGCCGGAAGATCGCTGACCACTTGAAAGCTGCCGGAACCGCTGAGATTCAGTCCTTCGATGAAACCGTAAACAAAGGGATTGAAGTCAGTACAGGCGGGCATCGGCTCCTCATCGGTTCGGCTTCTTTCATTGAAGAGCAAGACAGCCTGAAAGCAGAAGAGAAAACTGAACGTAGCTCCGCCGTTTCGGTCGTACACATAGCAGTTGACGGAGATTGGAAAGGATGCTTCCGCATTGCAAACAGTTACCGCCCGGGCATCAAAGGCCTGCTCGAAAACTTCAGGGCCCGCTTCGCCACCTTCCTGCTCTCCGGCGACAATGAATCACAAAAGAAACAGTTTGCACCTTTTTTCGGCGACAGCTCGCTACGCTTTAACCAGACGCCACAGCAGAAACTCGACTTTATAAAAGGCCTCCAGAAAGAGGGCGGCCACGTAGTCATGGTAGGTGACGGGCTCAACGACGCCGGCGCCCTGAAGCAAAGCGACTTCGGCATCGCCCTGACCGACAACCTCAGCTCGTTTACACCGGCCTGCGACGCCATTCTTGATGGAGACTCACTCGCCAGACTTGATACCTTTATAGACTTCTCAAAAGCCAGTATAACAGTAATCAAACTGAGCTTCGCGCTGTCGTTGGCTTATAACCTGATAGGGCTTGGTTTTGCCGTGGCGGGGCAGCTTTCCCCGCTGGTCGCCGCCATCCTGATGCCGCTCAGCTCCATCAGTATTATGATATTTACCACGGCCGGCACGCATCTGGCCGCCAAACGAGAGGGGTTGCTCACATGGAAGTAATCTTTATGCTCATAGGGTTCAGCCTGCTGGTGGCGCTGATTTTTCTCGGCCTCTTTTTCTGGGCCGTAAAAGATGGGCAGTATGACGACGCTTACACCCCTTCCATGCGGATTTTATTCGATAAAACGAAAAAGAAAACCGATTCAACAGAGACAACAACCAACACTAAAACTACCGACGATTAATGGCTGCTGAAACTTTTTATTACGACAACAAGATTGTCCGCAAGTTCGGGATTGCAACCGTAATCTGGGGCATCATCGGTTTCCTGGTGGGACTCACCGTCGCCTTGAAGCTGATCTATCCCGATTTTCTGGGTTTCATCCCTGAACTTTCTTACGGACGTCTCCGACCGCTTCACACCAATGCGGTGATCTTCGCCTTTGCAGGTAACGCCATCTTCTACGGCGTCTACTACTCCCTGCCAAGGCTCTGCAAAACTTCGATGTGGAGCGATTTATTTAGCAACATCAACTTCTGGGGATGGCAAGCCATTATCGTGTCGGCCGTCGTCACCCTACCGCTGGGCATCACTACAAGTAAAGAGTACGCCGAGCTGGAATGGCCCATTGACATCGCCATCGCCGTGATCTGGGTGATCTTCGGAATCAACATGATTATGACCATCCTGAAGCGCCGCGAGAAGCATATCTATGTGGCGATCTGGTTCTACATAGCCACCTTCGTAACCGTGGCTGTCTTGCACATCGTCAATTCGATCGAGATTCCGGCCACCTTCCTGAAAAGCTATCCGGTCTATGCCGGCGTGCAGGATGCGCTGGTGCAGTGGTGGTACGGGCACAACGCCGTGGCCTTCTTCCTGACCACGCCCTTCCTCGGTATCATGTACTACTTTATCCCCAAGGCAGCCAACAGGCCGATCTTTTCATACCGGCTTTCTATCGTTCACTTCTGGTCGCTTATTTTCCTCTATATCTGGGCCGGGCCGCACCACCTGCTCTATACGGCGCTGCCGGGCTGGGCTCAGGCGCTCGGTACGGTCTTCAGCCTGATGCTGATCGCTCCCTCATGGGGCGGCATGCTTAACGGCCTGCTTACTTTGCGCGGAGCATGGGACAGGGTTCGAGAGGACCCGGTGCTCAAATTCCTGGTGGTGGGCGTCACCGCCTACGGTATGGCGACCTTCGAAGGGCCGATGCTCTCTATTGCCAATGTCAACGCCGTGGCCCACTACAGCGACTACATCATCGGCCACGTGCACCTCGGCGCCCTGCTCTGGAACGGCGGCCTTACTTTCGCCATGCTCTATTATATCACTCCGCGTATTTATAATACCGACCTGTATTCCACCAAGCTGGCAAACGTGCACTTCTGGTTTACCACACTGGGTGCGATATTCTATGTGATTCCGATGTATTGGGGCGGCATCACCCAGAGCCTCATGTGGAAGCAGTTTACTGCTGAAGGCCTGCTGCAGTATCCCAACTTTCTCGAGACGGTACAGCAGATCGTGCCGATGTACGCCCTGCGCGCCGTTGGCGGAACGCTTTTTATCATCGGGGCCTGCTTTGCGGTGTACAACCTCTATAAAACCGCCAAAAGCGGGCAGATGGTCGAACAGGAAGAAGACCAGGCGCAGCCCATTGTCGCAGAGGGCGAAAGCTCCGGCGAAAAGTGGCACCGGCGTCTTGAAAGTCGTCCCATACAGTTTACCGTGCTCACTTTTGTGGTAATCATGATCGGTGGCATCATCGAATATGTACCAACGGCTTTGGTCGACTCCAACGTGCCGACTATATCCAGTGTCAAACCTTACACGCCGCTCGAAGTTGAAGGACGCGACATCTACATTGCCGAGGGGTGTAATAACTGCCACTCGCAGATGATCCGCCCCTTCCGTTCCGAAACCGAGCGTTATGGCGAGTATTCCAAAGCCGGGGAGTTTGTCTACGACCATCCCTTCCTTTGGGGATCCAAGCGGACAGGGCCCGACCTTCACAGGGTTGGCGGCAAGTATCCCGACTCATGGCACTTGCGCCACATGTACGATCCCCACTCCACCTCTCCCGGCTCCATCATGCCGGCCTATCCCTGGATGCTAACCCAGGAGATGGATATGGAGAGTATCGACGAGCGGATTTCGGCACTTCGCGCTGTGGGCGTGCCCTATGCCGAAGGTTATGAGGACGAAGCCCTTGCCGATATGAAAGCCCAGGCCGAGGAGATTACGCAAGGACTCCATGAAGCAGGCTTCACCGAGATCGATGGAATAGAGATCACATCCGATAAACAGATCATAGCCATGATCGCCTACCTGCAGCGGCTCGGCATCGACATCAAGGGAGAGAACAATCCCTTCGAGGGACTGCCGTCCAGCAAGGTGCTGAGTGAAGATGCAACCGCACAGGACCAGGAACAAACAACATCAACCAACTAAAGGCAGACGGCCATGTATAAAGAGGTTTTACGGTCGATAGAAGGCATAGGCATCTTCCCCAGTATCGCGCTGATACTGTTCGTGGGGATATTTGTAACAGTAGTCATCTACCTCTACAAAAGAGGAGAGTCTCCCTATAAAGATGCTGCCCGTCTGCCTCTGGAGTCTGACGATTCAATAGAAAATCAACAGTGAGGAAACCTTATGAAAGTTTTTGAAGACGAAAAGGATAAGTTGCTGGATCACGAGTACGACGGAATCAAGGAGCTCGACAACCATATGCCCTTCTGGTGGCTCTGGCTCTTTTTCTGCACCATCGCTTTTTCGGTACTCTACATGCTCTATTATGAGGTGCTGGAATGGGGCCCCGACCAGCATGAGGAATACCGCCAGGAAGTAGCGGCAGCCGAGGCTCGCTTCGGTACGCCACAGGATGAGAACTCCATCGAGGATTTTACATGGACCATCAGTACCGACGAAGCCGACATAGCAGCCGGCAGAGAACTCTATATGAAACCTGCTCAGCTCTGTTTTACCTGTCACGGCAACAACGGCGAGGGACTGGTAGGCCCCAACCTGACCGATGAATACTGGCTGCACGGCTGTCAGCCACAGGATATTGCCGCAAGCATCATCAACGGCTATCCCGACCAGGGCATGCTCGCCTACGGCAGCGGTGCCAGGCTTAGCAATGAAGAGGTGCAGCAGCTGGTAAGCTACATCGTCTCTATACAAGGCACCGATCCGCCCGGCGCCAAAGAACCGGACATGAGCCGGGCCCAGCCGTGTACGCCGGGAAGTTCACAATCCGGAAATTCCGATTCTTAATCCATTTTCAGTTTTAGAACTACCGATTAAAGATGTCACCCGAGAAAGACCAAAAAAATGATCCGAACTCCTTCAGGGATCACCTGACTACCGTCAGCAAAGAGGGAAAACGAAACTGGATCTTTCCCAAGAAACCGAGCGGACGCTATTATACGGCACGCAACATCGTTGCCGTACTGCTGCTACTGTTCTTTTTCTCCGGGCCTTTCATCACCATAAACGGACAGCCTATGTTGCTGCTCGACATCCTCGAACGAAAGTTCGTGATTTTCGGGATGGCATTCTGGCCGCAAGACCTCGACCTTCTGCTGTTGGCAACCCTGGCTGTGGTGGTCTTCATTGTCTTGTTTACCGCCGTATTCGGCCGGCTCTGGTGCGGATGGGCTTGTCCGCAGACCATCTTTATGGAAATGGTCTTTCGAAGAATCGAATACTGGATTGAAGGTAACCGGGCCAGCCAGATCCGCCTTAACCGCGCACCCTGGGGATGGACCAAGATCTGGAAAAAGACCCTGAAACACGGCATCTTTTTCGGGCTGGCTTTCGTGATCTCAAACCTTTTCCTCGCCTACATCATCGGCAAAGACGAGCTCTTTACCATTATCACCGATCCGCCCTCGCAACACCTGGCCGGACTCACCGCCATCACCATATTCAGCGGTGTGTTCTATGGTGTCTTTGCCTTTTTGCGCGAACAGGTGTGCCACTTCATTTGTCCCTACGGCCGGATGCAGTCGGTGCTTCTCGACAACAACTCCATCAATGTGATGTACGACTACAAGCGAGGAGAACCGCGGGGAAAGGTAGCCGAGCGCAACGACATCGCGGGCAAGGCCACTATCGAAGACCTTGGCCTGTCACCCGTTTCAGAATACGGCGACTGTATTGACTGCCACCAGTGCGTACGAGTCTGCCCGATGGGGATCGACATCCGCAACGGAACCCAGATGGAGTGCGTCCACTGTACAGCCTGTATCGATGCCTGCGACGATGTGATGGAGAAGATTGACAAACCGCGCGGGCTCATCCGCTATTCATCCGAAAACGCCATCCGGGACAAAAGCAAAAAGATACTCACCCCGCGCGTGGCGGGTTATAGCGGCATTCTGCTCATCCTGCTGGTTTCATTATTTACGCTGATCGGCATACGCCCCGATACGGAGACCTCCATCCTCCGCCAGCCGGGTACGCTCTACCAGACCCTGCCCAACAACCGGTACAGTAATATTTATCAGATACGCGTTATCAACAAAACCTTTGAAACCCTCAGCTATGATGTGCGGCTGGAGAGCCCGCAGGGTGAACTGACACCGCTCGGCGATTTCAGCCGGGTACCACCGCAAGGCTCTGCCGACGGCCGCTTTCTTATCAAGCTCGACCGCAGCCGGCTCAGCGGCTCACAGACCGAGCTTGTTTTCGGCGTCTACGCCAACGGGGAAAAAGTGGAAACCATAACGTCCGGCTTTATCGGACCCGAACCTCAAAACAATGAGTAAAGCTGAATCCGTAACAGAAAACCGTCCCGAAGGGACTTCTTCCTTCAACTGGGGCAAAGGCCTAGCCTTAGTCATCGTGCTGTTTATAGGCACTACCCTGGGCATTGTGGGCTATCTCGTCAGCCTCGATTACCATATGGTCACCGAGAACCACTACGAAGAGGCCGTGAAGTACCAGGACCACATCGACAGATTGGATCAGGCACGGGCCATGGATGAACCGGTCGGTATCGAGCTTCTCCGTAGAGAAGGCCAAATAGAAATACGTTTTCCCGCCTCGCTGACCGGCAACAACCTTAGCGGAACCGTAGAGCTATACCGCCCCAGCGATCCGTCACTGGACCAGCGTATCAGGTTGCTCCTTGACGAAAAAGGAGTGCAGCACATCCCCGCCGGCAAGCTCGCCAAAGGCAAATGGCTGGTAAAAGTAAGCTGGACTGCGGGGGAAAAGAGCTATTACAAAGAGGAAAACATTTTCCTGTAGCCTATGGAAATCTGGACAGCACTGGCCATCGGCTTTTTCGGCAGCTTCCACTGCATCGGTATGTGCGGTCCCATCGCTATGGCCCTTCCCGGCAAAGATGATTCAAAAGCTTCGCTCATAACCAGCAGACTGCTCTACAACTCAGGCAGGGTGGTCACCTATAGCCTGCTGGGGATGGTGTTCGGCTTGGTCGGGCACTCCGTTATACTGGCCGGCTTCCAGGAACTCTTGTCGGTTACTCTCGGTATTGTCATCATAGCCGGTGCTGTCGCCAGTAGCGGCTTCCTTGCCGACCTGGAGCACAGCTTCGGCCTCGATAAACTTTTCGCCCGCCTCAAGGATCTCATCGGGCGCCAATTTAAAAAAAGGGGAATGGTTGCGCTCCTCACTATCGGGCTGCTCAACGGCTTGCTGCCCTGCGGATTTGTCTATGTAGGGCTGGCCGGTTCAGCAACAACCGGCTCGCTTACAGGCGGAGCCCTCTACATGGCACTCTTCGGCTTGGGCACCTTTCCTGCCATGGTGGCCATGTCACTGGCACCGAACTTCATCAGCCTTGAAAGCAGGCGCCGCATCAACCGCTACATTCCGCTGCTCGCCATCTTGCTGGGCATTTACCTGGTGTACCGGGGACTGATGATGGGGATGAACTGAAACAGGTTTAAAAACTTTCCTTTTCGTAAACGATTCTGCTCTCGACTCGGTTAAACAAATACACAAATCGTTTAACATTAAATCAATTTTGCTTTATGAGTTACCTCGATAAAATCAACGATATTTACGATCACCTTGCACAAGGCAAAGCCATGGATGCTTTTGAAAAGTACTATGCCGACGATGTGGTCATGGTACTGGAAGACGGCACCGAAGTAGAAGGCAAGGATACCAACCGGGAACGTGAAAACGAGTTCTTTGACAGCGTGGAAGAATTCCACGGCATGGAAGTAAAAGGCATCAGCTCGAACGAAAAGACCGGGGTAACCGCTGTTGAATCGACCATGACGGTTACTTTCAAGGGAGCCGACGATGCCATGGATATCGAGCAGGTTGCCGTTCAGCACTGGAACGGGGACCAGATCAAGCGTGAGCGATTTTACGGCACGCAAAACTGACGGCTCCAATCGCCCGTTCAAAAGGCTCTCCTTTTCGGAGGGCCTTTTCTTTTCTGCCTGCAGTCCGATGAGAGTAAAAAACTATTCAATGCCTGATTTTCCCCTAAGTTGTTGACTTGCAGGGGTTTTATTATTTTATAGGTGATTGACAGCGATTTAGGAGGGTTCAGCTGTTTCTCGTGACGACAAACCATCCGACTGCCTTAACAAACCCAACACATAAACCCAACAAGGAATACTTATGCCCAAATGTGAAATTTATCAGGATGTCAAAGGCGAATGGAGATGGAGACTCACTTCCAAAAAAGGGGACATCAAAGAACACTCCCAGCAAGGATTTGAAGAACGCGAAGACTGTGAAAAAGACGGTAAGGAAAACGGTCCCTGCACCAGTTACAAAATGACCGGACTTACCTGAAACAATTGCCTGCCTAAGCGTGCCGCTAACACCGGCCCTGTACCGACGTGATGAGTGGTTTCCGTTCCCCACAACCGGGAGAGTTACGCTTGACGGCAAGACCTACGAGAGCTGCGGCAGGGCACTTCCCTGCTTTGACTGACCGCTACGGCTTCAAAAGGGAAGCGGCTCGCCCGAAGTTTCCGTAAGCTTTTTATGAAGCTTCTGCAGCTTTTCGGTAACCGGCCCCTTCTCACCTTTGCCGATCCTGCGTTTATCGATCTCCACAACCGGCACCAGCTCACCCATCGTACCCGTCGTAAAGCATTCGTCGGCCGTATACATCTCGGTCATGCTGATCCTCTTTTCGGCTACGGGGATGTCGTTCTTCTCACAGATATCGATAACCAGTCCCCGTGTGATGCCGGGCAGACAGCTGTCGGCGAAAGGCGTCAGTACCTTTCCACCGTGCACAAAAAAGATATTGGTGGCATTCACTTCCGAGACGTAACCTTCGATATCCATCATCACCGCACCGTCAACCCCGGCGTTATTGGCTTCGATCTTGGCCAGGATATTATTGATGAGGTTATTGTGGTGAATCTTGGAATCGATACTCTGCGGTGAATTACGGCGGATAGATGAAGTAATAAGCTGCAATCCCTTTTTCTCCCGGTGGATGGGCGGCTTCCACTCGGCCAGCACGATGAGGGTCGGCCCGTATTGATTCACCTTCGGATCCATATAGGAGGTCACCTTCTTGCCTCGCGTCAAAGTCAGCCGGATGTGCGTCTCGTCGCGCATGCCGTTGGCTTCAAGCGTTTTAAAAAGCGCCTCCCTGATCTCTTCGTTGGAGGGTACATCGGCGAAGGCCATCGCCTTGGCAGAATTCTGAAGGCGCTGCAAGTGCTCGTCCAGCGCAAATATTTTCCCGTCATATACGCGCAGCCCCTCCCAGACGGCATCGCCGCCCTGCACTACGCTGTCAAAGACGGAGACCTTTGCTTCCTCTCTCGGATAAAGCGTCCCGTCTATCCAAACTTTAATGTCTTTGTTTCTGGGATTGGGTATTTCGACTTCACTCATAATCGCATTCCGTTTTAAGCTTTGATGGCATGTTGTACTAATTTCTCATAATAATCCCGGCACTCTCCCAGCAACTCCAGAAGTCGCTCCGGTACTTCTTCATTCTTGGGCTCATAGGGCTTAAACCCCGTCGATTTGTGGACATTGGAATACCAGTACTTTGCCCATACGCCGTCTTCAGGAATAGGCCCCTTCTCCCACTGCAGCATGGCAGGATCAAAACCGATGCCCAGCCTCCGGCATGCTTCGGCCAGAACCTTTTCGGGGTCCTTGAGCAGTTCCGCCGAGTCGACCACTACGGGTGTCTTGCCGGTCATCTCCCTGATATCGTTAAACAGCTCGGCCTGTTGGCGATAGGCGGTATCGTCCAGCTTCGGCTCGGGAATTTTCTTTATGAAAGAGGTAATCATCTCTGTCGGCTCCCGGATCAGGAATAGGTGATCCATCTGTTCCAGGTAGGAGCGGCCGGCTATATACATGTGGTGCGCCATATTTTTGAAAAAGAGGACGGGGCGGTCGGACTCTCCAAGCAGAACCTCTCGGATCACTTCGTTCTGGTCCGTACTTTGCGCCTCAAGCGCCTCATCTTTGCCCGGATGATCCACGCCGGTCTGTTCAAGATAAAAGGCATAAAGGGGTTCGTCCACCACCCGGCAATCGCTGCGCTGAGCAAAAGAGTACATCAGGGCTGTGGAAACATTCCGGGGACCGGAACAGAGATTAATTCGTTTCATAATTGTTTAATCTGTTTGCCGCACTATACCAAAAAGTTTCTGAAGTAGAAACCGTCTTGGCAAAGCTTTACAAGCTTTTGTGCCGCTTGGCGAAAGCTCATAATTGTCCTCAGCAAAATAATTTCAATTTTACGCCTTATATTCTTATTTAACATCAGTCAGACAAGAAGGTGTCAAAAAAGGTCCCTTCGAAAAACCATTTGCTCCAAAACAACCGATGCAATACGAAAAGGACATTGAAGAGCTGTCTTATCCCTTCAAAGAGCTCTTTAGTACCAGTACCATCATCTTCTACCACTGTAAGCTTGAAGAAGACCTCCCGCTTCTCTTTATCAGCGACAACGTCACGGAGCTGTTGGGGTATACGCCCGACGAATTTGAACAGAATAACTCCCTCTGGATGGACAGCCTACATCCCGAAGACAGGGAAAAAGTGCTGGCTCACTTCGATGAAATTTATGGGAGCGGTTCGTTCGTAATCGAATTCAGGTTCAAACACAAAAAAGGAAACTACATCTGGCTGCGTGATGAAGTAAAACTGGTGTACAATGATGCAAATGAGCCCGAATCGATAGTGGGCTGTTCCATCGATATCACCAGCCGCAAGAAAGCCGAAGAGAAGGTCCAGCGCCTCAATAACACTCTGGAACAGCGTATCGCCGAGCGGACCAACGACCTGACCGTTGCCAACCGTAAACTCAAAGAGCAGATCCAGTACCATAACAAGGCCAAAACCCAACTCGACAAGCAACAGAAAAAGCTCAAGTTGCTTGAAATGGCTGTTGCCAACATCAACGACATGGTCATCATTACCAAGGCCCCGGTTGACGATCCCATACAGTCTGAAATCAAATATGTAAACAGGGCCTTCGAAAAATTCACGGGTTACAAGCTGAAGGAAATCAAAAACAAGAGGCCCGTCTTTTTACATGGCAATGATACCTCGCCCCAGGTTCTGCAATACATCGAACAGCGAATTGAACAACACAAGCCGCTGAGGGTCGAATTTGTCAATTATCGAAAAGACGGCTCCAAATATTGGGTGGAACTGGACATGGCACCCTTTCCGGCCGAAGAAGACGATTACGAATACTGGGTCGGGATCAACCGCGACATTACCCAACGCAAGGAAGCCGAACTGACGCTCGAAGAGAACGAGCACCGCTACCGTGCATACTCCGAACTTTCATTCGACGCCATTTTTGAAATTACCCTCGACGGTACCATAACCGACTGCAACCGGAGGGCCTGCGAAATGTTCGGCTACTCCCGCAACGAACTGGTCGGGATGAATACCCTGGAGCTGACTCCGAAGGAGTACAAAAGCTCTCAGCCTGAAATCATTTCCGAAGAAGTCACGACCGGCCATAGCGCCTGGGAACGCACCTATAAAAAGAAAGACGGTACCCTCTTCCCGACAGAGATAAGCACCAAGCTCTACAAGCGGGGTGGCGAAGAACGCCTTATAGCCTATGTGCGAGATATTTCCGACCATAAGAACTACGAGCAGACCATTAAGAAATCACTGAAGGAAAAGGAAACCCTTCTTGCTGAGATCCACCACAGGGTCAAGAACAACCTAGCTATTATTTCGGGTCTGCTCGAAATGCAGACATATAAAGCCGAGAACGAGGAGGCTATCAACGAGCTGCGCGACAGCCAGTCCCGTATCCAGTCCATCGCCATGGTACACGAGAAACTCTACCAATCAGAGTCATTCACCGACATCGCTCTAGACAAATACGTCGACGAACTGCTGGAACTGCTCTTCGGCTCTTTCGGACATCCCAGAAAAAATATTACAGTCAACAAGGATATCGACGCTATTTCACTGGACGTCTCTCAGGCGGTACCCTGCGGACTCCTTCTTAACGAGCTCATAACCAATGTCTTCAAACATGCCTTCGCGCCGGCTGAAGGAGGCCTGCTTGAAATCCATCTCAAACAGAAAAACGATATCGTTGAAATGCGTGTCAAAGATAACGGCAAGGGTCTCCCCGCTGATTTGGATATTGAAGACACACCGACTCTGGGATCCACCCTCATAACAACCCTTGTCAAACAGCTGCAAGGCTCTCTTGAAGTTACCTCGAATGAGGGAAATGGCACCGAATTCATCGTTACTTTCGAGCTGGAAATGTAGCTCATCCTTCCGGAGCGAAAGCAGACGGGAAGCGGTTTCGGACAAAGGCCGTCAGAAGATAAGCCGCCAGTGCCGCCCCCAGGGAGACGGTATAAGCGTAGGAAATTTCGAACAGAAATGTGGCCGTCAGCCAGACCGACATCCCGCTCAGCAGCGTAACGATGGCCGCCCACTCGTCTCCCCATTTGGTGAATAGGCCGAAAGTCACAATCATAAAAATACCTGAAGTCCCGAAGGCTGCGGCATTAACTACCAGATTGTAAACCCCCTCGGCATAAAGCGCAATCACGAAAGCTATTACACCGAAGATTATAACCCATATACGGGCCGAAAGTACTTTCTGCGTTTCAGTCATCTCCGGCTTCAGCGGCACGATGATGTTATGCGAGACCAGAGCCGATGCCACCAAGAGCGCCGAATCAACCGTAGATAGTATGGCCGATACCAGCGCGCCGGCAAAAATGATGTAGAGGAATGTTGGCAGGTATTGCTGGGCCAGCACCGGCATGATCTGCTCGGGATGGGTGATATCGGGAACCAGGTGGATGCCTATCAGCCCCATAAAAACGGGAATCAGCCCTATACCGATATACATGGTCCCGGCCATAAGCGACGAGCGCTGGGCCACCTTGGGCGACTTGGTGGCAATCACCCGCGCCACCAGCTCATGGGCCACCACCGAGCCGCAGAGCGGGATCATCCAGATATCGATCTGCTCGATGAGCGGTGTGCCTTCGGGCTGAAGCAGTGTGAGGCGCTCGGGGTCGAGGTTGACCACAATGGAAGAGAGGTTGGGCTCGGTTACTATGATAATTGCCAGGATGACAAACAAGCCGATGATAAGCGTCACCCCCTGAACCAGGTCGCTGATGGCATCCGCCAGCAGGCCACCCATCACGGTATAGGCAATAACGATACCGGCGGCGATCATGATAGCGATGGTCAGCTGCAACTCGGAAGATGCCGAAAGCACCTGCCCGAAAGCCCGGATCTGTGCCGCCGCCCAGACGATGGTAGAGGGGATCATCAAAAAGACCGACAGTTTCTCAACGCGTGGAGAATAGCGCTCTTTAAAAAGATCGGCCAGCGTGGTCAGCTTGCGCTTCCAAAGTGGTACGGCAAAGACGGCGCCCATCAGGATAAGGCACAATCCGAAACCGAAAGGGTCGGCCGAACCGCCCGCCAGCCCGCCTTCATAAATGGCGCCCGACGAACCGATGACACTTTCGGCGCCGAACCAGGTAGCAAAAATGGTAAAGGTGCCCAGAATATATCCCAGTTTTCGTCCCGCCAGCAGGTAATCAAGCTCCGTTTCGATATAGCGGGAAACCCACCAGCCGATAAGCAGCTGAAGGCATACGTAGATAAGAACGCCGGTTACAACCAGATTCAAAGTGCTCGAATTTAGGCGTTAGGGTTAACTGACGTAAGCCGAAATAAACGATAATTCGGTTTTTAAACAAAGTATTACGAACGACTGCAGGCTTTCTTTTTCCGGTCCTGCCAACTATACTTTAAATAGTATCCCGAACTTATCAGCCTCACCATGAACAGTTACAGCTCTTCTCTGCCAATCGCTATACTATTTAGTGTATTTGTATACGGATGCTCCACCAATGCTTCAGATGGCGACGAACGCACCTATCCGGAAGCATTAAACCTGGAAGTGGTCTCGGTCGGAGAGTTTAAAAGCAAAGTAGACCTGCCCGACTCTTCAAACATTGAAGCCCGCGTAATCAGCATAAGAGAATGTCCGCCCACTGCGATGTGTATTATACCTGATGGAATAGAAGTGACAGGGTATGATAACAGCGACACTCTTAACATCAATCTTATGAACCCCAGTCAGTTTAAAATGCAACAATCCTATACCTTCTCTCTACTCCTAAAAAAAAGAAGGGAAGAACGGCTGGTTATCGATTTATTAGGCTACAGCCGGCTTCAATAAGTTCTCCGATCTGGCGCACAGCCATCTGACTGCTCAATGCGGTCTGATGGGTAAAGCCGCCGAACGCAAAGACGACATACAAAGTTTGAAGTAACCGAAGCTTTATTATATTTGAACATATTTGAAACCAACTTTAGGGTGCTATGAGACGTATTTCTTCCAACCGTTACTTTAATTCACTGCCGGCTGTATTCGCTTTCTTTTTTCTGTTCTTCGCCGGCCCATATACAGCCGCCGCCCTGCAAGCCGACGGGCTTGACGCCCGGCAGGTGGCCAAAATTAAAAATGTAAGCTCGATAACAGTATCTCCTGACGGCAACCAGGTAGCCTATACCCAGCGGGTGCAGGCCGATCCGATGAAGGAGAATGTCTCCGCCTCATACCACCTCTACCTGGTGAACCTGCTGTCCGGCGAACCGGCACCCTTCGTTACCACTATGAGCGTCAGCTCTGTCACCTTCCGTCCCAAACACAATACCATCACCTTTCTGGGACGTAGAAGCGGCGACAAGACAAACGCTCTTTATGAAATTTCACTCAGCGGCGGCGAAGCACTGAAGCTTTTTTCTTTCGAAACATCCATCGCCGACTACAGCTGGGCAACGGACGGACAAAAACTAGCCTTTATGGCAGCGGAACCAAAAGCCAACGAAGTATCTCCGCTGCCCTACAAGCCCGAGATTTACGAAGAAAACCTGACCCAGCGTCGCGGATACGTTACGAATGTCGCCGATAAAAATGGCGTCCGGCAGATCCGGATTGATGGCTCCATCTACCAGATGCACTGGAGCCCGGACGGTTCAAGGCTGGCTATTGCCACTGCGCCCACCTCCATGGTTGATGACTACTACATGGCACAACAGGTGTTGGTGACCAACCATACCGGCGATACCGTACTCTCCAGGATTGATCACAGGGGCAAGTTGGGGCAGATATCATGGAGTCCCGACGGCAAATATCTCGCCATGCTGGCTGGCGCCGATATTAATGACCCTATCGCGGGACGTCTCTTTGTGGTCTCAGCCCAAGGCGGCACCCCCAATAACCTGAAGCCCGACTTTGAAGGGATGTTTGAACAGTTTCAGTGGATCGACAACAATACCCTCCACTTCCTTGCCAGCCAGAGTGCGTGGTCGGTATACGGAAGCATTAACAAGAACGGCTCCGGAATGCGGACCATCATCAACAAGGGAGAGCCTGTCCTGACCGAATTTTCCAGATCGGCCAACGGTACCACCGCCTTTGTTGCAGAAAGCCCAAAGCATCCCGGCGAACTGTATGTAATGAAAAACGGTGCCAAGGTCCCCGTTCGCATTACCGACAGCAACCCTTGGCTGGCCGATGTAGCCATGGGCAAGCAGGAGGTCGTAAAATGGGATGCCCGGGACGGTAAAGGGTTGGAAGGAATCCTGATCTACCCGGTTAACTATGCCAAGGGACAATCCTATCCCCTTATTACCGTAGTTCACGGCGGACCCGAAAGCCATTACAATAACGGCTGGCTTACCGGCTACTCGCAGCCCGGCCAGCTTGGAGCCGGTGAAGGCTACTTTGTTTTCTATCCCAACTACCGTGGGAGCACGGGCCGGGGCGAGGCTTTTGCCAAAAGCAGCCAGGGCGATCTTGCCGGAGCGGAATTTGACGATATCGTGGATGGTGTTGACCGGTTGATCTCAACAGGAATGGTCGACGGCTCAAAAGTGGGCGTTACCGGCGGATCGTACGGCGGCTATGCCACCGGCTGGCTTTCCACTCGCTATACAGAGCGCTTTGCCGCAGGGGTGATGTTCGTGGGCATCAGCGACAATATTTCCAAATGGGGTACCAGCGACATCCCCGAAGAGCTTTATCTGGTCCACGCCCGAAAGCGTATTTGGGAAGACTACCAGTTTTTCCTGGAGCGAAGCCCGATCTATTATGCCGGTCAGGCAAAAACACCCTTGCTGATCATGGCAGGCAAAGAGGACACCCGCGTTGATCCGGGGCAGTCGTATGAGTTGTACCGCCACATCAAGACCCGTACCGACACCCCGATACGGCTGGTTCTCTATCCCGGGGAAGGTCACGGCAATGCCAGGGCCACGGCACGCTTTGACTATAATGTGCGCATGATGCGGTGGTTCAACCAATATCTGAAAGGCGAGAAACAGCGACCCGATGCCGAGATAGCCATTCCGGAAGCCGAAGTGGGAAACCGGGAATAACCTTCTTCCGCTCAGACGGTTATCTCTTTGGGAAAAGTGATCACGAAACGGCTTCCCCCGTTGTTTTCAACGCGCAGTTCGCCCTGCAGTTGCTTGGAGAGGGTTCGCACCAGAAACAGTCCCAGCCCTTCACCCGAACCCTCCTTCATCTCTTCGGGAATGCCGACACCATCATCGGTTACTTCGATGCGGTAGTTGTCTCCCTCCTGGGTGACACTCACCTCTATATGTCCGCTGTCCCTGTCGCGAAAAGCGTATTTGTAGGCATTGGTAAGCAGCTCATTAATAATCAGCGCACAGGGAATGGCCATGTTAATATCGAACTGCAAGTCGCCGGTATGGACTTCCGTCTTTATCTCCTTCCCTTCCAGGCTCAGGTTCCCACTGATATGGCCGATCAGCTGCCGGATATACGAGCCCGGGTCAATATTTGAAAAGGTGTGGTTTTCGTAGAGCATCTCGTGCACGATAGCCATGGAGTTGATTCTGCTTTGGCTCTGCTTCAGCAGGTTCTTGGCAGAATCATGCGAGGTTTTCTCCGCCTGCAGGAAGAGCAGGCCAGAGATCACTGCCAGGTTGTTTTTTACACGGTGATGAATTTCTCCCAGCAATACCTCCTTCTCCTTTAGCGAGGCCTTGATCTGCCTCTCTTTCTGCTTCCTTTCGGTGATGTCGCGGATAATGCCCCTAAAGCCTGCCGGTTCTCCATCGGCATCCCGCTTCAGGTTGACCGATGCCTCAACATAGATACGGGTTCCGTCCCGGGTCGTCAGCTCCCAGTCAAAACCTTTTTCCGGCTCACCGGTTCGGTACACCTTGTTGAACGACTCATAAACCTTTCGGGCGTTTTCCTCATCCATATAATCCCTATTATTCATCCCGAGGAGTTCCTCCTTCGGATAGCCCATGATCCGAGCCAGGGCATCATTGAAAAAGGTGAAATCGCCTTCCAGATTGGTTTCGAAATAACCGTCTTCCATATTTTTCAATATCGTGCGGTATTTCTCCTCACTCTCGCGAAGTGCCTGCTCGGCCTGCTTGCGCTCGCTGATGTCGTTGATGACGGCATCGATATAGGTCTTGCCGTCGCTCTTAACAAGGATACTGTTTTCCAGGGCCCAAAAGGAAGTGCCGTCTTTTCTGCGAAGAAGGATCTCTTCGTTTATAATTTGGCCCTCTTCCTTCAGCTTCTCCACCAGTTCCCACCGACGGCCTTCGTCAGCATAAAACTGCTCGGGCGGGGTTTCCATCACTTCTTCTTTGGAACCGTAGCCGAACATATTTACAAAAGCTTCATTCACGTAGACCAGGCCTTCGTCGGGCGTACTGCGCAGAATCCCCTCATTCACGTTGGTGGTTATCGAATCGAGCAAGTCGCCATAGCGCGAAAGCTTTTGCTCGGTCTCCTTGAATTCGGTGATTTCTACAAAGGTGGTCATCCTGCCTACTATGGACCCTCCCAGCCTGAAGGGACTGGAATACCGTTTAAGGAATCGGCCGTCCTTAAATTCAAGAATCAACTCATCCTGCATATCCGGATTACCGGCTTCTTTCTCTACCAGCTGCTGCAACTCCCCGGGATTCTTTAACTGCTGAATACCGTACCGGAGGGCCTCATCAAGATCTCCCGAAGCGACAATATATTCCGGGATATTCCACATCTCGATGCACCGGTGGTTATAGGCAATGACGTTGCGGTTCAGGTCGATGACCAACAGGCCTTCGGGCGTCGCCTCCAGGGTAGAGCGCAACAGAAGTGCATAATCTCGGATGGATTTAGGCGCTCTGCCGGAATTCTTGTCGGTCGATTTAGCCTCGGTGCCTTGATCCAAAAAAAGAAGCTCAGCCTTCTCTTTAAGTTCTTCTGCCCATTGCTCGATCCGGGCTGCTTCGAGGGCATGCTCCTCCGCAAGCTGGTCGGCCGGCTTCCCCTGTAAAACTTCCAGAGCTATTTTCGCTTTGAATCTGTTGTCCGGAGGGTTCATCTCATTGCTTAATTTTCTGCCTGATGCTGAATAGATGCACCTCTACATTTTTTTGCGGGCAACTCAAAAAGTATCATCGGCTATATGACTCTCAGTTCATCAATTAACACAAATAGTCCTTATCTTACTACTTCAATATTTAGGAAAAGCCTATGAGTTCTCAAATTGACCGTTACATGCTGGGTGATATCGAAGTGGTTATCGAAGAAACCGACCACCCGGAAAAACTTTCCGTGAGTTGTAATGACGGTACCTATAAATCTCATTTTACCATACGCAGGTATGAATATCAAAATTATAAGCGCCATATGAACCAGCGTATCAAAAATGCCTATCGCGAAGAGCACAAGTCGGAAGATACCGGTACCGAATAATTTTTTTCTGCCTCTTGTTTGTGTCCAAAATTTGAATAAATTGTCGCTCGTGACAGGAGTGTATTTGCGCCTATCTAAAAATTAAACAGGGGGATGTATGGTTAAAAAGACACTTTTAATGCTTTTGGGATTGGTTTTGCTTATAACGGTTTCGGGGCTTTCGTACCTCTATATCGCATTGCCTGATGCCGGCCCTGCACCGGATATTACTGTGGAAGGTACGCCCCAGCAGGTGGAACGCGGGCGCTACCTGGCTCATCACGTTGCTTCATGTATCGACTGCCATTCGGTGCGTGACTGGTCCAGGCTTGCGGGACCGATCCGGACCGGAACCGAAGGCAAGGGCGGAGATGTATTTGACGAAAACATGGGCTTCCCCGGCACCTTCTATGCCAAAAATATTACTCCTTTTAACCTGAAAGAGTGGAGCGACGGTGAGATCTACCGCACCATAACTACAGGCATCAACAGGGATGGCGAACCCATCTTTCCGGTCATGCCCTGGCCTTTCTACTCGAGGATGGATCCCGAAGACGTCAAAGCGATCATCGCCTATATCCGTACACTTGAGCCTGTTGAATCGGTAAGTCCGCCATCGAAGGCCCACTTCCCGGTTAACCTGGTGATGCGCACCCTACCAAAACCGGCAGAACCTTTGAGCCGGCCCGATCCCTCCGACACTATTCCCTACGGCAAATACCTTACTACTATCGCAGCTTGTGCCGAGTGTCACACGCAAAAGGTACAGGGTCAGCCGGTAGATGAAATGTTCTTCGCGGGAGGCTTTGAATTCCGGTTGCCGGGCGGCATCGTACGTTCGGCCAACCTGACTCCGGGCAGGACGGGCATCGGCAACTGGACCGAAGAACAGTTTGTCAGCCGGTTCAAACGGTATGACATGCCGGTGGATTCCATACTGCAAACCGGTCCCACAGACTTCAATACCGTAATGCCATGGACCATGTATGCCGGAATGAAGGACGAAGACCTGAAAGCGATCTTTGCCTATCTGAAGTCGCTGGATCCCATTGAAAATACGGTTATAAAGTTCAGTCCTGCTGCCCAGGTTTCGGCCTTAAACTGATCATTAGAACCTCCTGACTGTCTCATAATCCTTTGGGTTATATGATATTTGTTTATTCGTTGTTAGGATCGGCCGAATAGCGGATACATTTAACTTTACACGCAAAAAATTGAAGCGGTATTTCTAGTACAGAAATCGTTTTATATCAAACTCACTTTAATTCTTCCGCTGGAATGAATTTCTTTGATGAATAGGCTATTATAAGCCCTTTCAACCAAAGGAATTCATTTATGAAATCAGAAATACGCAGGCTGGAATCGGAAGCCCGGGCACTCGAACCCTCCTTTGAGGATCGTATCGGAATGACCGCCAAAACGATCCGCTACGGTCTGGGGTTTCTGGAGAAACTTCCCGACAAGCCGGCATTTGTTGCCAGTGAAGAAAAAGGAGCCGCCTTGCTTGATGCCCCTTTCACTGAAGAGGCGGCCGGCTATGACGAACTGCTGGCTTTGATCCGGGATGAAGTTGACAAGCCGGGCCTCAATCCCGCCTCGGGCGGACACCTCGGCTATATCCCCGGCGGGGGTATCTATCCTTCGGCACTGGGCGACTATTTGGCTGCCGTAGCTAACCGCTATGCCGGCGTTTTCTACTCATCTCCCGGCGCCGTCCGCATGGAAAATATGTGCATCCGCTGGATGTGCGAACTGGCCGGCTATCCCGATACGGCCGGCGGCAACCTCACCTCCGGCGGATCCATTGCCAACCTGGTGGGGCTCGTCACTGCTCGCGACCAGGCCGGTCTCAAAGCCAGAGACTTCGAACGCGCGGTTATCTACACTACCCATCAGATTCACCACTGCGTTATCAAGGCCATTAAGTTTGCCGGCCTTAAGGAGGCAAAGCTGCGCACCATCGAAATGGATGACCGTTATCGCATGAAAGCGGAAAAACTGGAAAAACAGATCGAGGCTGATAAAGATGAGGGATTCATTCCCTTGACCATCTTTGCCTCGGCAGGCACTACCGACCTCGGTGCCGTAGATCCAATCGATGACATTTCCCGCATTGCCCAAGAATACAAGGTATGGCTCCATGTGGATGCAGCCTACGGTGGCTTTTTCCTGCTAACCGAAAAAGGGCAGAAGGTGATGAAAGGGATTTCCAAAGCCGACTCCATAACCATAGACCCGCATAAGGGCCTTTTCCTGCCCTACGGTTCCGGGGCACTGCTGGTACGCGACGTTCAGAAACTCCACGATTCCCAGCACATGACTGCCAGCTACCTTCAGGATACACTTTCAGCAACCGAAGAATACTCCCCGGCCGACCTCTCGCCCGAACTTTCTAAACACTTTCGGGGGCTCAGGATGTGGCTTCCTCTCAAGCTCTTCGGTATCGCTCCCTTCCGCGCCGCCCTCGAAGAGAAACTCAAGCTCACACAGTACTTTTACAGGGAAATCCAAAAGATCGAGGGCATTGAAGTCGGACCCGAACCCGAGCTCTCCGTCATGTTTTTCCGATATGTGCCCGACAACAAAGATGCCAATGTCTTCAACAAAAAACTGGTTGAGGAGATCCATAAAGACGGCACCGTCTTCCTCTCATCCACCAACATCGAGGACACCTTTTATATACGGCTGGCCGTGCTGCATTTCCGTACACACCTTGAACATATTCACAAAACGCTCGATTTGATTCGTGATAAAATACACCAATTAAAGCGTTAGGAAGACAGCCAGTTGATAACGGTATCTGTAACAATACCCTTTCTTTGTGACAAGGATTCCCTGTAAGCATCATCATCCTGAACCAGGGTGACCTCTCTCAGGAATGTCCGTCCCGCATAGGGAAACATACATAAAGAAAGCATCTGTATCACCAGTTGAGTGCTGTCGACAGGGGCTATTTCGTAGTTGGCGGCTGCCTCTTCAAGCTGCCGGTCCAGCACAGTGATATCGTATTGGAGGCTACTTCGCATAAGCTCTACCGTCAGCGCGGGGTTACGGTTCAACTCATCGACGATAAAGTCCACCAACTCGGCCTGTTCGTCGAAGCGATCGATTGCAGCTTGGATAAACCGGCTGATTTTGTCAAAGAGCGGATCTTCACTGTTCAGGATCTCCATCAGGCCGGACATTACTTTGTTATAGGCTTCGGCAAAAACCGCCTCAAACAGCTTTTCCTTGGTATCGAAGTAATAGTGAATCATCGCCTTGGTAACGCCGGTCTTATCGGCGATGTGCTGGAGGCGGCATCCGGAAATCCCGTTTCGGCTGAATTCCTCCAGAGCGACGGCCAGGATTTCTTCTTTTCGGTCGTTTTGGGTAGCAGGCATGGGAAAGTATTAACTAAACAGTTAGTTAAATATAAGAACCACAGAGAGCGATAAAAATTATTTTTATTAACTAACCAATTAGTTAATAAATAAATACGCTTTACATCGCTTTATATATGGTTTAACGCTTGCTTTTTAATACATTAGAGTTATGCGCTTGTTGATAATATCCATACTATTGCTCGGCGGATTCAGCCAGTCCACACCAGACACCACCCGGAGTAACAGCGACCCCTCCGCTACCGTTGCCCTTATCCGTGTGGATGGTGCCATCTCCCCTACCACCACCAACTATATCAACCGCGGCATCCGCGAAGCCGGGGAAATGAATGCCTTGGGCCTGATCGTCGAATTGGATACGCCCGGCGGCCTTCTGGAATCCACCAAGAATATCGTGCAGTCTTTCCTGGATTCGGATGATCTCCCTATTATCGTTTATGTAGCTCCCGAAGGCGCCACCGCCGCCAGCGCCGGTACCTTTATTACGATGGCGGCGCATATCGCCGCTATGGCCCCCGCTACCAATATCGGAGCTGCCTCTCCGGTGCAGATGAGTCCCGGCGGAGGTACTTCCCAGCCGGATACCGTGATGCAAAAAAAGATATTCAACTACTCGGAAAGCTATATTGAAAGCATCGCCAACCGGCGCGGTCGCAATGCCGAATGGGCAATCTCAGCGGTACGCGACGGCGAGTCCATTACCTCGGAGCGTGCCGTCGAAATCAACGTGGTGGACCTGATTGCCGCCGACCGTGAAGACCTGCTCGCCCAAATAGACGGAAGGGTTGCTGCCGGGGATACCCTGAATACTTCCGGGGCTACTATCCGTGAGATCCCTACCAATCTGGCGGAAAACTTTCTCGGCTTCATCATGAGGCCCGAAGTGATCCTGATCCTGACGATGATCGCCATCTACGGCATCATCGGCGAAGTGACCAATCCGGGAGCCATCGTACCGGGCGTGGCGGGTGTCATAGCTCTTATCCTGGTGCTTTACGCCTCGGCAGCCATGCCGATCAATATCGCAGGCTTTGCACTTATAGGCCTGGCTATCGTCTTGTTTATTGCCGAAGCTTTTACACCCACTTTCGGTATCCTGATAGCCGGCGGCTCTGTTTCCTTCTTTCTTGGCGCTCTTATGCTTTTTCAGGACTTGCCGGCTCCCATGGAGTTGTCGTGGGCATGGCTGATTCCGGCCACAGTACTGACGACCCTTTTCTTTATTTGGATAGCCGGGGCGGGAATCAAGATTCAGTTTACCGACAGCCGGACAGGCAAGGAATCGATGGTAGGGAAAACGGCCGAAGTCACCGACCGCGTTGACGCCAACGGAGGCCGGGTTTTTGTCAACGGAGAATATTGGAATGCCATAAGCGAAGAAGTGATTGAAGAAGGAGAGAAATCAGAAATTGTTGAAATAAAAGGGCTCACTATTAAAGTTAAGAAAGCGGAATAGAGATATTAGCCCGACCGATATACTGAATTAATCCAATAACCAAGCTAAGGATCCCGTCATGGAAAATGCCGATGGTTTTGTAAATGAAATAACCTGGATAATCACGATTGCCGTACTGGCCGCCATACTGCTGCCGCAAATGTTCAAAATACTCAGGGAGTATGAGCGAGCCGTGGTCTTCCGTCTCGGAAAACTGCTCAAAGCCAAAGGGCCCGGGCTCGTCTTCCTTATTCCCTTTATAGATAGGATTGAACGCGTAGATATGCGCGTGCTTACCATTAATGTGGATAAGCAGGAGGTCATCACCAAAGATAATGTTACCGTCAATGTGGATGCCATCACCTTTTTCAGGGTTGTGGATGCGGAAGAAGCCGTAATACAGGTCGAGCGATATATTCACGCCACTTCCATGCTCGCACAAACTACGCTGAGAAGCATCGTTGGCCAGGTGGAGCTGGACGAACTGCTTGCCAACCGGGAAAAGGTGAACAAGAACATCCAGGAAATCATCGACCGGCAGACCGATCCCTGGGGTATCAAGGTCGTATCTGTCGAGGTACGCGATGTAGTGCTTCCCGAGAATATGAAACGTGCCATGGCCCGTCAGGCCGAGACCGAGCGTGACCGTCGCGCCAAAGTCATTAATGCGGAAGGAGAATACCAGGCTGCCGAACGGCTGGTCGATGCCGCAAAAATGATCCAGACGGCTCCCGCAGCATTGCAGCTGCGTTTCCTGCAGACCATGAACGAGGTAGCCGAAGAAAACGCCTCTTTCGTGCTGTTACCGCTGCCTATGGACTTTCTGGAGGCCTTCAAGCAACTGGAAGCAAAAACCGGCGATAAGGGAAGCGACGGCTAAGTGGGGGGAAGTGTTCACTTTGTTAGTGGTCAGGATAGTGTCATACGTCGCGTCAGAGTCAAGACTTTTGCGGAACGCTTTCGCCGGCTATTGAAGTTGGCTATACAGCCGAATTTTCATTATAGTTGACTCCGTGAAACCAACACGAATCTAGAAGCTTTTTTGTTGTGAAGACACTGAAACACCTTTTCGACCGAAACCGCGAATGGGCAGAAGCTACACGCGAAGAAGACCCCGGCTTTTTCAGCCGCCTTTCCGAGCAGCAGACACCCGAATACCTCTGGATAGGCTGTTCCGACAGCCGCGTGCCGGCCAGCCAGGTCATGAACCTTCCTCCCGGCGAAGTATTCGTGCACCGCAATATCGCCAATGTAGTGGTACATACCGACCTGAACTGCCTCTCTGTAATACAGTATGCGGTCGAAGTTCTGAAAGTAAAGCACATTGTCGTTTGCGGACATTACGGCTGCGGCGGTGTCAAGGCTTCCCTTGAGGAAGATGAACACGGCCTGATCGACAACTGGCTGCGCCATATCAAGGATGTAAACCGCCTTAACGCCGGCCAGCTCGATGGGCTTCCCGAAGAGCAGAAAGTCGACCGACTCTGCGAGCTCAATGTCATCGAACAGGTCAAAAACGTCTGCAACACTCCCATCGTACAGGGGGCCTGGAAGCAAGGAGCCGAACTTTCGGTTCACGGCTTGATCTACAAGCTGGAAGACGGCACCCTGAACGACTTGGACACTTGTATTTCCTCGCCGGAAGAACTGGAGAAACTGGCATAGGGCGAAGCAATACCGGCCGGCGCCAGTGATAGCTATGCCGGATTCGGGTCTGTACTGAATAGCATCAACTCCTCACCCTGATCCGAAGTAACTTCGCCGGTATGAGAAAAACCCAGCTTGTTGAGCAATCTCCTCGATTTTATGTTATCCGGGGTCGTTATAGCCAAGATCGGATCCAGTTTCAACTCCGACTTGCCATAGCTGACCATTTCCTCTGCGGCCTCAAAAGTCAGGCCCTTTCTCTCATATTCGGGCAATATGGCAAAACCAAGATCGGCGTGATCCAGGTAATCACGTTTCAGAAAGCCGCAAAGGCCAACCGCAAGCCGTTCCTTCTTCAAAACCATTTTGTAAAGGCCATACCCCCTTTTGCGATAGCTGTGGATCATGCTCTTCTCTATGTACTCTTTTGCATCTTCCTCGTTATTCACGCCCCGATCACCGATATATTTTAGCCAGTTGGGGCTATTCAGAAGCTTGAGGATAAAAGCCGAATCCCGAAGAGTAGCCTCTTCGAGAGATACTCTTGAGGTTTCTAATACGCTTTTCGGCTTGCTCATTGTTGGTTGCTGACAAGTTTTGCTGGGAAATACCGTTGTAGTGACATCCCTACATCACACTAATCATCATATACTACTATCTGTAACAATCATACACTATTAATGTCTATTAATTAAACTGTAATAACTAGATATTACTTAGTACTTTGGCTTTAAATCTGCAACAAAACCCCCTATACCATGGTCAGAAGAATTAGCTGTTTTGTGTTGTCTCTCATGCTGATGGCAGCATGCGCCTCTTCCGAGAAGCTGCTGGAAAAAGGCCGCTATGATAAAGCGATAGACAAATCCATAAGCAAACTCCGTAAAGATCCCAATGACGGCAAAGAGCTCCGGGTACTGAAAGAAGCCTACGGCAAAGCCAACGGATTCGACCTGGACCGTATCGACTTCCTGAAGCAGGAAGGCCGCGAAGAAAACTGGGTTGAGATTTATCGGCTTTACGAGAATGTCAAATACCGGCAAGACAAGCTGAAAACGCTGCCTACCTCGGTACTCAACCAGTTTACACTGGTCAGTTATGATGACGAACTCATCGAATCGAAAGAGCTGGCGGCCGGCATATCCTACGACAGGGGCATCGAATACCTGAACAGGGGTGACCGGCAAAGCGCACGCATGGCTTATCGCGAGTTTGAGCGTACCAAGAGCATCTATGCGGACTACAAAGACGTTGACCGGATGCTTGAGGAAGCCCGCTTTCTGGGAACTAACAAAGTACTCTTCCGAATAGAAAACAACTCCGAGAAAGTGTTGCCGGAACGTTTTGATGAGGAACTCAAGAAAATCGGCCTCGGCGACCTTGCGGAAAACTGGGTTATCTACGACACCTACGCCGATTCCACCATCTACTACGATTACTATGTGGTTCTGAATATCCGGGATATCGAGATTTCCCCGGAATCCATCGACCGGAAAACCTACACCGAGAGCAAGGAAATACAGGACGGTACCCGCTATGTCTTCGACGAAAACGGCAATGTGAAAAAAGATTCGCTCGGCAACGACATCAAAGTACCCAACATGATTACCGTCACCGCCGAAATCACCGAGTCGGTACAGCACAAGGAGGCCCTGGTAGCCGGCTCTATTGACTACATAGACCTAAGAAGCGACCAGATGGTAAAAACCGAAAAAATCTCGGTTAATGCTGTCTTCAAGCACTTCTCGGCAGTAGCTACCGGCGATAAAAGGGCTCTGACCGAAGAGACACGCGAGAAAGTAGGGAACGATCCGGCCCCCTTCCCATCTTCCGAAATAATGCTGATGGATGCAGCCGAGCTTTTGAAAAACCGCACTAAGGCGATACTGCATGCCAACCGGCGCCTGGTCAGCAATTAGAATGACCGATTTTAGAGAAATAAAAAAGCCGCAGCTTCTACACTGCGGCTTTTTCTTTTTGGGAGCCGGTTAGGAACTCCCCTTTCTCAGGTAAATATTCCCGCTGATGGATTCAAGTTTCACGACAGGACCACCTTGGCCGATAGATCCTTTAAGCTCATAACCAACCAGAGGTACGGCTCCTTTTTTATTCAGCAGATTCAGGTTATCCAGTCCCGAATAAACTTCGCCGCTGACCGTCTTCATGGAGAGTTCGGCACCGCGCTGTTCCGGCCAACTCAGGTCTACAAAACCGCTGATAGATTTGGCACGGATAGGCCCCTGAAGACCAGAAAGTTCGATATCGGAACTGATCGACTCTACTTCCAGATCGACCTCACGCGGCACATAAATTTCGTAAATGATGTTGCTGCATACGGCATATTCGCCGTCTTTTCGGTTCCAGCTCATCGTCGAATAGTGCCCGTCCGGGCAATCGCCTCTGCGGCCTTCCTGAATTCGGTCTTCGTCATAATCGGCCGTAATAGCGAGCCGCCCGTCCCTTTCATCATAATCGAGAAGCAATGCGTCATTAAGACGACCACTGTTGATTTCGATTACTGCTCGAAAAGAAACCTCCTTCTTATCCCAGGCTTTCACTGAGATCACTTCGCCGAACTTCAGCTCAAGATTTATTTCACTGCCGTCTTCCAGTGCAAATGTCCGTTCTACTACACGCTGTTGCTGGGCCGAAGATACCGTACAGGCAACCAATACAAGCACAATTACCAAAACTGCTTTTCTCATAAGAAACTCCTCTTGTTTATCCTGGATTGCAAGCATTAGAGGCGCTGCACAAGCAGCGCCCCTGCGCAATCTGTGTAATAACAAATCGCCGGTCAGTTTTTGCGAAGGTAAATGTCTCCGCTAATGGTCCTCAGGCTTACTTCAACCCCGCCGCCGTTCAGCCTGCCTTCGATCTTGCGTCCGCCGCCCAGCCGTTGCATGCCTTCGCGCTGGTCACCGCTGAGCTGGATATCCAGATTGGTGTAGATCTCCCCGGAAACCGAACTCATATAGAGATTAGCTTTCGAGCTCTCGGGCATGCTGATATCTATAAAGCCGCTTACCAGCGAGATTGAGGTCGGCCCCAACTGGCTCAGCCGGTCCATGACAATCTCCATGTCGCCGCTGGTGCTGCTGGCAATTATGGGACCGGTAATATTGACCAGCCTCATATCGCCGCTTTTCGACTTAATTTCGATCTCTCCCTGCATGTTGCGGATCTCGAAATCACCGCCGCCCCAGTTCACTTCCTCGAGCATCACGCGGACTTTATTCGGCACCATCAGGCGATAATCGCCGTCGTCGCGCGAGGCGGTTATGATTTTTAGGGTGCCGTTCTCTTCTTCCACCGACAAACCGATTCCGGTATTGTCTTCGGCAGAGTTATAGAGAGCCCGAAGCCCTTGGGCACGCTCGGGAGGGGCGTCGTAGTCCAGGTTTCGGATAATAACCTCATCACTATCGTGCCCCTCTATAACAACGTCGCTTCTCGACATGGCAAATTCTATCGCCTTGTCAGAAGTGTTGCCCAGGGTATAAGAAAATTCCTGCGCCTGCGAAGTTAAAGGTAATGCCGTCAGTGTAAGGACGGCTGCCACTTTGCTTATTCGTCTGATGTTTTTCATAGCTTCCATTTCACTTTTTGTTGTGTCTGTAATTTCCTTCCGGAAGGCCCGCCGGAGGCAGTATGCCAGCCGACGGGTCTTTGGTTTGATCAAGTTCAGTTTCATATTTTCAATTCGGCGATGCCGACTCTGAGTCTCGTTTTTACCACTTCCTGGGTATCAGAGTCCATAAGCATCTTCTGCATCTCGTTGATAGCCGAACGCTCTTTCAGTTCGACCAGCATATTGATAAGCGTAAGCTGCATCAGCGGATCTTCCTGCTGGCTGAGAGAGTTGACGAGCGCCTTGCGTATCCTCGGCTCTCCGCGGAAGCGGAACAGTGCTTCGGCAGCGGCTTCGCGCACATTCGCATTCGCGTCGTTGTTCAGGGTGTAAATCAGGATATCCGTTATTTCGCGGTCAAGAGCGGCAGCTTCCTCGGGCATCCTTGCCGAGAGGTTTACCGCAGAGATGCGTTCACTGGCCGTGATATTGGGATCCGAACCGTATACCAGCGCCATCTTCATTTGCTGAATCTCTTGCTGCAGCGCCGCCACCTGCTGCCCCGAGGCGCCGTTTTGTTGACTGACAAGCAGTCCGGCAGAAAAACCGGCTAGAAGCAGGATCAGCCCCGCGGCTATTCGCAACGTCCACCTCAGCATAGCCCCATTCGGGCTGCCGTCCGGCATAGCACTCCGCAAGGGGGAAGCCGTTTCATCGGAACGCTCGTCTACCTTTTTAAAAGGATCAAAAGCTTCATCCGCTTCAAGGTTGGCGAATTCACCCGCATAGGCAAACTGCCCGCGGTACGACTGCAGGTGTTCGGGCACCTCTTCGTTTTTAAAATAGTCTCTCAGAAGCTTTTCCTCTTCCAGGGAAGTTTCTCCCTCGAAGTATTTGTCCAGCAGCTGTTCAATTCTTTCGGTGTTCATAATTCTGTCTTTTTAAATATTCCTGGCGGACACTCTTTCGTGCCCGGCTCAGATTTACCCGGATGGCGTTGCGTGGCATTCCGGTCATTTCTTCAATCTCGTCATAGCTGTACTGCTCGATATCTCTCAGGTGCATTACCAGCCTTTGCTGCTCCGGCAGGGTCTGCACGATACGGTGAATCGACGCCGAGCTCTCACTGAGCTCGGTCACTTTTGCCGGGTCGGGAAAACTCCCCTGCACCGGCAGCTTCTCCACCTCGGTGGCATCCTGTTTGCGATGCCGGTACGAGCGGAGCTTGTCCAGGCAGAGGTTTTTCGTCATCGTCACGGCCAGCGCTTCAATACTGTTGTAATCACGCAGCTTGTCGCGCATATCCCACAGCTTCAAAAAGGCATCCTGAAGCGTATCTTCCGCTTCCTGCCGGTCTGAGAGCAGTGAGACGGCCAACCGAAAAAGCTTTCCCTTCGAAGGCAGAACAAGTGATTTAAATTCCTCTTTTGTCATTGCTATAGGTTAGACGGATAGGAGGCAGCAGCATTACAGCAATGTATACATATTTTTTTAAGGATGGTTATAACGCACAGAGAGGAGTAGGCTACAACAATTACAGGCTATGAGATAGGCTCGATTTTGTCGAGGAAATCCTGCTTGTAATGCCGGCCGATGGGTATGGTGTGAGATCCCATCTTGATACGGTTACCGGTAATCTTATCAATCCTTGAAATATTGACGATATAGGATTTGTGAACCCGCGCAAACCCTTGGTCAGGCAGCATCTGTTCCCAGTGCTTGAGAGTTTGCAGCAGCATCAGTTTATTTTCGTTCATAATGATCTTGACGTAATCCTTGTCCGACTCTATGAAGACGATATCGGCAAAATCGACCCGGTGCAGGGTTTTGTCTACTTTCACAAAAGCGTAGCTGAGTGCACGCTCCTGTTGTTCGGCGGAAGGAGGCGGTGACTTTGATCCGGATTTCAGTTTGGAGAGGGCTTTCAGGAAGCGTTCGAACGAAAACGGCTTCAGCAGGTAATCCACTACATCCAGCTCAAAACCTTCGTGTGCATAATCGGGATAGGCGGTAGTGACAATAACACTGGGGGGATCATTTAAAGACCGCAAAAAATTCAGGCCTGATATTTTTGGCAGGTTGATGTCCAGAAACAGCAGGTCAATATCGTCACCCTGCAACATCTCCATCGCTTCTACAGGACTTTTGAAGGCCTCTTTCAGCTCCAGGTAGGGGACGTCCGCAATATAGTTCTTAAGTACCCTCTGTGCGGGGAGCTCATCTTCAATGATTAAGCATTTCAGGTTCATCAACAGCCAGGTCTAAGGTCAGGTTTACAACGAAATAGCCGTTTTCTGTGGAGATATCCAAATAGTGCTTTCCGGCATAAATCAATTGTAACCGTTTCTTCACGTTTTGTAAACCAATGCCCGTTTCGCGCTCATCCTTATCGATGGCCTCATGTCCGTTGCTTTCGGAAAAAGTATTCCGGGAGAGAAAAGTAAGGTGCCCGTCTTCAATATGGATCCTGATTTCGATTTCGATGTCGTCGATTTCCGACCGCATGCTGTGCTTGAAACTGTTTTCCACGAAGGCCACCAGCAGAAGGGGCGCAATTTTATAATTCCGGGGGTCGCCCTCCACCTGTAACAACACATCACCACGTCCCTCCAGACGGAGTTTCTGCAGTTCGACGAAATCTTCCAGGTACTTGATCTCTTTATCCAGTGCCACAAATTTATTATCGCCCTCTTTCAGCATATAGCGCATGATCTCGGATAGTTTAAGCAGCATCTCGGGAACTTTCTCCGACCGGTCGAGAGCGTAAGAGTAGATATTATTCAAGTTGTTGAAGAGCACATGCGGATTGATCTGTGACTTCAGGAACTTCAACTCACTTTCGATCTTCTCCTTTTCCAGCTCTGCCATCTGGTTCTGCTTTTTCTGGTAATCCCATATAAGCTTAAAGGTGCTGAACAGAATAAGCACGAAGCCGATCTTGGACGCCGACCACTGCAAGGCACGCATGGTAAGGTCGCCTCCGCGGGTATCGGGGAAAAAGATGTTCTCAAGAATCAGTTCCTCGAAAAAGGCACCGACGACAATAGTAGCAAGTATCGCAACCGAATAGATTACATATTTACTGCTATGGAGCAGCTTGGGAATCAGGTAATAGTTGTTGAGCAGAGCCAGCAAGAGGTAGCTTGCTTTGATGGCCAGCTCGGAGGGAGCCAGGCTGTAGCCGTAACGCTCGGGCACTACCAGGTAGGGGATCACCAGATAAACCAGCCAGAGAAGAAGCGTAAGCCGGAATTCAAGACTCCAGAATATATTTTTTTTACTGCCGGATGTAGTCATCACTTATGGATAAATATAGTCGGTCAATATGAATAAATATCTTTGACAGCTGCTTTTCAACTTTAACCGACGTTCGGCAAGCCTCAATCTATCAACAACACCTGCCGCCGGACAAGCTATAAATCGGCTGTAACGTGCCGTTTGTCGTACCGCCTATCCTATTGGTATATAAGATTTTGCTGTGGTAGTACGCTTTCTAACTTATATATGAAAAACTTTTTACAACTCCTTTAGAACGATTCCAACTGAAATTTAGATTCTATACAACCGTAAACTGCTTAACTCAATAATTCAGAATTTTCTAATGACCAATCTATCAAAAAATATCATTCCGGGAAGAGTTCTCTTAATTCTGGTTATAGGCCTCTTTGGCGGACTCATGGCATGCAGCAGCGAGGAGAACCAATCCAACAACGGCTGGAGGGGAGGGCAGAATAACAATATCCCGTCTGTAGAAGCAGTGAAAGCACAATTCGGATCACTTCCGTTGTCTGAAAGGCTCAGCGGGACCGTCATAGCTAAAAACCAAGTCGAACTTTATCCGGAAATCAGCGGCAGGATTTCTGAGGTACTGGTTCAAAACGGCCAGAAAGTACAAAAAGGCGATCCGCTGGTGCGTATTGACGACCGGCAGTACCAGGAGCAGGTGGAACAGGCGCGGGCCGGCCTTAAGATTAATGAAGCAAGATTGAAACAGGCAAGAGCGCGGCTTAATGAACTTCAGGCTCAATACAAACGCACCAAATCGCTCGCCGAGAAAGATCTCTCTTCCGACCTGGAGATGGAAACCCTGGAAGCCCAGATGCAGTCGGCAGAAGCTGATGTAGAGCTGGCTGAGGCACAGGTCGAGCAGTCGCAGTCGAATCTGCAGGAACAACAGGAACTGCTTGCAAAAAGTGTAGTGCGTGCACCCATAACAGGGACCCTCGGCCAGCGAAATGCCGAAGTGGGTATGCAGGTCAGCTCAAGCACACGGATTTTCACTATCGGCGACCTGGAGAAACTGCGGGTTGAGGTAGTGCTCACCGAGAATATGCTGCAGAGTATCGAAGTAGGACAAACAGCAAAAATTTATGCCCAGGAATCAAGCGATCAGGTCACGGTCATTGATGCGACCCTCGATCGAATTTCGCCTTTTCTGAACACAGTGACACGCAGCACCGAAGCAGAAATTGATGTAGAAAACCAGCGCAGTCTCCTTAGACCCGGTATGTTCGTCCCTGTCGACATTTTATACGGGGAGAGCCAGCAAGCAACCCTCATTCCTACCAGTGCCCTCTATACCGATCCGAATAGCGGGCAGGAGGGCGTATTCGTAGCTACTTCTATCGGAAGCGAAGTGGAAGCCGTTCAAGACAGCAGTGCCGACGGCCCCGCTGCCCTGACACAGCCTGTTGACGTGCAGTTCAAACCGGTAAACGTTATTGCCCGCGGGCGTATGGAACTCGGCATATCGGGTATCGAGCCCGGCAGCTGGATTGTAACTGTAGGCCAGGACTTGCTTTCGCAGGGAAGGAACCAAGCCAGGGTTCGCACAAGTACCTGGGAACGGATCCTCTCCCTGCAATCACTGCAGCGCCAAGACCTGCTGGACCGTGTTCTCGATGAACAAAATTCAACACAATCAACTCTGTAACTGAACCGCTATGTCTATTACCAACACCGCTGTAAAACGACCTATCGCAACCACAATGGTGTTTCTTATTGTCATTGTGCTGGGTGTAATGGCTTTTCGGTATTTGCCGGTCGACCTCCTTCCCCCTATTGAGTACCCGCAACTTTCCGTTGCCACCGACTATCCCAATGTGGGTCCGGAAGAGATAGAAAAAATTATTACGCAACGTGTTGAAAATGCCATCGCCGGTATCCCCGGAGTGGAAAAAGTCCGCTCCAGCTCAGAGGAAGGACAAAGCCGGGTTACCCTTGAGTTTGCACAAGGGACCGACCTGGATGTGGCGGCCAATGAGGTCCGCGCCGCCCTCGACCGCCTCCGGGACGAACTGCCTCCCGAGGCAGACGCCCCGAGAATATGGAAATTCGATCCCAACAATTTTCCGGTAGTTATTGTAGGCGCCAATTCCGACATGAACCTGCAACAGCTTACCCAGGTTCTGGAGCGGGAAGTGACCAAACGTTTTGAACAGATTTCGGGCGTGGGCTCTATCGACATATGGGGAGGAGTATATAAGGAAGTCCACGTCGAGCTCAGGCGCGACCGCCTTATTGCCAGCGGACTCTCCTCCGACCAGGTCCAGCAGGCTATCGCCAGCGAGAATGTAAACCTGCCCGGGGGTAACGTCAACTCGGGTATTCAGCAGCTCTACGTGCGGACTCTAGGCGAATACGAATCCATTGAACAGATTCAGAATACCATCATTACAGTGGTAGATGGCAAGCCCATCAGGGTAAAAGATGTAGCCGAGGTGAAGTGGGGCTATGACGACCTCAACCGGCTGGTGACTATCGACGGCAAACCCATGGTACGTTTCGGCATCCGAAAGCAGTCGGGCGCCAATACCGTGGCTGTTGCCGAACAGATCAGGGAAGAGATAGAACTGATTAATGCCGAGCGCGGAGATATGGAGCTTTTTGTCACCACCGACCAGAGTGAGTTTATTCAGAACTCCATTGACAATGTTCAGACCTCTGCGGTCTGGGGATCCCTGCTGGCCATATTTATTCTCTATCTGTTCCTCAGGAACGGATCGTCTACTTCTATCATCGCCATATCCATACCGATCTCCATCATCGCGACCTTTGCGTTGCTCTATTTCAACGATCTTACACTCAACCAGATGAGTTTCGGAGGGCTCGCACTCGGTGTCGGCCTCATCGTGGATAATGCCATTGTGGTGCTCGAAAACATTATACGGCTCAGAGAGGAGAGGGGTGAAGACCTCGAAGCCAGTGCCCTGGTAGGTACCAGGGAAGTAGCCGGTGCCATCATCGCATCCACCCTCACCACCTCGGTGATCTTCCTGCCCGTTGTATTTATGCAGACTATCTCTGGAATTATTTTTCAGCAACTGGCACTGGTTGTGGTCTTTGCACTGGTCTGTTCACTCTTCGTAGCACTTACCCTGGTACCCATGCTTTGCAGCAAGTTTCTCACTGTTAAGCCGGAAGATTCAAAAGAGGCCAAGAAAAAAGGATGGTTCCAGCGCTACTTCAGGATGCTGGAAAACAAGTATATGAACCTTATTGAGAGGGTGTTAAAGCACAAGCCGGCCGTCTTCGGTATTACGGCTGTAGTTGTAATTGCCAGTTTCCTGGCAATACCCCTGATCCCGATCGAACTGGCACCACAGTCGGATGCCGACGAGATCGATATTGATTTTATGATGGCGGAGGGAACCAACATTGCCGTCCAGAACGAATACCTGAAAGAGCTTGAACAGGTGGTACGCGCCAACCTGCCGATGGAAGATGTGGAACACCTTACCACGGACGTGCGAGACGGCCGGGCTGAAGTCGAGATTGCCATGGTGCCCGCTTCCGAACGCTCGATGAGCACTTCCGAGCTGGCCGACCAGATCCGTGAAAAAGTAGTCGGAACCATACCCGGCGGCGACATCCGTGTGAATGCCCAGTCCGGTTTGTGGATTCTGCGCCGGCTCTTCGGTTCGGGCGGCGGCGAGGATGTTGAGATTCAGCTTCGGGGCTATAACCTTGAGCGCGCCGAGCAAATCTCAAATGACATTAAACTGCGTATTGAGGAGATTCCGGAAATCAGCGGCGTACGAGTTGACCGTAGAGAGGGGCGGCCCGAGCAGAATATCGTATTTGACCGCGACAAGATTGCCGATCTCGGCCTTACCGTGCGGCAGGTGGCACAAGTCATTCAAACCAACATCGGCGGTAGCCGTGCCGGTACCTTCCGGGTAGGGGGCGATGAGTTCCCGATTACCGTGAGGCTGCAACCCAAAGACCGTCTCAGTACGACCGACCTGGAGAATATCTCTATAACAACTCCTTCAGGTGAGGTACTGCCCGTCTCTGCCGTTGTAAGCAAGAATATGGGACGCGGACCGACCGACATCAACCGGATCAACAGCCAGCGTGTCTCCTATATTTCCGCCAACCTTGAGAGCGGTGTGCCGCTGGGCGTTGCCGTTGACAAAATCCGCGCCCGGCTCGCCGACATGCAGCTGCCCGAAGGATTTTCCATCGTATACAGCGGCGAATATGAAGAACAGCAAAAAGCCGCTGCCGACTTTAGGCTTTCCATCATTATGGCACTTATCCTGATCTATATGGTGATGGCCGGACAGTTCGAGCGTTTCTTTGACCCGCTCATAGTGATGTTCTCGGTTCCGCTCGCTGTAATCGGTGTCGTACCCACGCTTCTTCTTACGGGTACCACCATTAACATGCAGAGCCTGATGGGTATCATAATGCTGATCGGTATCGTGGTAAACAACGCCATCGTACTTATCGACTATATCAACCTCATGCGGCGTGATCGCGGGATGGACGTGCACAAAGCCGTAGTCGTATCGGGACGCCTGCGCCTGCGGCCGATCCTCATGACTACACTCACCACCATTCTGGGACTGCTTCCGCTTTCCTTCGGTTTCGGTTCCGGTGCCGAGCTGCAGGCTTCGCTGGCCCGCGTAGTGATCGGCGGCCTGACCGCTTCCACACTGGTGACGCTGGTCTTTATCCCCGTGGTTTATGTGAGCATGGATGGCGTGCTTCAGAAAGTACGTGCCAAGTGGGCGGCCCTTACCAATCAGGAGCAAAAACAGGTCAAGACCGCAAAAGTTTAACATTTTTAAAACCCAAGATAACTTCATCTTTATCTTGTTTTTATTATCCTGTCTTAAACCGATTAATTTAAGCAGAGGACAGGATGTCTATTTCACGCAAGCATTTTCTCAAACAAGCCGGGGCCATGGCGCTGGGCTTTTCCGGCCTGCAACTATTCAGCCGTTGCACTTCTTCGAACGGCACTAACACCATAGCGGTATCTGAAGCTTTCGGTCCGCTAGTCCCCGACCCGCAGGGCATTTTCGACCTGCCGGAAGGCTTCAGCTACCGTATCATTTCCCGTTTCGGAGATACCATGGACGACGGCTTTTATGTACCGCACCGTCCCGACGGCATGGCTACTTTTCCCGGCCCAGACGGTACTACCATTTTGATTCGCAACCACGAAGTAAATCCGGCCCGGGGCGGAGACGAAAGCGCCTTCGGTTCTGATTTTGCACTCACTGACAAGCTCAGCCCGGAAGACTTTTACGACTACGGGAATGACAACAATCCCGGGCAGGGCGGAACCACGACGATTGTATATGACACCGAAAAACAGGAAGTGGTCCGTGAGTTTTTGAGCCTGGCCGGTACGCTACGCAACTGTGCCGGCGGCCCTACCCCCTGGAACAGTTGGCTCACCTGCGAAGAGATTGTTACCAGTCCCGACGACGTCTATGCCAAGCACCACGGCTACGTATTCGAAGTACCCGCCTCTGCCGAGATCGGCCTTGCCGAGCCCAAGCCAATTAAAGCGATGGGGCGCTTCAACCATGAGGCCGTTGCCATCGATCCCAATAGTGGCGTGGTTTATTTGACCGAAGACAGTTCCGAGGGGCTGCTCTACCGTTTTATCCCCAACGAAAAAGAGAATATGCATGCCGGAGGCACCCTCCAGGCCCTGGCCGTTAAAGGAGAGCCAAGCAAAGACACGAGAAACTGGTCAACGCCTTACATTCAGCCGGGAAACTCTTTCCAGGCAGAATGGATTGATCTCGAAAATATCGACTCTCCCAATGATGACCTCCGCATCCGCGGCTTTGAAGACGGGGCCGCCCGCTTTGCCCGGGGTGAGGGGATGTGGTACGGAAATGACGCCGTTTACTTTGCCTGCACCAACGGCGGCGAAAAGAGGCTTGGACAGATATGGAAGTACACGCCCTCCGAAGTTGAAGCCACCGGAGAAGAAGCCGATTCTCCTGGCACCCTCGAACTCTTTGTGGAGCCCAACGACAGTAACATTATTGAAAATGCCGACAACCTTACGGTTTCGCCCTGGGGAGACCTGATTGTATGCGAAGATTGCGACAGCCATCAGGATCTGGTAGGCATCACTCCCGACGGTACCGCCTATAAATTCGGTCGCAACGCCAAGTCCAATTCCGAACTGGCAGGAGCCACCTTCTCACCCGACGGATCGACGCTCTTTATGAACATCCAGCACGCCGGCACGACGCTTGCCATTACCGGCCCCTGGGGAAAAGCGACAGAAGGATAACTGGATAAAAGACAAAATAAAAAGGCTCATCACTAACGATGAGCCTTTTTAATTTCAGGATCTGGAAATTACATTGACGGGCCGGATGGTCCCGGATCATGTGAATGGGTTTCTCCGGCTGAAGAGGACGGTTCGGAAGAAGGCATTGAACCGGATCCGGAATCTTCTTCCGAAAAGGTTCCACCCAAAGCCCATGCGCCGCCGGCCAGAGCAAGGTCTTTAAGCAGATTGGACATCGATGCCGCATCTTCGCCCCCGCTGCTTATTACTCCGGGAAGGTGGATGGAAAGTGCAAATATTACCAGCATAACACCCAGCAAGACACAAGCCAATCGTGCTTTTTTCTCGATTATTATGGCCACAGATGCTGCGAGTAAAGCGGCGCCGGTCACGTAAATCCAAAATACTCCGCCCGGTATCGGCACCATTCCCGCCATCTGGCTTCCATTCATGAAGTGAAAGAGTCCGAATATTCCAAATGGAAGAGCAAACAAAATACGACCAACTTTATCCGTCAGTATATTCATAGTATCCCTTCTTTTTGTTAGGAATTAAGAAAGCAAAAGCAATATATATAGAAAATAAGTTTAATGTTGAATTATTCAACTTCTCCTGCAACCTCCTCTATCACCTCCAATAGCCTTTCCAAGTGGACTGATTCCGTAAAAACATTCATCAGGGTCGTTCTCAGGTAGAGCGTTCCGCCGATTGAGGCCTGAACGATGAAATACCGCCCGTCGGCCAGCAAGCGGTCCCTGATAGACTGGTTCAAGCTGTTTAACCTCTCGTTGTCAACGTCCGGCCGTACATATCTGAAGCAAACAATGTTGCAGTCGGGTTCGGTTAAAAGCTCAAAACCGTCCCTTCCCTTTAATAGTTCAGCAAATATTTTGCCCATGCCAAACAGGCGCTCAACGATATGGCCGAACAGTTGTGTACCGTGGGTTTGCAGGAGTGCATACACCTTGAGCGCCATCATATCTTTGGTACACTCGAAGGTCCGTTTGCCCAGATTGTACCACTCCTTATCCTCTTTTGCCCATAAATAGGATGCCTTTTGAGCAAAGGTTTGATAGGAGTGATCGCCGTTTTTAAACACAAGGCCGGTTACCAGGGCGGGACACATCAGCATCTTGTGAAAGTCGACAATGACCGAATCCGCCCTCTCTATGCCTTCCAGCAAGTGCTTGTATTCGTCCGAGTAGGCCGCACCGCCGCCGTGGGCTGCATCCACATGGAGCCACAACTCATACTTTTCACAAAAATCCGCGATGGCTGGCAGCGGGTCGTAAGCCCCTGTAGCCGTGGAGCAGGAACTGCCAACCACGGCCAGTACCTCTATGCCGTCGGCTTCAGCCTGCCTGTAGCACTCTTCAAGCTTGTCGGGATTCATCTTATGGTTTTTGTCCGCCGGTACTTTTATGATTCCCTGCTCTCCCCAGCCCATGATCTTTACGGCGCGTACCACCGAGTAGTGGGCTTCTTCCGATACCATCACCCCGAATTGCCTGTCTTCCTGGCCTCCGTTCCAGACATCTGTCCCCGCCTTAATCTGCCGGGCGGCGAGCAGGGCAGTCAGGTTGCCCAAGGTCCCGCCGGAAGTAAGAATCCCGTCGGCCTGTTCCCCAAAGCCCAACTGGCCTGCCAGCTGTTTGATAACCGCCCGCTCCATCGCTACCGCCGGACTTCCCATCTCATATACGCCGACCCCGTTGTTCAATAAAGCTCCCACAAAATCCGCAAGTACAGCCTCCGGAAGTACCGGGCTGACCTGGTGGCCCATATAAGCAGGAGAGTGAAGGTGGATGGAGTCGGCTAACACCTTTTCGCTCCAGCTGTCAAAATCACCGGTACCCTTGCCGCCTATTCCCCGCTTCCACTCCCGGTAAAGAGTTTCCGGTTCAAAGGATTTAAAAACGGCTTCCTCTTCACCCTGAGTTGCCTTTTCAAGGTAGTCGGCCAGGCGGTCGACCAGCCGGTGGCCTTTTTCCCGAAAAGAGGATGGATTATACGCTTCTTCGATAGGTGACTTCATATAAACTCCGGCTATTCATTGGCAATTGGAAATCAAAAGATGAGAAAGGTGCCGGTGTAATACAATAGCTGCTTACCAGCAGTCCAACAGTCTCCGGGCGTCAACGATCTGTCCGATATGATAGGCGCCGTGATCCACGATAAGCATCGCTTCACGGAAAAGTGTCTGGCCGTCGCCGTGTTCAAAGGGCTTCAATAAGTCGATGTCCTTATCTTTTACCATTCGTACCATCTCGATATGATCCTCGCGGATAGCTTCCACGCTACGCTCCCATTCGTCCCGGCTTGCAGGCTCCTTGCTCTCAGGCCAGTATCCTTCCGGCCAGTCCGGCGACGCATAGTCGGGGTTTTGGGAAAATGCTACTATATCGTGTTGAGATATCCTGATATGCTCGACCAGTTCCCATATGGAATGTGGCAGCCCTTCCGGACGGATACCGACCTCTTCCAGCCTTAGCCCCTCTACGGCCTGTTCAAAATCGATGTGTGCATTGCGGCCCTTAAGCTGTTCAAGAAGCAGTTCGCGAAGGCGTTTTGGGTCTTGCATAACAGATGAGATGAGGGTTAAGATGGCTACTTCCAGGGTGGGCAGAAACAACAAAAGCCCTGCCGCCGCAGAGCTTTTTTTAAGTAACTGTTTACAATATAGGGCGATTACCCTATACGGAACAAGAAAAAGTGGTAATGACCAGCTATTATATAACTAATCTATAAGTAACAGTAACTATCCTTTAATTAATAGCGTAATTTTAATACATTCAATAGCTACAAACTCAAGCAGGAACCTTCAATAAAATTTTCTTTTTGTGCGCCATGCCCAGGAAAGTCGGCAACCTT
>CAYWDK010000002.1:0-113720 GCA_964457025.1 uncultured Balneolaceae bacterium | reverse complement strand
TTCATAATAACCTCATGCCTGATTTAAGAATTTTTTTGCGCCGATGCAACCTCCAACCGGTATTTTTGATGAAATTCGGTTCCTGTTATTCCGCCTGCATTTGGCAAAACAACATTTCTCGAAATCTCATTCGCCTGACCGGCTGATCAAGCGCAAAAGGGTGATTTCTCACTCCTCACCCATATTCTATAGTACAGCGACCTTTTTGTATATCACATCATCATGTTAGAGGTGAGTTACCCGTCAAATTACGCCTCTGAGCGGTGATTACCCATCTGATCGCTTTTATTACCCGTCAGACTGCTCGGAGCGGTCAGACGGGTGAAAATGAGCATATACTTTCGCCCCGAGGTGCTCGCCTATCTCGGCCTGGAGTTCACCCTCATCGGCTTCTTTTATCTTGGCTACCGATCCGAAATGAGTCAGCAGTTTCTGGGCGGTCTTCTCTCCTATTCCCTTGATCTCGGTGAGCTCGGTCTTGATGGTCCGCTTGGAACGCTTCTTCCTGTGGAAGTTGATCGCGAAGCGGTGGGCTTCGTCCCGTACTTTCTGCAGCAGTTTCAGGGCCGATGAGGTCTTGGCAATCATTACGGGATCCTGCTTGCCGGGCAAAAATACTTCCTCGAGCCGTTTGGCCAGGCCGATGATCTCGCACTCGCCGTAAAAACCGATCTCCTTTAAGGCTTCTACCGCACTGCTCAGCTGTCCCTTGCCCCCGTCAACCACAATCAGGTCGGGTATCTGCTGCTTCTCCTTCATCACGCGTCTATAGCGTCTGCTTATAACCTCTTTCATGGAAGCGAAATCATCCGGCCCTTCCACGGTCTTGATGTGGTAGCGCTTGTAGGAACTCTTTCGCGGTTGGGCGTCTACAAAGCAGACCATCGAGGCCACCGGGTCGGAGCCCTGGATGTTGGAGTTGTCGAAACACTCGATGCGCCGGGGCAGGCGCTGGAGGTTAAGCTCCTCTTTCAGCTCCTTTACCGAATGCGGGATGCGCTCGCGAGCCGCTTTCTGCTTCTCCAGCTTGCGCTCGCCCAGCAACAGCCCGGCATTGGAAACCGCCATACGGATCATCTGCGCCTTCTCCCCGATCTTGGGGTCGTGGATGGGCACCTTCTTCTCGCGCTGCTGCCAGAGGTACTGCAGCAGGGGCTCTTCGTCGGGAAGCGGCTCGCTGACGTAGACCTCGTCGGGGATGGCGCCGGCAAATTGCCCGGTGTAGTAATCCTCTACAAACGACTGCAGCATCTCCCCCTTCTCCACATGCTCGATATTCTTCAGGAAGCGGTGGAACTTGCCGATAAGCTTGCCTTCACGGATCTTGAATAAAACCCCGCAGGCTTCGGATATCTCCTCATCCACGGCCACGGCAAAGAGATCGCGGTCTACTTTCTTGTCCGCCACCATCTTCATCTTCTGGCTGTAGCGCTCAACAGCCTTGAGGCTGTCGCGAAGACGGGCGGCCTGCTCAAACTCCAGCGACTCCGAAGCCATCTCCATCTCTTCTTTCAGGTCTCTCATCAAGGCGTCGGTGCGGCCGTTGAGCATCCGTTCCACCTTTTCGATGGACGACCGATACTCTTCCAGGTCCCAGTCACCGGAACAGTTCTCCAGGTAATCGTCAAAGCAGGAGTGCCACTTGGGCACCCCTTTGGTACGGTCAATGTTCTTGCGGGAGACCGCACAAGTACACAAGCCGAAGGTCTTGCGAATAGTTTCCAGCATTCTCTTCATATGGGTGACACTGTCGTAAGGCCCATAGTACTTGCTGCCGTCATTGATGACGGTCCGGGTCGGAAACACTCTGGGACGTTCGTCATTAGTCACGCAGATATAGGGATACGACTTGTCATCCCGGTACATGATATTGTAACGCGGCTGGTGCTTCTTGATAAGATTGTTCTCAAGGATCAACGCCTCAGCTTCCGAATCGGTGACGATCACTTCCAGGTCATCAATCTTGGAGACCATCACCTTGATGCGCCCGTCATGGCCCTTGGAATCCTGAAAATAGGAACGCACGCGATTGCGCAACCGCTTGGCCTTGCCGATATAGAGCAGGCTGTCCCGGCTGTCTTTGAACATGTAGACCCCGGGTGAAGTCGGAAGGTTATCCACCTTCTCCTGTACATCTATTTCGGCTGAATTTTTCTCCATCTGTTCTCTGTTGGTTCGCCCTGAATATAGGAAGATCGCAACAGAATTTTAGCGGTTAACGAGCGGCTCCGAGATAATCTCCCAGATTATTTGATTCTTCTGTTTCATCTGTTATTATCGAATATCTTAAAATCACAATCTGACCGAATGACCAAACGCAAAGCGATCTTTCTGGGCATCTTTCTGCTGATTCAGCTGGCGCTGATATGGCCGGTCTATCCCCTCTTTTCTGATATTTACCCGCTGATACTGGGACTCCCGCTCTCTTTTGCGTGGGTGGTAGGCGTTCTGATTTGCGCCTTCCTGCTGCTTCTGTGGTACTACCTCTCCGATCCCATCCATAGAGAACAAAAAGGAGAAGCCGGCTGACTATGGAAAACTGGGTAATCATTCTCATTATCTGTGCCGTCTATCTCGCCATCACCCTGGCCATGGGGATTATCCCCGGCCTTAAGGTGAGCAACAGCGTGACGGGCTTTGTAGCCGGCGACCGGAGCATGAACCTGCTTATCCTCTACTTTGTGATGGGAGCTTCGATTTTCTCTTCTTTCGCCTTTTTGGGCGGACCCGGATGGGCCTACTCGCGGGGCGCCGCCGCCTTCTATATCATCGCATACGGCACCACCGGCATGATACCGCTCTACTTCTTCGGGCCGAAAGTCAGGCGGCTCGGCGAAAAGTTCGGTTTCGTGACGCAGGCCGAGATCCTGGAAGACCGCTTCAACAGCAAATCGCTTTCGGTAATACTGGCGGTGGTCAGCATCATCGTATTCATCCCCTACCTTACCCTGCAGATGAAGGGCGCCGGTTATGTGCTCACCGTTATCAGCGAAGGTGCCATACCCGAATGGATGGGGGCCGGCATCGCCTATCTGGTAGTGCTGATCTACGTCTTTTTCAGCGGGGTGATGGGTGTGGGCTGGACAAACACCTTCCAGGGCATCTTCATGATGGCCATTGCCTGGTTTATCGGCCTCTACCTTCCCTGGAAACTGTTCGGCGGGGTCGGAGAGATGTTCACCCAGATTGCCAACAGCGATATGTCGGCCATGCTGACCGCTCCCGGACTTACCAACGGCGGCGAGCCGTGGAGCTGGTGGGGCTACAGTTCGGCCGTGCTGATTTCCGCCATCGGCTTTTCCGTATGGCCGCACTTCTTTATGCGGGCTTTCGCCGCCAATAGCGACCGTACCATGAAGCTGACGGTGGTACTCTATCCCTCTTTCCAGCTCTTTTTGGTACCCATACTCATTATAGGATTTACCGCCATCCTCGCCTATCCCGGAGTACAACCGGCCGATACCATCCTGCCCTACGTGCTTACACAACTCGACCTGCCGGTGCTGGTCATCGGACTGGTATGTGCCGGAACGCTGGCAGCTTCCATGTCGTCAGGCGACGCCATACTGCACTCCGCCGCCTCGATTGGTATCCGGGACGGCATCGCCAAGTTTCTGCCCGACAGGCTTAATACCGACGAAAAGCAGCGTTATATGATCCGCAGCCTGGTAATCGTGATCAGCCTCATAGCCTATTACTTCGCGGTCATATCCGACGTACCCATCGTCAACCTGCTGCTCGGTTCGTACGGAGGCGTGGCCCAGATCTTCCCCCTGGTAGTCTGTATGTTCTACTGGAAGAAGGCCAACGGCAAAGGAGCCCTTGCCGGACTGCTCAGCGGCATCTTTGTTACCATCCTCTTCCTGCTGTATCCTGAATGGAGGCCCTTTCCGCTGCACGAAGGCATTTACGGCCTGATAGTTAACATTATCCTGCTGGTTGGTGTAAGCTTTGCCACGCAGCCCGAATCGGAAGAACGACTCCGACGATATATGAACGCATGATATAAATGCCAACGCAATGAAGCATAGCGGCACTACCCCGGACATACCGATCGTCTTTGAAGACAACCACCTGCTCATTATCGACAAGCCTCATAACCTGCTCTCGCAAGAGGACCATACCGGCGATCCCGACGTGCTTACCCTCTGCAAGAAGTACCTGAAAAACGAATACGGCAAAAGGGGCAATGTCTACCTGGGCTTGATACACCGCCTTGACCGGCCCGTGGGCGGACTGATGATGCTGGCCAAGACCTCCAAGGCGGCGAAACGCATATCCGAACAGATGAGAGACCGGCTTATCCAGAAAACCTACCATGCGGTGGTCTGGGGCAAGCCGCCGGCCAACGGCCTGCTGACCCACCACCTGCTGAAGAACCGACAGACCAATGTGGTTGAAACGGCAAAAGCCTCCGAAAAGCAGGCCAAGGAAGCCATCCTCTCTTTTGCCCGCCTGAAACAGCTTGATGAACTGGCCCTGCTCTCCATCCACCTGCAGACCGGCCGGCCGCACCAGATACGCGTACAGCTTTCAGCCGAAGGCTGGCCTGTGTGGGGCGACTACAAATACGGCAGGCAGGACAAGCCCGACGGGCTCAATATAGCACTCCGTGCCGTGGAGCTTGCCTTCCGACATCCGGTAAGCAAAGAAGAAATACACTTCGAGCTGCCTCCCCCCGATGCCGAACCCTGGAACCGATTTTAGACAAATGCCGCACCCTCATCCTTTCATATGAAAGCCAATCAGCTCAGCCAGACCGCCGCCTTTATCGCCATAAAGTTTTACGGGCTCACCAGAGACGAACCGTACCGCTCTTTTTTTGATGAAGAGACCATCTGCTTCTACGACCGTCTGGTAAGCGAACTGCCGAAACCGCTCAAAAACTATCACGCCATCCTCCGGAAAAAGTGGATGCGCAGACTGTTCAGCCGGTCGGAAGAGCTGCTGCTGCCTGGCGACCTGATGCACATCCTCATGCGCAAATATTATATCGAAAAAATGATCCGTAAACTTGGGGATGAGGGCGTCGAGCAACTGCTGGTTTTGGGTGCGGGCTTCGACCACCTGGCCGCACTCCACTCCCGAAGCGGTTTCAACTGCTTTGAGCTAGATATGCCCCGCATGGCCTGCCTCAAACGGGAATTTCTTGACAAATACGGTTATAACAATCACTTTCTAAAAGTGATTGACGCTCAATTCGGGAAACATAAGCTGTCTGAGATCATTGGCCGCACAGCCGGCCTCGATCCTGATAAAGAGACCGCCGTAGTAGCGGAAGGCTTTTTCGATTACCTCGATCCCGGTGAAATCAGGCAAATACTGCAAGATATCGGCAACAGCTTTCGTCGGCCGCCGGTCTGTATCAGCACCGTTTTTTCGCTTGAGGAGCTTTCCGCTTTCCGGAGCCTGGTCTTCAGCGCCGGGGTACGTATGGTCGGGGAAAAGCTCAAGCTGCACCATAACCTGGATGAGTTTATCTCGCTGTTAGAGAATACAGGATTTGTAATTGAAAAGACGATCAGCGGCAGGCAAATGAAAGAGGAAAAGCTGAATCCCGCAGGTGTATCACTGCCTGTTTTGCCCGGTTTTTACCTGTTGAAAGCGAATTACAAAAACTCTTGAATTTCTTTAAAAAAATTGGAACACTCGGAAATAGCCTTATGTTGTCAAAATGGTTGCGTCAGCTTCCATACTACTCTACTGAAACAACACGATACACTTAAGCTGGGTCAGCATGTCAAAACACAGGCTCACAAAGCGTGAAGCACTCAATCTGGTCACCCCTGTAGTGGATGGCGAGGTTGAAGAGCCGGTTCGCGAGGCCTTTTTCAGCTTTATCAAAAACAACGACCACGTACGCAAACAGTACGAATCGGAAAAGAGGCTAAAAAACCTCGTCTCGGAACGATGCCCCTGCAGCAAAGCCCCGGAAAGCCTTAAAAGGCGTGTACATTCATTTCTTGACAGTTGCGGGGAAGAAGCGGCTTCCGAACGCACTAAGAACGGACATGATGAAGAACCTCTGGTCGACTACCCATCCCATATAGCAGGCGAGAAACCGGATGATCTTGCGGCACCGCCGCCTCCCGCTTCCGGCTGGAAAAAATGGGGCTATGCCGTTGCGGCCTCTTTCCTGATCCTTGCGGCATTCTGGAGCATCGTGATGCAGAACCCGGCCGAATCCTACAATATGGAAGAGCATGTCTACCGCCACTTCACCGAGCACGGAGGCAAGCTGATTCCGCCGCATATCAACACCGCAAGCCTTTCACTTGCCGAAAGCCGGCTGTCCGATGAGTACGACATGGCCATGACCGTCCCGTCCCTGGAAAATGCGGAGTTCAAGGGCGTGGTATTCAGCAATTTCGTAGCCGGCTTCCGGGCTCCGCTGCTGGAGTACTACCTGCCTTCGCAGGATGAGTACATTTACATCTTCGCCTTCCGTATCGACGACCTGAAAAATTTTGAACAGCTGGTCCGTTCGGAAGAGGCCGTCAAAACCTGCAATAAGCCTCAAGACTTTCACGTGCGGGAGGTCAACGGCAAGCATGTGGTCTCCTGGAAATGGAAAGACACCTGGTATGCCGCCATCTCCAATCATAACGGCGAAGTGCTCGCCTCCCTGGTAGAGCCGCTGAATTACCAGCCTGCGAAAAAAGAGTAGTCTCTTTTCGCTTTTAAAAACGGATGTGGGTTGACAGCAGCGGCGTGCCGGTTTTAATATCGTATGAGGGAGACACTTCTATCCTGACTCCCTTTTTGAGATCGTGACTGTACTCGTCAACCGACCGGTTCAGCGTCAGGAAGTTATACAGAACTCCGCCGATATAAATCGCGGTACCGACAAGCCGAACAAATTCAGACTCCGTCAAGGGATCATGCCAATCATGTCTGTCATATCCGCCAATGGGGGTATAATCGATCACATCATCACCCAGTGAACCGGCAAGGATTACCGCACCTACGCCCAGGCCGCGAAAAACAAATCCATTGATTCCCCGTGACCAGTCTTCGGCATAGAGGTTACCCATCGAAGGCCCGACCATCAGGCCGTAGCCCAAGAGCGCTGCAACCGGGGCCTCTATTGTATTCCCCTCGGTCAGCCGGCTGATTACAAATGCGGAAGCAACCGGTGCCAGCGTATGCCAGAGCGAGCGGCGAAAGGCTACCTTTTTGCTTTTCAGAATTACCGCAGCCGTATAAGCGGTATCGGTTATCGCGCTGTTTTGGAACCGTATGGAGTTCCGGAATGGCTGTTGAGCATTAGCCAATTCAGACCACAGCAAAAGTGTAAGGACCAATACGGCTAAAATCCGAAAGTTTGACATTCTGGAGGCTGCCCTTTCTAAAAAGTTATACGGGCGATTAAAAGGGGCGTACCGGTCTTCATGTCCAATGATGGAGCCATCCGAACACCAATCCCCTGCCGAACTCTTTCGTTATATTCCCGGACCGACTGGTCGGCAGTGACAAAATTGTACACTATACCACCGGCAAAGATAACTATACCCGCAGCCAGTACTACGTCCGTTGCCTGGAATGAACTACCGGAACCGTAGAAACCAGGGCTTGGACCTCCATCCAGAAGTTCACCGCTGTAAGCTTCCGACAGTATCATTGTACCTATGCCCAATCCCCTAAAGAGGAAACCATTAAATCCCCGTTTCCAGTCATGGGCGTAGATGTTGCCGGTTGAGGGACCGATCATCAGCCCGTAGACCAACAGCGAAGTTGCCGGTATTGCGGTATCTTCTCCGACTATACCGACCAACAGATAGCCGGATACAACCGGCGCCAGCGTATGCCAGAGCGACCTATGCAAGGCTGTTTTCTCGCTCTTGAGCTCAAGTTGTGTCAACTCCGTTTCCTGATAGCCAAAAGCCAATCGGTTCCCTGTGGACTGCGCTCGGACGGCTTCTGCTGTTACTAAGATAAACAGTATTCCGATAACCACGCTCACTGTTATATGTCTAAGGCTCATCACAGCTCCCTTTAATACGCATTCAGGCCTATGGTTTCAAAAGCTGATACGGGTCGAAACCAAAGGCGTGCCGGATTTGAAATCATATGAGGGTGCCAGTTGAACAAGTACGCCCTTCCGGATCCTCTCGTTATGATCGTTAACCGAACGTTTTAGGCTAATAAAACTGTAGGCGACTCCCGCCCCTATAATCAGGTAGCCGGAAGCAATTAAAATCTTGGCGTCGGTATAGTCGTTGAATTCGCCGTCATCGAGTGTCGTTAAATCATCGATGCCCTTAACAGCCACTATAGTGGAAGCAATGAATATAGTCCCTATTCCCAAACCGCGAATGCCGGTTCCTATTCGTGCCCTCCTTTCATTTTCAGCATAAAGGTGGCCTTTGGAAGGTCCCCAGACAATCCCATAGATAATCAGCGAAGCCCCTGCGATATCCCCGGCCCCCTCGGTCAAAGAGGCCAGCAGGGCACCTGCAGTTGCAGGAATAGCCGTAAAAGCGAAAGATCGAATCAGAGCACCCTCATAGCGTACTAAAGGCTGTTGGGCGGTATCTTTCTCAGTAGTGTAATATTTCCGGTAGGGCGATTCGTAATCGTCTTCTACCACCTGACCCAGAACAGGGGCGACTCCGAATAAAATAAGAAATGGGGCTATCAAGCCTAGTTTGACGTATTTTATTCTCATGATTTTCTCTTTCGTTAATAAAAAATCATACTGCCGCTAGAAACTGACACGGGCTGAAACTACGGGATACGGTTCCCCGTAGATCGTCTCGGCCGACATCGAAAAGCGATAACCCAGCCGGGCGTTGTGCTCTTCCACCGACTGTTTGGCGGAAATAAAGTTGTAGATGGCACTTCCCAAAACAATGGTCGTCCCTACCCAGATTTTGGTATCGGTAAATTTCACTTTCTCTCCATCCTCCCATGGCATCACTTCATCGATATCCTTTCCAAGTACTTCCCGTGTGGCATCTTTCAGCAGCCAGATGCCGGCCGCTGCCCGGGCCAGCGCTCCGAATCCCCCGCGCGTATAATCCTCGGCGTAGAAGTTGCCGGTGGAAGGCCCCGCCATCAGTCCGTAGAGTGCCAGGTAGCCGCCCGCCTTTTTGAGGGTGCTCCCCTCAAATATCGAAGCGGCAACAATCCCGGTGCCGAAAGCCAAGACGGTATTAGTTATCGCAAGGCTACGTGCTTCATCCACTTTCTTCAACCCTCGCTTGGGACGTCCCAGTTCGGCCTGGGCGGTACATTCGAGGGAAAATGAAGCGAGAAAGAGGGTAAGCAATAGCCATTTGAATAGTTTCATAGATGGAATATGGGAATGTGGCTGTAAAATGAAAAATTATTTCTAAAGGGACGGACTGGTCCCCCGCTCAGCTGGGGACTGACGGATACCGGCTTGCGCCGGAATTGACGGTCTCGCGCGTCGCGCTCGGTAGACCGTTTCTATCAATACCTGTCATCCTGAGCGAAGTCCGGTGCTTCTCCGGACGAAGCCGAAGGATCTCGTGGTTGAAAGGAAATCTCACAAAGGATTCTTGCTTCTGCTTCGGGATCCTTCGACTGCGGTCGTCGCTCTGCTCCTCCCTCCACTCAGGATGACTGCCTTATTTTTATTCTTCCTCTTCCCCGTCTCCGATCTGCGGGGGTTCGGTGAGGTCGCCGGGGAGCTGTTTGCCGGCTTTGGCGCCGAGCTCTTTGAGCATCTCTACCTGGCGGATGACGTTGCCCTGTCCCGTGGAGAGGCGCGTCATCGCCTGGTCGTAGCTCTCCTGGGTCTGGCGGATACGCTGGCCGATGTCCTGCATGCTCTCCACAAAAAGTACAAACTTGTCATAGAGCGCCCCGCCGCGCTCGGCGATCTCCATGGCGTTTTTGTTCTGGTACTCCTGCTTCCAGACGCTATCGATGGTGGCGAGAGTTGCCAGCAGCGTAGAAGGGCTTACAATGACAATATTCTTCTCAAACGCCTCGTAATAGAGATCGCTATCCTGTTGCAGCGCAATGCCAAAAGCGGACTCAATAGGAATAAACATGAGCACGAAATCCGGACTCAGTTCGGCGAACTGCTCCTGGTAGTTCTTTCCGCTGAGGCCCTTCACGTGACTGCGCAATGAAGCGACATGCTGCTTCAGCGCCGACCGGCTCTCCTCTTCGGTCTCGGCGGAGACAAAACTGTCATAAGCTTTCAGCGATACCTTGGAGTCGATGATAATATGCTTGTCGTCGGGCAGGTGCACCACCACGTCGAGGTACTGTTGTCCCCCCTCCTTGCTCTTGACACCCACCTGTGTTTCGTACTCGCGTCCCTCGGTGAGGCCGGACTTCTCTAGGATGCGCTGCAGGATCACCTCGCCCCAGCGGCCCTGTGTTTTGGTGTCGTTCTTGAGGGCGTTGGTCAGGTTCTTCGCCTCGTCGGTGATCTGCTTGTTGAGTTCTTTCAGGTGGTCGAGGTGCTTCTCCAGGCGGCTGCGTCCCTCGATATCTTCCTTGTGGCTCTCCTCCACCTTCTTCTTGAACTCTTCCAGCTTCTTGCCCAGCGGGTCCAATAATTGGTCGAGCTGCTCCTTATTCTGCTTGGTGAACTTCTCGGACTTCTCCTCGAGGATCTCGTTGGCCAGGTTTTTGAATTCGGTGCGGAACTGCTCCTGCAGCTGCTCCATCTCCTGCTTCTGCTCGTCGAGCCGCTCCTTAAGGTTGCGGTAGTCGGCGTTGAGCTCGGCCAGCTGCTTCTCGGCCTCGTTGGCGCGCGACTGCTCCTTGAGATGCATGTTCTTGTGCTCGGAGACCTCCGCGTCGAGGTTCTCGTTGCGCTCTTCGAGGCGGGAAAGCCGGCTTTGCGCCCGGAAGTGGGCGATGGCGTAGCCGAATATGACGCCTAAAATGATAAAAGCGATGGCGAATAGGTCCATGCCTGTTATTGAATTTCGAGGTTCGATGTTAGAGGCTGGAAGTTAGAGGTTGGAACACACTTCTTCCAGCATCCAGCCTCGAACCTCCAGCATCATTTGCACATCCCTAAGATACAGCGTGAAAGTGACATTAACTGTCACCCCATTCAGAAAGCGTAGCCTATACTCCCTTGCCCCACTTGCCGTCGAAGGAGTATTTGCCGGGGCCGAGCAGGAAAACGGTGGTAAAGATGACCATGAAGAGCAGCGCTTTCTCCATCCGCCCGAAGGGGTCGCTGAGGTGCACGAAAAGCAGGGCCACCGACATGTTGATCATCAGGAAGGCCGCGGCCGCGCGGGTGTAGAAGCCCACCATCACCAGGATGGAGCAGATACCCTCGGCAAAGGCGGAGAGCACCAGCGAGATCTCAGGCCCCAGGCCGATGGGGTCGCCGAACTGGAAGTTGCCTGTGAAGACGTTCATCAGCTTGCCCCAGCCGTGGCCGAAGAGCATGAAGAAGGCGGCGAAGACGCGGAAGATGAGCAGCGAAACGCCGGTGTCGATAAATTCGGATAGTTTGGTGGACTTGAGACGATCTAGCATGGTGTACCCTTTCTTTTCTTATGATTTCAATCCTTTGGTTCGCAACAACATAATGCAATCGTTACTGCTAATAAAAAAGGTTTGAGGGGAATAATTCCAATCGGATGGATAATAAGTGAAAATATGGTAACCTTGCTTTTAAGAGCCTTTATAAATTTGCATGGCACAATTTCAAAGAATATGCTCTTAATGAGACAAATATTCCGTATTACCATAATTTCCTTAGCTACACTATTATTACTTTCAGCTATTACTTCGATCCCGCCTTCCCCAGATACATCAATCCAAATCCAATACTACCAGCACCAACTCCAAAGCAATTTCTACGGCGACCGGCTGGATGGTATTTCGGGACTGGCACACCTGGGGAGTGACGCTTCAGAAGCGGCGGAATCGCTACAGCAGTTGAGCCAAAACGACCGCAACCCCTTCAACCGAATGGCGGCGCTGTGGGCGCTGGCGGAGATCGAAAGTCCGCAGTCACGTGCTTATCTCAGGGAGCAGGTCCGCAAAGAAGAGGGTGACCTCCGGCAAGGTCGGTTTCCTGTGGTGGCGGCACGCATCGGCCTGCTGGCGACCCACGACCCCAGCGAGTCGATGCTGCGGAAGCTGAATACGGCGCTCCCCCTCCTCTACAACCGGGCGCGGGGCGGCAAGCTTTCCGAGCGGCTGCTGGCCGTTTGGGCGCTCTATCAGATCAGTACTCCGGTCACCCGGGAGACGGCGGACGAGGCCATGAAGGAAATTGCCAATGAGCTTTCACCCGAGGCGCCCGACTATACCGTCCACCTTCGCCACATCCGGCTGGTTGGTCCGCCGGCCGCCGCTTTCTTCTCCGGGAAGCTGGCCTCCCTTATTGAGAATCATAACTTCACGGCCGGCCTTGCCCGGCCCAAAGCGCTGACGGCCTACACCCTGGCCGCTATCAGCTATCCGGACGAGCCGCAAGCGGTATCCGACTTCAAACAGCAGGCCGCCCGCCGCCTCAACGAAGCTTTCTCAGGCGGGGCTGCTTTGCAGGATGTACAGGCCCTGAGGCCTTTTGCCTGCAGCGAGCCGGTTATCTCGGGATTGAAGGAGATGGCGGCGGAGTACCACGATCCGGACGATGTGGATGAGGCGGAAGCGGTGCTGGAGTTGTGCCGGTTTTCAGTGAACAGTAATCAGTAAACAGTTATCAGGAGCCATCTCCAGGATACTACTTCCAACTTCTAGCCTCCAACTTCCAGCTTCTTACCCGTCTGATCGCTTTGAGCGATCAGATGGGTGTAGGGTTTAGCTAGTTCTGTGGCAGCTCAAGCATACGGTTGATGACGTGCACCACTCCATTGCGGCCTTCGAGGTCGGCCAATACGATTTTGGCGTTACCGTTAACGAAGATATCGTTACCGGATTTAGTGATCGTCAGCGTCTCGCCCTGCCAGGTGGTATAGCTCTGACCGTCCTGCATGTCGGCAGCCATAAGTTTCACCGGCAGAATGTGATACTTCAGCAGCTCGGTCGTCTCGTTAGCTGGCGGAAGTGTATTGGTACCGGGGGCGTTGTTTTTGGCAATAAAGACGGTAAATTCGCTCTGCAGGTCATAAAGAGTGCTGTTAAGGCCGGCAACCGCCATGGCTCCACGAATCTGTCCAAGGCTAAAACGTTTATACATGATCGTGGGAACTGCCAGGTATTTATCAGGAAGCATCACGGCCGGATATGGCAGTATAACTCCATTCGAAGATACCACCGGGGCTTGTTCTACCCGGGTATTGTTAATGACATACAGTTCCGGCTGCCAAACCTCAAGATAAGACGAATCGCCCGATTCGGTCTTGAAAGCCCGCTGGGTCAACTGACCGTAGTCGGTCAGCGTTTCCCTCACTATATGATAGTTTAGGATCTCTTCCCACCCTTCATCGGTAATGTCCATACCCAAATCGCCTTCCAGTCCGTCAATAACAGCCTGTGCCGGAGCCATAAGGGTAAGCGGTCCGGGCCCTTCAAGCTTTGTATCCAGACCTGAAAAAACGAACATTCCGGCCAGCTGGCCGTAGTCGAAACGCTTGACCAGGTTGTCATACACCGTCCCGAAAGCGTCCGGATACAGCAGCTCATTCACTTTGTGGATGTGGCCGTTGGAAGTTTCGATATTGGGTACGGTCACGAAAGTGCCGTTGACAACGGCTCCGGCAACAGTCTCTTTAATAAAAAGATCGTCGCCATGCAGGCTGGACAGTTGGCGGTTCTCTCCCGGAGCCTGTGCATCGAAAGTTACGGTCCCCATATAGAGGTGGTAACGTAAGAGCGAGAGTCTCTGCTGCGGGTCCAGGCCTTCCAGATACCCTTGCGGCAAGGCCGCAAAGGCCTCGTCGGTGGGTGCAAAAAAAGTCACCAAGCCTTCGCTGGAAAGAGTTTGCGCCAGGGAAGTTCCTTCCAGCAGTCCAGCCAGCGTTTGCAGGTTTGCATCAGACTGTATGTGTTCCATAACCGTCGGGGTCGGGCCTTCGACGGGTGGCTGACCGCCGGTATTCTTACAGCTTACTGCAGTCAAAAGTAGAAAAAGTGCAAGCAAGACGGTGGATTTTCCATGCCAATCTCCCACAGTTTCATATGGATTCATCGTATTATTTATTCGTGCCAATGTCGGGTAGCCCCGGCACTATACTGGTGTTATTTAATCAGGTGAGACAGTGGGGTCTGAAGTTGAACGGGCCGGGAAATGCAGGGCAACATTCACTCTTGATTCCTGTCGCGAATCAATATTACGACTTTTGGAAATGGTAAAGAATAGGGAGATAAAAAATTTTTAGAGAGAGACGGGTCCCGACTTGTGTCGGGACGGACGGGCACTGCTTGCGCAGTGGTGACCGACTCCTGCTTGCGCCGGAGTTGACGGCTTTTCAGTTAGCAGTGAGCAGTAAACAGTTATCAGGAGCTAGCTTTAGGATATTGCATCCAACTTCTAACCTCCAGCTTCGATTACCCGTCTGACCGCTCAAAGCGGTCTGACGGGTGTCGGGTATAGAGGCTACACCGCGGGGTGGCGGTAGGTAGCAAACAAGCCGAGCAGGCCGGCGAGGCAGAAGATGCCGGGGGCCATCATCGGGTTGGCGCCGTACAGCGCTTCCATGATTGCCCGGCTCTTCTCAAGGCCGGGGTCGATCTCCATGGCAAATGCGAGGTTCTCATTAAAATGCTCGTAGAGCCCATAGAGTCCTCCCGCAACCATGAGTACCATCACCCCGCGAAGGGCCATGATCATGCCGCGGAAGGGCGCTATCCAGGCCGCCAGTACCGTAAGAAATCCCACTCCCGAAAGGATAAAGGGTATCCACTGTACCGTATCGGCCGTGTGCTCCACAAGGATCAGCTCAATAACCGTTCCGACAAAGATCGCCGCGGTCGTCCCCAGCAGGAACTTCCGCAGCTGGTGTTCGGTAGATGTTCCGCCTAACATTTAATCGGTGGCCATATAGGTGCGAGCGGTAGCCAGTTCGGCTTCACTCACCATGCCGGAGAGCGCGTCTACAAAAGCCTGTTCGGAGTCGTAGGGACGTCCGGCAATCAGCTCTTCTGCTTCGGAGGCGTCCAGTCCCGGGATCTGCTGCAAGGTCTCGCTGTCGCTGTTGTTATAATCGATGGGCACGTAGATGTACTGCTCATAAGCCGCTACCTGGTCCTCATCCACATACTTGCCAATCTCCCTGCGGAACTGGCGGATGCTGGCATAGGGACGGTATTCGTCGAATTCGTGCGCCATTCGGTCGCCTACATTAGGGATGGTCTTGAAAGCAGAGTCGGAAGCCGTGTTGATGTTCAGTTTTACGATAGTGGAATCATTCATGGCAGACATCGCCGTGTCGCTTTCTGCCGTTACAGCCTGCTGTTGCTGTTGGCTGCTTTCACCGCTGCACGACATCAGCGTGACGGCCGCAAAGAGGGTTAACAATAAGCCTGAGATTTTGGATGCAAATATTCGTTGCATGGTGGAATAATTAGATTGGATTTGGAAATTATGTAGTAGTGAATTAAAAGTTAAAATGGAAGAATTAAAAATGCTTTTATGACGGATCCCGACTTGTTTCGGGACGGACCGATCCTGGCCAGGGCCGGGATTGACGGACTCCGGCTTGTGCCGGTGTTGACCGGTTTTACCCATCTGATCGCTTGGAGCGATCTGATGGGTGCAGAACCCCAGCTATGTAACTTTCTTTCTTCTTGCACGTGACAGTATTAAATATTTAATTTACAATTATGAAAGAAATATTAATAAATGCATTAAGCTATGAAAGGAACCGAACTCGGGGCACTCGAGGAGCTGATCCTGCTGGCAGCGGCGGCTTTGTCCGACGAAGCCTATGCCGTAACCGTTAAAAAGGATATTGAACGGCAATCGGGCCGCTCGATCAACATCAGCTCGGTACACACCACCCTGCACCGCCTGGAAGAGAAAGGGTTTTTGTTGTCGGAGATGGGCGGAGCCACTTCGGAGCGCGGTGGACGCCGGAAAAGATTCTTCAAACCGACCAATGCCGGCTTCGAGGCACTGCGTGAAGCCCGCTCCCTGCGCACACGCTTCTGGAAAATGATACCGGGTTTGCAGAATTAAGAATGGAGAATTGAAAATGAAAAAGATGAATTAGAAGTGGGGAAGCCTGACAAACATACCGATCATTACCCCTCTCCTCCCCGCCTGGGACGGTGGCTGCTGGAGCGCAGCTGTCCGGGCTTTCTATATGAGGAGGTGCGCGGCGACCTCGACGAGCTTTATCAGCGTCGCCTGGAAGAGTCGGGAAAATGGAAAGCCTGCTTTTTCTATACTTGGGAGGCGATCACCTCGGTCCGCCTGCGGCAGCTGAACCCGAAAAAACCTTCACATAACTACGACAAAGACCATCTCGCTATGATTGCACATTATCTAAAAATCGGACTGCGCACTCTCCGCAAACACAAAGCCTACAATTTCATCAATATCGGAGGACTGGCAGTCGGCCTAGCCTGCTGTCTGATGATTGCCCTCTACGTTCAGCACGAGCTCAGCTATGACAGATGGATGGCCGATTCCGAGCACATCTACCGGGTGCCAATGGAAATCAGCAGCGAGGGCAACACCCGCAAATTCAGCGCCGTCGCAGGCCCGGTAGGCCCCACTTTGGAAAACGACTTCACCCAGGTCGAGAACAGCCTGAGGCTGTGGCAACGTCCCACACGCCTGGTTAGGCTGCCCGGTGGCCAGATGTTCTATGAAGAAGGCGTCTATTACGCCGAAGACTCTTTCTTCAACTTCTTTACACTTTCTATGCGGGAAGGTGACCCTTCTACAGCCCTCACGCGCCCTAACACGGTGGTCATCTCCGAGTCGACGGCCAGCCGCTATTTCGGCAGCCGTTCGGCGCTGGGCCAGACGCTCTCCATCAACGACACTGATTTTGAAGTGACCGGGGTGATGCAGGATACGCCCGAAAACACGCACCACGATTTTAATATGCTGATGTCGCTCTCTACGCTGGATGACAACTACAACGGCCTGACCAGCTGGCACTGGACCATTTTCTACACCTATGTGAAGCTGCATCCGGATACCGACACCAAGGCGTTCGCCCGGCGCATCGAGAAACTGGCCGACAACTATGTGGAGGACGAGCTGCACGAACAGAAACAGGAGTACCGCTATCAGCTGCAGCCCGTTACCGATATCCACCTCTATTCGGACTACGGCTACGAGGCCAAAGCCGGCGGAAGCGCCACCGCCGTCTACATCTTCAGCATTGTAGCCGCCATGGTGCTGCTTATTGCCTGCCTTAACTTTGTCAATCTGGCTACCGCCCGCTCCGAGATCCGCGCCAAGGAAGTAGGAATGCGTAAGGTAGTCGGGGCTTATAGAAGTTCGCTGGTCGGGCAGTTCCTGGGAGAGGCGCTGATGCTCAGCTTCCTCTCGCTTGTAGTTGCCATTGCCGTCTTCAGCGTGGTTCTGCCCTGGTATAACCTGCTGGTGGGAGTACAGTTCGGACTCGAGGTACTGCAGCAGCCAGAAGTTATCGGGGCTCTTTTGAGCGTCACGCTCATAGTAGGACTCTGCGCGGGATTCTATCCCGCGATCGTGCTCTCCTCCTTCAGTCCGCTGAGCATGTTTCACGGCCGCAGCGGAGGTACGGGGCGGGGATCAACCATGCGAAAGGTAATGGTAGTCGGGCAGTTTGCCATCTCCGTAGTCCTCATCGCGGGGACCATAACCGTTTACAAACAGCTCAACTTCATGCTAAACAAAGACCTCGGAATCCGCACCGAACAGATGCTGGCTCTGCCCATCCGCGGCAACTTTGACCTGGAAAACAAATACAGCTCGATCAAAGACGGTTTTGGCAGCCTTGCAGCGGTAGAGAACGTTACCCTCTCCTCGACCGTGCCCGGACGCGGCGCCGACAACTACGCCATCCGCATCGACCGTGAGCAAAACGACATGACCCAGTCGATGTACCATATCTTTGTCGAATACGACTTTACCGAGACCTACGGGCTGGAGATCGTAGCCGGCAGGGACTTCAGCCAGGAGTACGGCAACGATTTGGGAGAAACCTTCCTTATCAATGAAGAAGCCGTAAAATCGTTCGGCTGGTCTTCCCCCGAAGAAGCCATCGGGCAGGTATTGCAAACCGGCGCCGGCGGCTTCAAGGCCGAAATTGTGGGTGTCTTCAAAAACTTCCACTACCGGGCTGTGGACCAGACTGTGGAACCGCTGGTGCTTAACATTCAGGGTAGTGCGCTTTCTACCGTTACCCTTCGGCTGAATACCGAAGAGCTTTCGGGTACCCTAGACCAGGTGCAGGCGCAGTGGGCCACCCTCTTCCCCGACAAGGCGTTCGACTACTTTTTTGTGGATGAAGCCTTAGACCAGCAGTACGACAGCTATGAACGTACCGGGAATATCCTGCTTACCTTCAGTATACTGGCCATCCTGATCGCTTGTCTCGGCCTTTACGGACTGGCGGCTTTCTCTGCGCAGCAGCGTACCAAGGAGATCGGCATCAGGAAAGTTCTCGGTGCTACCGTATCTTCGCTGACGCTCACCGTCTCCAAAGATTTCCTGAAGCTAGTTGCCATTGCGGTAGCCGTAGCCATACCGACCGCCTGGTGGCTTGCGGTAACATGGCTGGAACAGTTTGCCTATCGCATCGATCCCGGCATAGCCATTTTTTCTCTTGCGGGGCTCGCCGCCATCGGCATCGCGCTGCTGACAGTGAGCTGGCAGTCGGTGCGGGCAGCAAGGGTGAATCCGGTTGAGAGTTTAAGGAGTGAATAGTGGTTGAACGGAGACTGGTACTGACAGTGGTCGGGACGGACCGTTCCGACGGGCGTAGGCTTGACGGACTACGGCTTAGGCCGGAGTTGACCGGGTTTCTAGTTAACAGTTGCCGGCTTTAGGTTAATACCTCCGACTTCTTCCCTTATTTACCCGTCTGACCGCTTGGAGCGGCCTGACGGGTGTTAAAAGATTAAATTCTCTTAATTATCAAAGCTTCCCGCAACATCGGCCGGCATTGTACGTGAAGCGGTGCGGATTTCATTCCGAAAAGAGAAGCAAACTTTTGATGAAGCGAATGAGATTTCAATAGGGCGGAAAACAACCGGACCTTCACTTTAGGGCCTGGAAAATCAAACCGGCAACACCATTAAAAGCCGGGGCTACGATTTAGCGACAGCATATCCGCATATACGGCTTCGGCCGACCTTTAACCCCACGACGTGTCACGGGCCTCCGGGTACCGGACCAAAAATTCTAAAAACCAACGTTGCGAAAGGTGACGTTATGAAAAATATCAAATCTACTTACTCTTACTCCTGCGAAACGGATATCTTTACGGAACTGAACCTGAACCTGCAGCTTTGTTATATGGTTGAGGACTTCATGGAACTGATCCGGACCGGCGTGCACGAAGACCGCAAAGCACAAGTCAACTGAGCTTTGATACTACCGGCGGCTGCAGCAATATAAGCAGCCGCCTTCTTTCCCCTTCTCCAAACCGGCTCCGGAAAAACTGGAATTCAACCGCTTCAGGAGTTTTTAGCTATCCGATATTAGAACAATTTTATCTTGATTAGAAGCTGCTAAGGTAGGTTAGATAGCTCTTATATCCACACATCTCTCTCCTTTTTTACAGATCATTAGACTGAGTCAAGAACTCCCTGACCGGGAGACATCAACATAAATCAACGTTACAAAAAGGTGACGTTATGGAATATATAAGCACGACATATTCATACGACGCAGACGACAACCTCGACCTGAATCTGAGACTGTGTTACATGGTTGAAGATTTCATTGAGTTGATCCGACAAGATAATACCGACGACCGGAATTCGAGCGAGAAGTAAGTATAGGCAACGTTAAGACAGGCGGCTATTACCCCATTTGCACCTAATGCCCGCCCACTCTTGCAGTAGCCTATCGATCGCTCAGCGGTTCTGGTACATGATCAGTATATCGGTAAAGGAACGTCCTTCCAACAGGCCGTTTTCCTTCAGCTCATTCAGGTAGGCGGCATCAATACCGGTGCTATAGAAAGCCGTTATGGCCGGATAGGAGAACTGCTCCAGGTAGCCTCCCTCCTTCATCGCACTGAGGTAGTCGGTAGTTATGCCAACACTGTGGTAGGCGATGACAGCGGAATAGGAAAGCTCCTCCAGGAACTCTTCCTCTTGCATGGTCCTGATATAATCAACGGGCACTCCCGAGCTATAGAATGCGATAATTCCCGAATAGGAAAACTCTTCGGTAAGGCCGGCTTCCTGCATGGTCCGGAGATATTCGGGGGTGACGCCGACGCTGTGATAAGCAATGATGGCGGAATACGAAAGCTCATCGAGAAATCCACTCTCCTGGAGCATGTTCAGGTAGCTGACCGCAACCCCCGAGTGGTACAAAGCGGTAACCGCCGAGGTCGAAAACTCATCAAGATAACCCGCTTCCCGTAGTTGGGTCATATATTCAGTCTGGCTTATTTCAAGGGGCGAACTGCTCTCGATCTGGGCTTCCACATCGAAGTCGGGCATTTCAGGCAAGGGCGGCAATTCCGGGATATCCGAAAAGTCTGCAAAAGGGGCTGGCTGTACCTGGGTGGCTTCATCCCCGAAAAAATCGTTAAAGGTGTCACCGGCTGCATTAACAAAAGCAGAGAGGCTCCAGTCGAAGTACCAGAGGTTCAGAATCAGAATGCCCAACAGTACCGCGAGAAAATTCCGGAAACCGGCGCTCAGCTTTTCCCTGAGACCCGGCCCATCCTGTTCAGGGCTTTTCTGAACGGCATTTCGGAAAGGGTTCTCCTCCTCTACAAAATAATCTTCCTGCCCGGAAGCAATCGTTTCCAGTTCCCTGAGCAGCTCTTCTCGGTCTTTTTTGCGGGAATTCATGCGATATAGGGTTATTTAGAATACCGGCCGTTAGAATATACTAAGCTTCTTAAATGATTTCTCACTTCTTTTTTCTGTAACAGTACGTACTCTTGTTACTCTTGATTTTTGAAAAAGAAGAAAATCATCTGCTATGATCCAACATATTACGGCTAAGATCACATACGGTTATAGAAGCCTTGTCGACTTTATCAGGGAAGAAAATCTCATGATTGAAGCATTTGTCAGCCTGCTGGTTGTCTTTTTCATCCTCTTTGTACTGCTCTGATACCGTAATTGCCCTTCCGGCTTTTTTGCCGTCACTGATCATTGTAAAGGCTGACAATATCCGGGAATGAAAGGCTGCCCAACAGATCTTTCTGCTGCAGATCCTGCAAAAATTCTACCGTCACGTCGTTCTCATAGAACGAAACGATGGCAGGAAATGAAAAATTATCGACAAAGCCCGCTTCCTTGAGGCTGTTGAGATAATCAAAGGTAACATCGTTTTCATAGAAAGAAACCACAGCCGGGAAAGAAAAATCACCCAGCATATCGGCGTTTTTAAGCTCAGCCAGGTAGTTGAGTGGTATGTCGTTGTCATAGAAAGAAACTATTGCCGGAAAGGAGAAGTCGCCCAGCATGCCGGCCTCTTTAATGCGGCTCAGGTAATCGATAGTCACCCCGTTTTCATAAAAAGAGCGTACGGCCGGCATCGAGAAATCGTCGAGCATATTCCTTCGGTTCAGTTCGGCCATATAGTCCGTCAGCCCCTCTCCTCCTTCACTTACCACTACGCGGGTATCGGTCTCAACTATGGGGCCGATGGGATCGACAGTGACAACCGGGGCGTCAGATACTCCTGAATTACCGCCCAGCCATCCGCTGACGGTTTCGGAGGTCCTGTTGGCCATAGCCGAGGGGTCCCAGTCGAAATACCATAGAGCGGGTATCACCAGGCAGAGCGTGACGGCAAGTACGCTTCGGAACCCTCTGCTCAGGGACTCTCCGAAAGTTTTGGGTACATCACTGTAAAGATGGTCATCTTTTTCTTCTACCAGCTTCTGGTTCGGATCCAGAAAATCAAGGTCGTTGATAAGCTTCTGTCGCTTGGTGCGGAATGACTTTTTCATAAAAATGGCCTTTAATTAAAACTGTACAGGTATACGGCAAAAAGCGGCTTTGTTGCAGATCATTTACAGAAAGACGAACCGGGAAAAAAATTATTACAATAAAATAATATTAATGCGTAAGTGGCTCAGCTTTAGTAATTTTACCGATAAACAATTTAACTCAGTATCGCCACATGTCTTACAGTAAGAAACTGGAAGATTTGATCGACCACTTTCTCATCTCCAACGAGAAGGTACAAAAGAAAAAACAGATGGGTGGAGTCGGCTACCTCATTAACGGCAATATGTGCTTTGGCATTTATGAGGATCTGCTGGTGCTCCGCGTAGGAAACGTACTGGCGCGCACGCTGGTTCAGAAGTCTGGTATCGACCCTTTCCCAGATTCGGGTGATGAGATAGGCGGTTTTGTCTCGATCAAGCCCGGCATCTACGAGCACGATCATATCCTGCACAAGTTTTTGACGAAGGGGATTGAATCTACCTCCCAGCTTCCCGCTAAGAAAGAGCAAGAAGAATCCGGTTTGAGTGATGAGGCGGAAGACCAAGAAGCAGTCTCCGGCGGCGAAAAATCAGGCAGTGGGCAGGAAGAGTAAATATTAGGTTGCCTTATCCAACTTTTTTGGTAGATTGGGTTTATCTGATAACGCATTTCGGATTATGTCATATAGTACCCACCTCGAAGAACTGATTGACAGGCATATTCTGCAAGACAAGAGTTTTGTTAAGAAAAAGATGTTTGGCGGCCTCGGCTACCTCCTTAACGGGAATATGTGCGTAGGGATATGGAAAGAGTTTCTGATACTCCGAACCACAAAAGAAGAAGCCGAAACACTGCTTAAGGAACCCGGGATGCTCCCCTTCGATATTACCGGCCGGGCTATGAACGGCTGGGTGATGGTGGATTCAAGCCGCTATTCGGATGATAGTGCCCTGGCTTATCTTTTGTCGTTAAGCAAGAAGTTTGTCGCCGGACTCCCGCCCAAATAATCCAATAGCAGGATACGGGAATTTTCAAACTGTACGAGCCCGGAATCTGTTTGATATCTCTTATGAAACGATCAAAACAACTAACAGGCCTGGCGGGCTGGCTGCTGCTATGCTACCTGGCAGCCTTTATCGCATCACTATTCGAGCCCGGCAGCTGGTACCAAGGGCTTAACAAGCCCGCATGGACCCCGCCCGACATGGTATTCCCGATCGTCTGGCCGGTTCTCTATACCCTTATGGGCGTCGCCGCGTGGAGAGTATGGAAAAAACACGGTTTTGACGAGGCGAGACAACCGCTGCAGTGGTTCGGGCTTCAGCTGGTATTGAATGCCGCGTGGTCGTGGCTCTTCTTCGGGATACACAGCACCGGTACCGCTTTTGCCGAGATCCTCCTGTTATGGACAGCCATATTGTTTACAACCCTGCTGTTCTGGAAGAAAGACCGTGCCGCGGCATGGTTGATGGTCCCCTACCTGCTCTGGGTTTCGTATGCGGCCGCACTGAACTATGCCATCTGGCAGTTGAATATGTGATGAGCCTGTTTGGTTTATAGGAGCCAGCACATTTTGGATTAATCCCACCCCTTCCCTATTGTTAGGCCATGGTCCGGTCCACAGGACTTTTAGAGTAAAGTCACCAAGGCACCCTTAATAAGGTACGATCATGAAATATCTCTATATCTCGCTGGCAACTATAGCCGGGATCCTGATAGTGATATATGTAGTCGGCTCGCTGTTGCCGCAGTCGCATACAGCCACCTCCGAGAGGGAGTTCGAGGCTTCAAAAGCAGCCGTCTGGCAAGCCGTTACCGAAGTCGAAGCCTACCCGCAGTGGCGCAGCAACCTTCAAAGCTTTGAGATGCTATCTGACTCGACCGAAGCACCACGATGGAGAGAGTACTACAGCGATAACGACCCCATCACCTTTGAAGAAATGAGCCGCACCGACAGCAGCGAGGTGATAACACGTATTGCTGATGACACGCTTCCATTCGGAGGCTCATGGACCTACCGGCTGGAGGAAAGAGCGGAGTCTACTGTTCTTACAATTACAGAGAACGGAGAAGTATACAATCCCGTTTTCCGTTTCGTCTCCTATTTCATTATGGGACATACCGCCACCATGGACCGCTATTTAGACGACCTGGAGCGGCACCTTTCGGAAAATTAAACCCTTTTAGCCGACTTGAGCACCGACAGATCCACATACGATTATATCATCGCGGGAGGAGGCCTCTCCGGGCTCAGCCTGGCCTGGCATCTGCTACACTCTTCCCTTGCCGACAAACGCATCCTGGTGGCAGACCGCAAGCTGGATGCCGGCAACGACAAGACGTGGTGTTTCTGGCACACCGGCGAACCGCCTTTCCCCGAAGTAGTTCACCGCAGCTGGAACTATACCCAGGTCTTCAGCCGCGGGGAGATACTCGACGAGCCGCTGAAAGAGTACTCCTACTCCTGCATCAGAAGCGGCGATTTCTACGACTATATGCTCGATCTGCTTTCGGGGCACCCTTCGGTAGACCTGCTTGAAACACCTATTGACAAGCTGAAAGGCAATCCGCTTCAGGCCTATATGCATACCCCTGAAAGAAGGTATAAAGCCAATTTCATTTTCCAGAGCTGCTTCCGTCCGCAGGCCATCCGTGACGCCCGGCCCCGTTATCCTCTGCTCCAGCATTTTATGGGGATGGAGATAGAAACCGAAAAAGAGCTTTTCAATCCGGACCGCTTCATATTGATGGATTTTGACGAGACTTACGAGGATGGTGTAGCATTCATCTACCTGCTGCCCTGGAGTCAACGGAGTGCCCTGGTAGAGTACACCATCTTTTCCGGCCGGGTGGAACAGCCTCAGCTCTACGAAGAGAAGATCGAGCTGTATCTGTATAACCGTTTCAGACAGAAGAGGCTGGGCTACTCGGTTAAGCGTACAGAGTACGGTGAAATCCCCATGCAGGACCTGCCCTATGCGCCCTGGTATGCGCCGCGCATCCTCAATCTGGGCATCTCGGGCGGGCTTGCCAAACCGACTACCGGCTACACTTTTTCCCGGATTCAGAAGCATTCAAAAAACATAGTTGAAAGCCTCATAAACGAGGGAAAGCCGGCGCCGGCACCCCGGTCAGAAGCACGCTATCGTGCCTACGACCTCTGGCTGTTGCATATCATGCACCGGCATCCCGCCAAGGCCAAGGAAGTTTTCCACCAGCTGTTCATGCGCAACTCCATCGACCGGATCTTCCGTTTTCTGGGTGAAGAAAGTACTCTCGGCGAAGATCTGAAAATCATGGCCAGTGTGCCCTATACTCCCTTCCTGAAGGCTATTTGGGCAACCAAAGACAGGCTGCTCGAGCTCTGACAGACCGACGCTCACGTCTCATAAATCATCTTCCTGCTGACCTGCCACCTCACCGGAATGACTGTACTCTTTCTTATCACCCAACAGATAGCCGTAGGGTTTGAGCGACTCCACCTCGTCAAAGATGCATCTCAGTATGCCCAGCATGGGCACGAAGAGGATCATCCCCGAGATGCCCCATACCTCCCCGCCGATAATCAGGGCGATGAGTGCCATAAAAGGATTGATGCTGACTTTGGAGCCGATGATATTGGGCGTGATGAAGTTGCCTTCCAGAAACTGCACTGCGGCAAAGACTCCCACCACACCCAGCGGCATGAGCAGCGTCTCCCCGAAAAGAAGAGCATATAGAATAGCAGGCAGGCTTCCCAGTATGATGCCGATATAGGGAATGACCGCCAGCACAGCCGCAAATACGGCAAAGAAAAGCGCGTGATCAAGGCCTACCAGCCATAGGCCGAAGGCGTTGAGCAGGGCAAGTATACCGACTACGGTAATCATGCCAACCACATAATTTTGCGTGACCACCTGAATATTTTCGATAGCCGAGTCGATGGAACCGGTATTTTGCCTTTCAGCTGCTTCGTGCAAGAAAGTCCGGTACATATCCTTGTAGTACATCATAAAAAAGATAAAGAGCGGAAGCAGCGCCAGGGTGGCAAAAATATTGGTGGTAGCTCCCAAAGCGGAACTGACATACTCCCCGCTGCGGTCTATCAGGTTGTTAAGGCCCTGCTGGAGGTATTTGATCTGCTGCTCGGGGGCTATGCCGAAGGTTTGCTGCATAAAGGTTACCAGCTCGGCCCGAAGTGTGTTGAGCCGTTCCCCTGCCTCCGGCAACTGGTCTGCAAATTGAATCACCTGCACAGAAAGCAGGAAAAAGAGCCCTGCCAGCACCACAAACACGACCAGCATGCTGAGCAGGATCGAAGGGATACGACCCGCTTTGAGCTTTTCAAACTGCCTGCTGAGCGGCTCGAGCAGCATCGCCAGCAAAGCCGCAAAAGCCAGTGGCATCAGGATGAACTTGGCCGCAGATAAAATGAAAAAGAGCAGAACCAGTCCCAATAAAATGACGGACCACTTTAACCAGAATGGATAGGTTTTCATACAGTTTATCCCGTTAGTTGATGTCACAGACTTTATAAAAAACTGACATCCGTATGAAAAGGAATTCAGAAATCAGAATCCAGAATTCGAAATTTTAGCTGAGATCGACATCCAGGCTTTTAGCGGGAGGAGTATAATCTTCCCGGAAGAATTCAAAGGGTACCCTGGATCCTACCGCCTGCTTGACCCCGCTCTCTTCTATCACCTGCTGGTAGGTCTCGTAGCAATCCAGTGCAGCTTCGAACTTGCGGTGGTCTTCTTTGTCGGTCTCTACCCAGCAATCTATCTCTTCCTCTTTAGATGACTTGAGATCGAATTTACTCTCCACTTTCTCCTCACTGAAGTGAGTGAAGAATGCCAATCGTTTGGGGTAGTCGCTCCCCTCCCTTTTCATCCTGCAATAGACGCTTTTGACGACCGCATGAGACACCAAATGGTCTTCAAAACCGCTGACCCCGTGCACGGCATAAGTGATCAATACATCCGGCTTAATTTTTTCTATGTGATCCTTTATCACTTCCTCTATATCTATAGGATCCATCTCTTTTAATCCGCTGTCCGGAAGATCCAGCACCGTCATGCCGGTTAGGCCCAGCGTCTCCTCTACGCACTGCATCTCTTTGTAGCGAATCTCTCCCATCTCTTCTTTACTCACCCCCAGGCGATGGCGCTGTTTGGTAGCCTCCCCTTTGGTGAGAGTGAGCAGATATACTTCATGTCCCTGCCTGAGCTGCGCGGAGATTGCCGGCGCCGGGCCGAAGGATTCATCATCGGGATGCGGAAAAACGTAGAGGTATTTCATTTGAATCGGAGATTGAGGCTACCCATCTGATTGCTCAAAGCGATCTGATGGGTAAGTCGGAGTTAAAGTTTTAGCTATACCCGTCTGACCGCTCGAAGCGGTCTGACGGGTAGATAACAACTAATATTTCCGCGCAATTTCATCGGAGGGGATATAGAACTCCCAGTCGCTTGTATAATCGGGTCCCGGCTTTTGGTCCATTAGGATATGGCGGACCATATCCACCGGCATCTGATTCTGACGCAAAACGGCATTGTGAAACTCTTTCTCACTCATCGATCCGTTGGTCACAAACTGACGGTGCAGAGACCGGAACTGGAGCCCACCTACCAGATAAGCGATCTGGTAAAGCGGTCCGTAACCGCCCGTAAAGGAGCGCCTGACTTCCGCTTCGGCGTTGGCGTATTCATGCCCTACCTGGTTTACCAGCAGGTCTATGCACTCCTGGGGACTCATCTCACCGAGGTGGTAGCCCAGTGAAAAAATGATGCGGGCGCTGCGGTGCATCCTCCAGAACAGCATGCCAATTCGTTGTTCTGGCGTCTCCGGGAAACCCATATCCCAGAGCCTCAGCTCCCAGTATAGGGCCCATCCCTCCGTCCAGAAAGGGGTGCGGAACTGCCAGCGGTAGGGCTTGTTACGATCGTTCATAAAACCCTGCAAGTGGTGGCCGGCAATAAGCTCGTGGTGCACCGTCGCCTTGGAAAAATTGGGATTGTTGCCCCGCATGCTCATCATCTTGGCTTCGTGGGGCATGGTGTTGGTGGGATAGGATATTTGAATGACCTCGCCGCCCAGGAAGAAGGGTGAAATCAGTTGTCGCTCGGGTGACATCATGCTCATGCGCCAGGTCTCCTTTGCCAGTTCGGGAACCGAAATCAGGTCTCGGGCTTCCAGGAAGTCGATAGCTTCAATGGCCAAGTCATATATGACTTCCGGCTGCTTGCCGGCCGGCACGTAAGTCTGCTTGACGTGCTCCAGGGCGGCTTCCCAGTCGTCGCCGTAACCCAGCTCACGCGAGGCTTTGATCATCTCATTGCGACACCATTCAAACTCTTTGTTGGCCAGGTCGATCAGCTCCCGGGGCGAATAGGCAATCATCTCGTACTCCAGCATCTCCTCTACAGCTTCGCGGCCTATGGGATTGCCGATGATACCGCTGCCGTCGTCTTTGTAGCTCTGGTCTTTGCGCCACTCTTTAAGGAAGCCGATGTAACCTTTCAGCAGGCTGTCCGCTTGCTGGTACGGCTCCACGGCCCACCAGGTGACGTCCGGGTCGTAGCCCTTATAAAATTCAAAGGAGTAATTGAGCACCTCCCGCAGGTTCTCCGCCGCCCGTACGGCCTGCCGTGAATCTTCATAACCCAGCTTCTCTCCTCCCCTCAGATCGGCTTCGTTTTGACGGATCTGCTTCGACAGCGCGTGCATCCGCTCTGCAAGCTGTTTGCCGTCGATATCATCCCCTACCCTTCGCTTCTGCTCAAAGTTTGAAATCAGCTCTTCAAAAACAATCGTCTGACGGATGCCGGCCGTTGCTTCCCGCTCCGACCGCACCTCCGAAAGCTCGTTCTCAATATTGCGTTTCAGCAAGGTGTACTCCACGCCCTCTTCGGTACCCAGCTCCTTGTAATCGATAGTTTTAAGCTTGCCAAGCCATCCCGTATAAAACTCCTCCATGCGGTTATACCAGGCTTCGGTAGTCCGGAGCTTATAGGTCCTGTTGAGGCTACCCACGTCCGAGCGGTACTGTTCCATCAGCGGATAGATACGGCTGGGATAATCGGGCAGCTGGGCTTCGGCCGTCAGTGCCGGCAGCAGCAAAAGCGCCAGAAAGAGCAGGATAGTACGGGAAACGGATTTCATAATAACTTGGGATTAATTCACGATTTTCTCAAAGTTAGCATTATGCACCGGCTGCGCAACCGTAGAATTGTAAAGAGTTTAAATAAAGAAGCCCACCGGGGCTATCCGGAGGGCTTCGATAGGTTAGGTAAGGTCAGCGATTGGGCATCGCTGAAATTTGCAATCTAGGAGCATCCCGTTGTTGATCCGCAGGTAATGCACTTCTGGCATGTACCGTTGCGCACCATGGTCATGCTCCCGCATTCGGGGCAAGAGTCGCCGGTGTATCCGAGCTCTTTGGCTCGTTCGTAGTCACTCTCGTAACTACTTTCGGCCTTAGCCGCGCCCTGTTTTTGTGCCCCGGTACCGTCGGCTACGGTTTCCGGTGCGGGTTGCGGCTGTGCCTTGGCTTCGACAGAAGCTGCTTCGCCATTTTGCTGGCGGGAGGCTTCCGCCTCCTGCTTGTCCGCTTCAGCCTGCTCGGAAGGCCTTAGTTTTCGGGTCAGAATCTCTTCCGCCGGCACGTGGGCCAGGTCATCGCGGCCCAGATAGGTTACGGCGAGCTCGCGGAAGATGAAGTCGATTACGGAAGTCGTCATCTTTATATGCGGACTTCCGTTGACCATGCCGCTTGGTTCGAATTTGGTAAAAGTAAAGGCGTCTACGAATTCCTCAAGAGGTACGCCGTGTTGCAGGCCGAGCGAGATGGCGATGGCGAAGCAGTTGGTCAGGCTTCGGAAAGCGGCGCCTTCACGATGCATATCGATGAAAATTTCGCCCAGCTGACCGTTTTCATATTCGCCGGTTCGCAGGTAAACGCTCTGTCCGCCGATCTTCACTTTCTGCGTGTAGCCGCTTCGGCGGTTAGGCATGCGCTGACGCTTGGCCACATATTTATGGATGATACGTTCGGCCGACTCGACAACCTTGTCTTGTGCCGCTGCGGTCTCTTCGTCCAGATCCTCTTCGTCATCCAGCTCGTCGAAGACATCGCTGAGGCTGTTGAGGGGCTGGCTGAGTTTGGAGCCGTCGCGGTAGAGTGCGTTGGCTTTAAGCATCAATTCCCACGAAAGCATGTAGGCGTCCTTGAAATCCTCAACCGTGGCCTCGTTGGGCAGGTTGATGGTCTTGGAGATAGCGCCGGAAATAAAGGGTTGCGCCGCAGCCATCATGCGGATGTGTCCGCCGGGTTTGATGTAGCGTGTACCCGTACGTCCGCATCGGTTGGCGCAGTCGAAGACCGGCAGGTGCTCGTCTTTAAGATGCGGAGCGCCTTCCACGGTCATGGTACCGCAAACGTAGTCGTTGGCTTCCTGAATCTGCTGACTGCTGAAACCGAGATGCTTCAGCATGTCGAACTGAGGGTTGGCAAGCTGATCTTCGGTCAGCTCAAGCACCTCGTTGCAGAACTCCTCGCCCAGCGTCCACTGGTTGAAAGCGAATTTAATATCAAAACTGCTGGGCAGCGCCTCCTCGACGGCTTCGATCTGCTCGTCGCCGAAACCGAGATCGCGCAGGCTCTCTTCATTGATATGCGGGCAGCCGTCCAGAGTGGCGTGGCCTTTAGCATATTTGATGATCTCTTCCTGCTCTTCGGGGGTGTACCCCAGGTTCTCTAGCGCTCTCGGCACGCTCTGGTTGATAATCTTAAAGTAACCGCCGCCGGCCAGCTTCTTGAATTTGACCAGGGCAAAGTCGGGCTCGATGCCGGTAGTATCGCAATCCATGACCAGGCCGATCGTGCCGGTCGGTGCCAGTACGGTCACCTGTGCATTACGGTAGCCGTGCTCTTCGCCCAGCTCCACGGCTCGGTCGGATTCCTCACGGGCCGCTTCCAGCAGATAGTCCGGGCAGATGCTGGCATCGATGCCCATCGGCTTGATGGTCAGGCCTTCGTACTCATCCGGATCTACATTGTAGGCCGCACGCTTGTGATTGCGGAGCACGCGCAGCATATGCTCTTTGTTCTTCTCATACTTTTCGAAAGTGCCCAGCTCCTTGGCCATCTCGGCGCTGGTCGCGTAAGCGCCCATATGGATGATGGACGTAAGTGCTCCGGCGATAGCGCAGCCTTCCTTGCTGTCGTAGGGCACGCCTTGAACCATCAGCGCGGCCCCCAAGTTGGCATAACCGAGGCCCAGCGTACGGAAATCGTACGAAAGGTCGGCAATCTCCTTGGAAGGGAATTGCGCCATCAGCACGGAAATCTCTAGTACGGTAGTCCAGATACGCGAAGCATAACGCAGCGAATCGATATCGAACTCCTTGCACTCTTCCGTCTTGAAATACTTCATCAGGTTCAGCGAAGCCAGGTTACAGGCCGTGTTGTCCAGGAACATATATTCCGAACAGGGATTGCTGGCGTTGATGGGGCCGTCTTCGGGACAGGTGTGCCACTCGTTAATGGTATCGTGGTACTGCGCTCCCGGGTCGGCGCACGACCATGCCGCATAGGAAATATCGTCCCACAACTTGCGGGCAGGAATAGTGCGGCAAGGCTCGGGCTCGCGGCCCTCTTCGGCAGCTTCGCGCTTTTCGGTTCGCCAGATCAGGCCCCACTCCTTGTCTTCCTTGACAGCTTTCATAAAGCTGTTGGGGATACGTACCGAATTATTGGAATTCTGTCCGCTTACGGTGCTGTAGGCTTCCGAATTCCAGTCGGTATCATAAGTGTCAAATTCCAGGTCGGTGAAACCCTGTGCCGCCAGCTGGACCACGCGCTCTATATAATTAAGAGGTACCTGGTCGCGCTTGGCTTCTTTAATGGCTTTACCGAGCTCTTTGTTTTTGAGCGGATCGCGGCTAACGGCACCGTTGAAAGTGCGGCCTTCGATCTCGACCGGCTTATTGCAAAGCCGGATAATATTCTTCAGGTGCTTTTCCAGTATCTTGGAACCTGTAACGATAGAAGCCACCTTCTGCTCCTCGCGCATCTTCCAGTTCACATACTCCTCGATATCGGGATGGTCCAGATCGAGCGTCACCATCTTGGCGGCCCGGCGGGTGGTACCGCCCGACTTGATGGCGCCAGCGGCCTTGTCCCCTATCTTAAGGAAGCTCATCAGGCCCGAAGATTTACCTCCACCACTCAGCGGCTCGCCTTCGGCACGGATCTTGGAAAAGTTGCTGCCGGTACCGGAACCGTATTTAAACAGTCGCGCTTCCCTGACCCACAGGTCCATGATGCCGCCTTCGTTCACCAGGTTGTCGTCGATACTCTGGATAAAGCAGGCGTGCGGCTGGGGATGGGTGTAGGCATCTTCCGAACGCTTGAGTTCGCCGGTCTTGCCATCCACATAATAGTGTCCCTGGGCGGGGCCGTTAATTCCGTAAGCCCAGTTCAGACCCGTATTGAACCACTGGGGACTGTTGGGGGCGGCCATTTGGTTGGCCAGCATATAGCAGAGTTCATCATAGAAAATTTTTGCATCCTTCTCAGAATCAAAGTAGTCGTGTTTCCAGGCCCAGTAGGTCCAGCAGCCGGCCAGACGGTTGAATACCTGGCGACTGTCCTTTTCGGTGCCGTAGCGCTTGTCTTCATCAATTTCTTTTAGGGCTTTCTTATCCGCATCAGATCTCTGGAGCCATTTGGGTACCCCTTTCTCGGAAACCTTCTTCAGTTTGGCAGGTACTCCCGCTTTTCTAAAATATTTTTGAGCTATAATATCGGTAGATACCTGTGACCATGACTGGGGTACTACCACCTCGTCCATTTTAAATACAACTGAGCCGTCGGGATTTTTTATTTCCGACTTTCTGCTAACAAACTTCGTCTCACCATATGGGCTATCCCACTCCTCCTTGGTATAAAAACGCGTAAATTTCATATATAAACTCCTATATATTAACTTAGATTCTGACTGGAAAATAAAATGCAAAAAAGAAAGGCTTGCCCTAATCAAGCCGTCATGTGTCTTGAATAATATATAGGAGTTTCGCAGGTGTGCAAGTTAAAAATCAAATACTTTTCCACAATTGGGGCAAGTTATCAACAATTGATTTTACAGGAGTTAGGGGATTTATATAAAAGATATATAAAAGTAATTATTATAATATATTTATCAGATTAATTTTTATAGAGGGCCTGGATGAGGCTACTAGAAAGTCTGCTTTATACTCGTTAAACAGGTCTAATTAAGCTTTGGAAGTATTGATAAGCCAGTCTTTCCAACCAGAAGTTATCCACAGCCGTAAAATCCTTCATAATACCGTTGACAAATAGCAATTTTTATATAAATAATTTATTCACTTTTTATTGACATAATTTAAATATTTAATGTCGAACATTTTATATTTATAAAAACCAGTATCTTAAATACTAATTATTATTTGTATAAAAGTGTTTCATTAACCTATAAAAAAATTCCCTTTCGATTTTTCAACCGAAAGGGAATCTAATTTAAAATTATTTTTTTGTATTCCTGCTTCTCAGAAGCCGCTCAAACGGTACTTCGCCTTGATAAAAAAGCTTCTCCCCCTGGTAGCATATCCGTTGATCTCGGTATAATCGGTATCAAAAATATTTTCCGACTTTGCCATCAGTGTTAGCCTTGAACCTATGCGGTAACTGACTTTAAGATCGGTAAGATTATACCGGTCGACTTCTTTCCTGTCCACAGCCCCAAAAGGACCCAGTACGGCGCTGTAGAAAATATCGTCGTTGGCTCCCACAAAACTGGTACTTGCCGTAATACCCAGCCGACTGGACGGGCGATAATTCAGGCCGGCCGTAGCGGTAAGTTCGGGGCGGCGGATCAATCCAGATATCTCTTTCTCCTCATTTACGAACTGCCCTCCTTCAAAAAGCTGTACATGGTTACTCCCCGTATAGCTCTCGTCGATGTCTTCCGGAGAGAACGAATGCGTAGCGTGTGTATAAGTGAGGCTCCCGTCCAGGCGGAGCTGCGGCAGCAGCTCAGCTTCCACTCCGATCTCCGCACCGTTGATCACCTGCTCAGATATATTGATGTAGGTATCACCGAGGTAGTCCCCGCCAGACAGGTTTTCTATTGCCGTGTTTCCATCCCACAGATAGATATACTCGATAGTGTTGCTCAGTGCTGTCCGGAAGAGAGAAGCCTTTAGCCGAAAGCTGCTTCCGATATCCTGCTTCCAGCCGGCTTCAATCGATACAGACGTCTCCGGTTCCAGGTGAGTGTTACCGCGATTCGTATGAGCACCAAAACCTTCGGCGGGTGAATAGAGCTGATACAGTGAAGGAGCGTTAAAACCGGTTGTCAGGGCGGCGTAGACCAGTGAGGAAGAAGAAATACGCACTGTGGGATTGATTTCGTAGGTAAAGTGGGTCCCGAATTCATTATGCCGGGAAATGCGAGCCCCCAGCCCCAGACTGAAAGCCTCGAGCCCATCGGATAGCAGGCTTCCGTTCAGCTCGGTTTTTGCAAAAGCATAATGGATCGTCTCTTTCAGTCCAAGTGAATCGAGATCCGACTCCGACTCAAAATTGAAGGCGCTTGAATAGGTATAGCTGTAGGTACTCATGGTCTGGCTTGACCTCCCGGCGCCGACGATGGATGAAAAAGCATCACCGCTCAGGTGGGCCGTAAGCTCATTCTCCCAAACGGTCCCCTCTCCCCTTGTTTCGGTATAAGTGCCGTCGTAATTGCCGGAAGCATCCACCACCGAAGAGTCGTTCACAAAATCACGGTTCAGTTCCGACCAAGCCCCCGTAAAACGAATTTCTGTTCTATCAGACAGATCGTAAGATGCTCCGTAGCCATACAAATTTCGCCTGAAGTCGATCCGGGCATTGTCGTCGTCCACATAGGCAGACTGATCCAGGTCGCCGGCCTGATCCGCCCTCCGGTATGAGGCATAGACTTTGAAGCCGTCGCCTTTGTAGCCTACCTTCCCGTTCAGGTCCAGCTTGTTGAAGTCATCTTTATCCTGTGGGTTGAAGGTTCCCGGATTGCTCACCGTATCTACGGTAGCATCCAGCCCACGTGTCATCTCCTGTGCCATTCCAAAATCGATATAGGCACCGCCTTGCGTGGCATAATTAAGCGCAAGGTTATTTTGGGTGGAATAGCTTCCCTTGCCGAAAGTCCCGTGGCCGGTAGTCAGGGACCCTGCAAAACCCTCTTCAGCACTGTTTCTTGTAATGATGTTGATAATGCCGCCGATAGCCGACGAACCGTAGAGCGTACTGTGCGATCCGCGCACAATCTCAATTCGCTCTACTCCTGCCAGGGAAAGTTCGGAAAGGTCTATGGCATTCCCCGGCGAGGAAGGGTCGCTGATTCGGACGCCATCGATCATAACTACCGATTGGTTGCTGTCGGTATTCCTCAGAAAGAGGCTCTGGCTTGAACCGGGCGTCTGCCGGTTGCCTACCACGTGCAGGCCCTGCTGTTCGGCCAGCAGGCCGCCGACACTGGTGTGGATGGAGCTATCGATTTCCCGGCGTGAAATAACGGTTACATTACGTCCGACAGTCTCGGGTGACTGTTCCCACCGGCTGGCGCTGATGATGATCTCTTCCAGCTGGTATACTTTGGAGGTGTCGATCGGTTCGGATCTGTTCTGGGCGTGGGCAGCCTGACCCGGACAGAGTATTCCCACCAGGACGGCCGCTGCCGCCAATCGTTTGGCTAAAGTTTTCATAAGATTGTCAAATTAGGTTACAAATGATGATTAATACATCATTCGCACCTTTGGGAATGCTAAAAGAAGGGATAAACACAGCATTAGGGACTGCATTTATTCTTCGCTTTTCTCCCGAAAGCTACGAATGTACATGCAGTGGCAGGTCTTCTGGCTTGTCCCGCTTTTGACAACCTTCCCGCCCCTAAGTGGAACAGTGGTTAAAGAAAGGTCAAAAGGTTATGGAACTTACAGCATCGGGGAATGCTCCGGATTCCCTGCCTCCGCGTGAAGCTACGGTCGGCAGGCCACCGGATTCCCGTTTTAATTCCTCCCGACGTCTGTCGGGATGGAAACCAATGCACGAGATGAAGATATGGGGAGAAGGGATGAAATTCAAAACCAATTCTTCACGAGCAACAGCTATTGGGTGATAGCCCTAAGAATATCAATGAGCTCTTTCACCGAATGTATCTCTTTCTCTCCCCCGGCCGATGCTACCTTCCAGCCGAAACCGTCTCCCCTTACGTTCGCGTAAATTGTAATTCCCGCATCCCCGTTTTCGCTTACTTTATAGCCTTCCCTTTCAAGGGCGCGGCGGGTCCAGAATACAGGGACGGTGTCTCCGGCGAGACTGATCTCCCGACGCTGCTGCCGGTGGATATTGAAGGAGCCGGTCTCGCGGTCAAAATCAAAACTGTCTTGCCTGAAGACCCGCTCAAACGTACCGTTCAGTACCAGGTCTTCCGGTACTCCTTTGAAAAGCTCCTTCTCGCGGTTCATCAGCCAGATACGGTCCCCCGCCTTCAAGGCCAGGTCCAGTTCGTGGGTAGAAAGCAGAATCCCCTTCCCGGTCTCGTGAGCCAGTTTACGCAACAGGCGAATGATCTCCACGCGGTTAGGCAGGTCAAGGTGAGCCGTAGGCTCGTCCAACAGAATAACGGAAGTATCCTGGGCCAGTGCCCGGGCAATCATCACCTTCTGCCGCTCGCCGTCGCTTAGCTTCAGGATATCCCGGCTGACAAAGTCACGCAGACCGGTAGACTCGATAGCCCAGCGTACCTTCTCCTCGTCTTCCTTCCTCAGCGAACCCAGCCAGCCTGTATAGGGTGAGCGTCCGAAAGCCACCAGGTCGTAGACCGACAGGTTGCCGACCGTCACGCGGTCGGTAAGTACCGTACTGAGCCGCCGGGCAATCTCTTTTGGCTGCATACTGCTGATAAGTTCACCGAACAGTTCGATATCTCCGTTCAGAGGAGACAACATGCCTGCCATAGTCTTGATCAGCGTAGATTTTCCGGAGCCGTTGGGTCCCAACAGGCAGATCAGCTCACCGGATTGCACAGCGGCATTGATGTCCTCAGCTACCACCGTAGCCATGCCGGATTTCGCCGCATAACCGATTTGCAAATCGTGTGTTTCAAGGACGGTATTTCGCGAACCGCTCATGAGAAGGAAGCCTGAAGGTTTTTTCGTTTGACGATGACCCAGATCACTACCGGCGAACCGACCAGCGAAGTCACGGCGCTGATCGGGAGTGTAGTACTGCTGCCTGGAACCTGGGCCACTATATCACAGGCTAGCATAAGGATGGCCCCCATCAGGAAAGTAGCCGGTATAAGAATGCGGTGCTCGTTGGTATTCAGCAGCGAACGCGTGAGATGCGGCACCGCTACACCCACAAAGCCAATGGGTCCGCAAAAGGCCGTAATACTGCCTGCCAGAATACTTGTGCTGAGAATAATCCAAAAACGGGCACGGAAAACGGAGAGCCCCATGCTCCTGGCATAATTCTCTCCCAGCAGCAAGCCGTTGAGAGATTTGGAAAGAAGAAAGGCCAGTACCGTACCGATAAGTACGGCCAATGCCAATATCCAGAGCTGGCTTTCGGTTACCCCGCCGAGACTGCCAAAAGTCCAGATCAGGTAGTCGCGAATCTGCTCGGGACGGCTGAAGTACTGCCAGATACTGACCAGCGCTATGGTGATGTTGCCGATCATCAGCCCGATGATAAGCAGCGTAACGCTGTCGCGGATCCGGGCCGAGACAAGCAGTATAAGGAAGAGCACCAGTCCCGAACCCACGCTTGCTGCGCCGATGATGAGCCAGCTCCCTCCCTGGCTGAGCTGCTGGATGGCAAAAATGCTGGTGATGGTGCCCGCCGCCAGCATAACGATGGCAACACCGAGGCTCGCACCGGCCGTTATTCCCAAAACCGAAGGACCGGCCAGCGGATTCCGGAAGAGCGTCTGCATCTGGAGTCCGCCTATGGAAAGCGCACTGCCGGCCAGTACCGCCGTGAAGGCTCGCGGCAGACGAATGTTCTCAACAATCTTAATCCAGGCATCATTTTCCGATTGACCTGTCAGAAGAATAGATACGATATCCGAAAGGGGAATTTGTACCGAACCCAAAGCCACATTTGCCAGAAAAAGTACAACAAGGCCGGCCAGAAGCAGCCCAAGATATCCGAAATTCAGGCCGGCATCCGGCCAATGGGTCTGTCCGGCAGATTTACTCATCGCCCTCCTCCTCGAGCTTTTGATAATAATAGAGGGTATGGCCGGGCAGGATATCAGGATGAAAAATATGGATAAGATCGGCCAGCATTCGTTCGGGGTGCACTACACCCGACTCCCAAAAGTCATTGCCGCCCGAGGGACTCATCCGCTTGTTATTATTGTAAATTTGTCCCGTCTCGAACGCCTTAAAATCCCTGAAACGGGTATCGGCTTCCAGGATCTCCTCCAAAGATGTAGCAGCACCCGGGTTGATCCAGACATCCGCACGCAGGCCCACTTCATATACCGCCTCAAAATCTTTTCTGAGTCCGCCGGTCGACGGGTTATCATACCAGGGGTAACCGGCTCCGGCATCCTTCAAATATTGAGCCGTAAAACTGTTCCCGCCCGACACAAACCAGGCTCCCTTATACGGGAGGTTATTAATGACAAGCGGCTTCTCCTCAACCGACTGTGCCATAGCCTGAAGTTCGTTATACCTTTGTGCCACCTCCGAAAATGCCGCATTGGCCTTACGCTCCCTGTTAATCAAGGCAGCCATCATCTTGACCCATTCCGCTTTACCAAGCGGGGTCGTCTCAAGCCACTCCGAGTTGATCAACACCCCGATACCCGACTCCATCAGTACACGGTAGTCGTCAAACTGGGAAGACTGTCCGGCAGAAACCATAACCAGGTCGGGATCCAGAGCAAGGGCCTGTTCTTTGTTGAACTCTCCGTGCGGGAAAGAAGTAATTTCACCTTCTTCCATTCGCCGGCGGATCTCACTGCTATAGGCATATTCCGCTCCCACCATGCCCGTGACGATCTCATTGGCATCCAGCATCCCGGTCAGGGCAATGTGGGTTGTGGATGTCGCGATCATGCTCCGTATAGGGATCTCGATAATTTGGGCGTCATCAAAAGTCTCTGAAAGGACAGTCCCCCGCTGCTTTAGCACATACCGCAGTGTATCGGTGATATCCTGGAAAGGATTGAAGATCTCCAACAGCTTGAAGTTGCCGTGATAACTGATGCGAAAGCCTTCGGCATACTTAACCCCCACGGTATCGGCAAATGTATTGTGTGCTGCAGCCGGAACAGAACCGCCGGAATCGGGGTCACTTTGTCCACTACAGGATATACTCCAGGCCGGTAAAAGGAGGAAGAGCAGATAAAAAATAAAACGGTTACGAAAAAGGAAGCGGTTCATAGGTACGGCTTTCTCCCGAAGCTTTTCCTTCATCCATGCGGCAGGTCTTCTGGCTTACTCCACTTTTGACAACCTTCCCGTCCTGTGAGAAAAACAGTGGTTAAAGAAAGATCAAAAGCTTCAGGAGCTTACAGCAGCGGGGACTGCTCCGGAATTTCCTCCCTCATTGTGGAAGAAGCACCGGATTCCCTTTTAATTCCGCTCCGAAAGTTATCGAAACGAAAACCTGCACGGAATCAGTACATTAATAAATGGTTATAACACGGCTATAATAACGGTATTGCATCTCATAAGCCAATCGGAAAATCCGTCCTGGCTACAAGAGCCTTTATTCCCAAATACCATGGAGTCGGATGGGAATAGGTACGGAATATTGTGTTCAGGAAGAAAGCTGGAAATTAGCGTTTTCAGGATTTTCTTATATTTTTCCTGAAACCCAATTAATTATAAGACTATGAGACCGGCCCATATCCTTCCTCTGCTGTTGCTGCTTACACTCTCTGCATGTACCCAGGAGCCATCTCAAAACAGGGCAATGAGTGATTCGATGGTCTACTATTTTCCTGAGCTGGAAACCATGAATCCCGCCGTCGTTGACAGTATCTATCGCCATAGCCGTGAGGCCGTGCAGGAATACTACCGCTACCAGACGTATTCCATGGAAGGTTCGTCCGATCCCTTTAGCGGTACAGTCGAAAAACACCACTGGAAACTGGACCACGTGACCCAGAGGGGTGAATTTGAAGACGGGAAGCTCCAGCAGCTTACCATCTGGTACGACAATGGAGCCAAAAATCAGGAAAGCTATTATAACGACCGTTTTGAAGAAGAAGGAATCTACTCCAGGGGATGGTACCCTGATGGCGAATTGCATTACGAAGACAAGCCTGATGAATTTGTGATGTACTACAAAGACGGCTCTGTCAAATCCCGCTCCCGGGGAGACAGCCGCATTGACTATTGGCCCAACGGTCAGAAACAGGTACAGTGGAGCTACAACAGCAGCGACCTCTTTCAACTGGACGGCCCCATGAAGGTATGGCATCAAAACGGAAAGCTGGGTATTACCGGTGAATACGTTAACAATAAGAAAGAAGGCCGCTGGATGGAATACGACAGCTCGGGCACGCTCATCAAGGAAGAAGTGTATGAAGACGGAAAGCTTATCGCTACAAACGAAAGCGAATAACCTGCAGTGATTTTCAGGGCGACAACGGAAGATCTCGACGCTATAAACGCCATCTATAACCAGGCGGTCAAAGACGGCCTACGTACCGCTCACCTCAAGCCCGTCGATTTGGAGGAACGAAAAGAGTGGTTCAGGGAACACGAGGCTGAAGCCTTTCCCGTCTTCGTATGGAAAGAAGACAATGATGTACTCGGATGGATATCTGTCTCTCCCTACCGGGCCGGCCGCCAAGCCCTCGATGATGTAGCCGAGATCAGCTACTATATAGACTACCGCCACCACGGCAAGGGCCTTGCCACTGCCCTGATGGAGCACGCCATCTCCTTTTGCCGGGACCAGGGCTTTCGTATCCTGGTCGCCATCCTCATTTCAGGTAATGAAGCCAGCATAGGGCTGCTTGAAAAGTTCGGTTTCGAAGAATACGGCCGCATTCCAGACGGCATCCGGTACCAGGACACCCTCCGTGACCATCTCTATATGGGCCTCAGGCTGGATTAGAGTCCGTTTATTGCAGAATTCCAATTTCATGCTAAATTACTGATTCATTTTATGCTTGTGGCTAACGACTAAAAATTTCGGCATGGAAAATCATAAGGCGATTTTTGAGGCTGTCTCCAGGGGTGATCGCGATAAAATAGAACAACTGCTCGACGAAGCTCCTTCCCTGGCCATGGCCCGTGACGACAAGGGGGCCACGCCCCTTCATTATGCCGCACTTCACGGGCACCGCGATGCAGCTAAACTGCTCATCAATTACGGGGCCGATGTGAATGCCAAAGACAAACAGTGGAAGGCGACTCCCGCCGGCTGGGCCATCGAATACCTGCGGTCACCCGGTGGGTTTCTCTCCATAGAGCTGGAGGATGTCAAATACGCCATCCAGCAACAGAATGTGCCGCTGGTAAAGCGCTACCTGAACCGTTTTCCATCGCTCAAGTACTACAAGGATGAAGAGGGCAATACCTTCGGGGACTATGCGGCCAAGATAGGTAATGAAGAAATCCGGCAACTTTTTTCCGATTAATATTACGAGACCACTTAGCTATGAACAGCTATAAAATAATTCCTTTGCTTCTCTTCCTCATATTCAACACTTCGGCTGTTGCGCAGGATCTAAAAATACCCTTTGAAGGGTTGGAACCGATTAACGGTACCGAACTCTTTATGAGAAGTATAGGCAAGGGAGAACCGGTCATTGTCATTCACGGCGGTCCCATGCTCGACCACAGCTACCTGTTTCCCCACCTGGAACCGCTGGCCGACAGCTATCGGCTCGTCTTTTACGATCAACGGCTGAGCGGACGGTCTTCGGCAAAGATGGACAGTTCCGAGGTATATCTGGGAAATTTTATTGAGGATATCGAGGCCATACGCAGAAGGTTGGAACTGGGTAAAGTACATATCATTGCCCACTCGTGGGGCGGCTTATTGGGAATGAAATACGCCATTCGGTATCCCGACCGGCTGCGTTCGCTCGTACTGCTGAATTCGATGCCGCCAAGCTGGGAGCTCTGGCAACAAGAGAATAATATGCTTGCCGGGCGGGCGACCACCCGGGACAGCCTCGACCGCCAAGCGGTGATGCAGTCGGGCCTGCTTGCTGAAGATTATTCGGAAGCGGTAGAAAAACTACTTAAGATCTCATTCCGCAGCCAGTTTTATAACAGGAAGATGGCAGACAGACTCAGTTTTTACATCCCCGAAGATTATCGCAAGCGAAGCAGCCTGTTTGCCAACCTTATGCCCGAGCTATCCTCCTATTCCCTGGTCGACGACCTGAAGAAGATATCCTCGCCAACTTTCATTGTTTATGGCGATCAGGAACCGGCGAGCGAACTATCGGCCCCGGTTCTTCAAAAGGAAATTCCTTATGCCCGGATGGCTATAATAAAGCAATCAGGGCACTTTCCTTTTATCGAGCATCAGGATGAACTGTTGAACCTTATCAAAGACTTTCTGGACAGTCCATAATTTTTCAATCGCTGAATTTATTTATTTCTTTTTAGACGGAAATAGACGTATCATTGTCTTGAGGGATGAATGACGACCTTTACCCGGCTCACCTTTCGATTGATAGATGAATCTGTTGTAAGATCCCGCCATATCTCCCATTAAATCTTAATTAATGCCTTTTATAAATGAATATTTACGTAGGAAATCTTGAGTACAAGATTTCAGATAATGATCTCCGAGAGATCTTCGAAGAATTCGGTGAAGTAGTATCCGCCAAAGTCATCACCGACAGGGAAACCGGCCGCAGCAAAGGCTTCGGTTTTGTCGAGATGGCTGACGAAGACGATGCCAACAATGCTATTGAAGAACTGGACGGTGCCGAGCTAGACGGACGCACCATCAAGGTAAACAAAGCACGGCCCAAGCCCGAAGGCAACCGTGGTGGCAGAGGCCAGCGAAGCCACTACAGCCGCTAAGCAATATTTGTAGTACAACTATAGAAAAAGCCTTCCCAATCCGATTGGGAAGGCTTTTTTATTTAGCTGGAAAGTAAATCAGCTGAAAACATCCTTTATCTTGGAGAAGAATCCCTTGCCGGAATCTTCCTTGTTGGATGCATCGAAATTCTCGTTATCCCTGAGGGCTTCGATGTGTTTCCGTTCTTCATCGGACAGGTTGCGCGGCATATACACATTCACCCTGATAAACTGGTCGCCAGTGCCCGAATTACTCAATCCCTGTATACCTTTGCCTTTCATGCGCAACAATTTGCCGGGCTGAGTGCCTTCTTCAATTTTAACTTTTGCCTTGCCCTTAAGGGTCGGCACTTCTACCTCAGTACCCAGGATGGCATCGGGCACGCTGAGCACAAGGTCGTAGTAAATATTGTTGCCATCCCGTTCGAAATGCTCGTGCTCTTCCTCCTCAATAAGGACGATAAGTGCCCCTGCGTCACCGCCTCGCCGGCCGGCATTACCCTGGCCGCGCAGCGTAATATAGTTCCCTTTGGAAACGCCTGAAGGGATTTTCACCTTAACGGTTTCTTCTCCTTTATAACGGCCTTCTCCGTTGCACTTGGTACATTCGCTGGTAATAATGCGTCCGTCGCCGCGGCATTCGGGACAGGTTTGCACGTTCACCATCTGTCCCAGCATAGTACGATGTACCTGCCTTACCTCACCCATACCGTTGCATGTACCGCAAGTCTGGAAATCATCTTCCGTTTCCGCCCCGGTTCCGTTGCACTGGTCGCATACGACCTGCTTCTTTACTTTAAGCTTTTTCTCAGCACCGAATGCGATCTCTTCCAGGCTCAGGCTGATACGCAATTTCATATCCGAACCGGGCTGTCCCGGAGACTGACGGCTGCGGGAACGGCCCCGGCCGCCGCCAAACATCTCACCGAAGTCGGAACCGAATATCTCTCCAAACCGACTGAAGATATCTTCAAAGCCTACGTTCTCAAAACCGCGGGCTCCGCCGCCGAAACCACCGTTCACGCCTTGGTGCCCAAAGCGGTCATAGCGCTGCCGGCTCTCCTCATCGCGCAGAACCTCATAAGCTTCCGAAGCTTCCTTGAACTTCTCTTCGGCCTTGGGATCGTCGGTATTTCGGTCGGGATGATACTCCATCGCCAGCTTGCGATAAGCTTTCTTTATTTCATCCTGGCTGGCGTTTTTGTCAACACCTAATACTTCGTAATAGTCGCGTTTAGACATGAATAATTCCTTATTCGCTTACAATTACTTTGGCATGACGGATAGTACGGTCGCCCATACGGTAACCATTCTCAATAACACTTAAAACCATATCACTTTCAATGCTGTCGTCATCGGGCTTGCGACGCATCATGGCGTCGTGGAGGTCTACATCGAAAGGCACCATCTCTTCATCGATACGCTCCACCCCGTGTTTTTTCAATACCTCTTCAAACTTACTGGCCACCAGGTTGACGCCATCCAAAAAAGTCTGATCCACCTCCAGTTCCTCGGAAGCCTTGAGGGTCCTTCGCAGATCATCATTAATTTGCAGAAAATCTTCAAGTGCGTTGGCCTTGGCCGTTTCGTAGATCTGGCTGCGCTCCCGCTGAATTCTCTTCCGCACGTTATCCAACTCGGCCGCCTTCCTCAAATGTGCATCTTTGGCCTCTTCCAGCTGCTGCTCCAGCTCTTCAACACGGGCTTCCCGCGCCCTCAGAAGATCGACCAGTTCATCCTTATCGTAACTTTCGTAAGGGGACCCGGTCGCTTCTACCGGCTCTTGTTCGGCCGTTTCCTGCTTTTTTTCCGTTTCCTTGTTGTTGTCGCTCATTTATGTGCTACAATGCTTTATAAGTTTCCTGTTCAATCACAATATCGTTCGCTCGCCCTAAGGTTATGCAAATAACATGCCAGCGGAACTATCCGCCATTTTACCTGCCAAAGTTACGTAAATAGCGCCTTGCTGTCGATACGTCTTGTCTGCCGCTTCGCCTCAGTCCTCATCCTCTTCGTAGAAAAGCTCGATCATATTGCCGTCGGGGTCGGATATAAATACAAAACGGCCACGCTTTCGGTTGGCAGGGCCGCTCAAAACAGTTACCTCCTTTTCACGGAAATAAGCGGCAAGTTCATCCACCTGTTCAGGCGAATCGAGATAAAAGCCAAAATGATCCACTCTGTAATCACGCGAGGACGGATCATAGCTGGTTTCCGCTTCGACGAGCACCAGGGTATCCTCCTCGCCCACCTGATATACGGCCATGCTCTTGCCCATTTTTCTGAGCAGCTCAAAGCCCAGTATTTCACCGTAAAACTCCTCTGCCCGCTCTATGTCGTTAACCCGTATGGTAATGTGATTAATTCCGGAAGGTTTAAAGTCAGCCATCTTCTGTATTCTGTTCGTTGAATTGAGATATTTCTGTTCAAATAATCGACTGTGATAATAACCTTTTTAGCTGTTATCTTCATCCGACATCCGTAAATAAATACCCCTGTAAATTGGCTACGTTATACTTGGTGGCTACACCTATCGGAAATTTGGACGATTTTTCTCCCCGTGCCGTTCGGCTGTTGAAGTCCGTTTCCCATATCGCATGTGAAGACACCCGCACCTCGGGAGTACTGCTAAACCACTATGGCATCGAAACCGATACTTTTTCTTTCCACCAGCATAACGAGCATCAAAAGGTAGCCCATCTTATCAACCTGCTGGACGCCCATCAGGATGTGGCGGTCATTTCAGACGCCGGCATGCCCGGCATCTCGGATCCGGGCTTTCTGGCTGCCCGCGAAGCGCATAAGGCGGGCCATACGGTTTCAGTCATTCCCGGCCCGGACGCTGCCACCACAGCCCTTGTTGCCAGCGGACTGCCCTGTGACCGCTATGCCTACGAAGGCTTTCTTCCGGTAAAGAAAGGAAGGCAGAAAAAACTGAAACAGCTGACCGATGAGGAACGCACGATAGTGCTGTATGAAAGTCCCCACCGGCTTTTGAAGCTGCTGGATGAGTTACTGGAATATATGGGAGGCGAACGGTATATAGCGGTAGCCCGAGAGCTTACAAAAAAATTTGAGGAGGTTGTCCGCGGCAAGCTTTCCGAAGTGCAACAAAACTTTGCGCTCAGGGACGACATCAAGGGAGAAATCGTAGTAATCATAGCACCGGAGGGATATAGCGAATGAACCGACTGAAAGATCTATTTTGGAATAACAAATGGGTTTTGAGCCTCATCTCGGGGGTACTTCTGGGGCTCAGCTTTCCGCCTCTCCCCTTCCCTTTCCTGGCTTTCCCGGCCTTTGTCCTGATTTTCAGGCTCATAGATCTCTGCCCCGATTATAAGTCAGCTGCCTACTGGACCTATCCCGGCTTTGTAGTATGGAACCTGATTACCACCTACTGGCTCATGATGGCTTCTCCCGCGGCCGGCATCGCTGCTATCCTGGCCAACGGCGTAGTGATGACGATCCCCGTCATGCTTCAACACAAGATCCAGGAGAAGACCGGGCATGCCTGGCTTATCGCTTTGTTGCAGGCCTCGGTTTGGGTAAGTATCGAGTACCTGCATCATCACTGGGACCTGGCCTGGCCATGGTTGTCACTGGGCAACGCCTGGTCCGATGTACCCTCGCTGGTACAATACATCTCGGCAACCGGCTACCTGGGCATCTCTTTCTGGATTCTCTTTACCGCCTCACTTTTTTATCGCTGGATCAAGGAGTCACAAAAACCGTTGCTGTATGGCGCGGCGGGATGCCTGCTTTTCTTCCCGGCGGTATCGCTGATACAGTACGTATCCTTCGAAACGGAAGGTGACAACCGGGAAGCCGCCGAGGTCGTTGTAGTACAACCCAATTTCGATTCCTACCAGGAATACGGCCGGTTTGAAACCCCCTACGGAGCGGTCAACCACCTACTGAGACTGTCCGATTCGCTGCATACCAATGAAACCGACTTGGTTATTTGGCCGGAAAACGGCATTCATCCTTATATCCTTTCCGAAGGCAACATCAACAACACCGCCGACAGCATCAGAACCCTGCTCAGTCGGCATGCCGACCGTTGGGATACGCCCATTCTGGGAGGCAGCACCTATTTTGAATACTATACCGAAGGCGAAGCCCCCAAAATGCCCCGCCTGAGTTCACGCGGACCGTGGCTGGCATATAACTCCGCATTGGGCTTCTACCCCGACAGCAGCCTTGAAGTGTATCGAAAGCACAACCTCGTTCCTATTGTGGAACGCGTGCCTTTTGCACGCTTCCTGAACAGCCTGGATATTTTCAACTGGCTGAACCTGCGAGAAAGCCAGGGCTTCGGCAAAGGACGGCAGGCCGACGCCTTTCCGGTGGCCGGCACCTCCACTCCTGCGCTGGTCTGCTACGACTCGGTCTTCCCTTCCTGGGTCAAACAATTCGTACAGGGAGGTTCCGGCTTTATTTCGGTCATTACCAACGACGGCTGGTGGGGCAACACAAGCGGACATCACCAGCATTTCGCCTATGCACGGCTCCGCGCCATAGAATTCCGGCGATGGGTAGTCCGCAGTGCCAACAACGGGATTTCCGGTATCATCGCCCCCGACGGCCGCGTGAAAGTTAAAACGGAATACTGGACTCAGGATACTTTTAGCTACGAAGTCCCGATACGTACCGAAATGACCATCTACGCCCTGTTGGGCGACTGGATGCCCGCCTCCCTGCTTGTCATCACCGTACTGGGGTTGGCGTGGATATTCACCTCTCCTTTTGAGGAAGAAGACATCAATCCGAACGAATAGAAACAATTACGTTAAAGCGGATGTCGTGATCGGTACGCGGGAATACGCCCGTCGATTTTGGAATGAGGCGGCTGTAGGTGTATTCGAAGTTGGCCTTGATAGTCTGCGAAAACTGGTAGCCGATGATAGCCGAGCCGTTGATACGAGACTGGCCACCGGTGAAGCTGGGGTCGAAACTGGCCGCTTCCACATCCTGAATGATGGAATCATGCCCTTCTTGAAGCTCGTCTTCCAAATCCGAATCCAGGGAATATTTCTGCTCAATATCCTCAATAAAGCTGGTATTGATGGTGAAATCAACGGCATTGTCCAACCTGGCAAAAAACGGAAGTTTGAAATTGCGGACGGTATAGCTGAAGGTAAACCGAAAGCCCTTGGAATAGCGCTCGGTGACCGTCGTATTCGAAAGCGCGAGGCTGGTGATCTTGCTGTATTCGTACTGGATATTGGTACGCAGGTTTGACTCCCATGTAATGTTTAGCCCTATCAGCGGACTGAAGTTCTTCTCGATGTTGATAGAGTTCGGCTCATATTCCGGGCGGCGATTCAGCACCGTATAAGCGCCCAGCTGGAAAGGCGGAAAAGGATCGGTAGTAGCATTAAAAGTCCATCCCAGGCGATAAGCACCCCGGTATGAATGAGAAATAGAAGCCCGAGCCATGAACTGCCCGAGATACGGGATGATGTTCTCCACCCCGGTCCACGTTATGCGCCATCCCGGCAGAGGGAAAGGCGTAAAATTACGCTTCCCGACAGCGCCTGTCCCTATTCCCAGATAAGCTTTTCGGAAGTCGTCCTGCAGTGAGCCTTTGCCGAGGACTGTTCGCCCGTCGCGGTTACCCAGGGCATCGCTCAGGCTGTCGTTCTGCGCATTGATGTCTCCGTAGGCCGTCCGCAGCTGCCTTTTAAAGAGGGATTCATAACCCCCGCCGAAAGCCCATACGCTGGAGCTGATATTCCCGCTCTGGGTGCGAACAGTCGAAAAGTTTTCGTCCGGATCGATAGTGATGGAGCGGCTCCGGTTGTTATCCCACTGGGTGTTCCATGTGAGGTCGATTGAAATATTATCGAAGGGAAGCAGTCGGGAGCCAATCGTCAGGTCGTTCGACAGCCTCTTGTTCGACGGTATCTGGATAGTTGAATTCTCATTCGGATTATCGATCAGCTGCGTCAGTCCGATCTCATCACTTATACCCGTACGGTAGGAAAACGGAGGGGAATAGTCGCCCCCGCCCTGGCGGAACATCTGGTAAAAAGGCGCATTGCCCGCATAGCCCGACTGCTGTGAATTCTTTGAAAGGTTCAGAGAAATATCAAACGACTGGATACTGAGCAAAGCCTGAAGGGCCTTTTCCCCGATATAGGCCAGATCCCGGCCGAGATCCTGTTCCCTGGCAGAAGAAGCTGCGGTATCCTGTGCGGCCGAAGCAGCCTCCTCGAATCCATCGTTTTCATCGTTATCGCTGACCAACCTTCTGTACCACTCCATTCGTCCAAGCAAGTCATTCATATCCAGTTCAAGCGACTGGTTGAGATTCAGGTTGTTGGATACGGTAGCCCCCAGGCCCGATCCTAGCGGGCTGTTTCTCCATTGGTACCCTCCGCCATAGTTCGCCGAATAGCTCATCCAGCTAATCGCTTCGAGCTGGTTTAGCCTGGGTTGCCAGCTGGCGGTATAGCCTTCTTCATAGTTGCTGCGTCGTGAAGAAAGGGTGTCGGTAACCAGCCCGTCGAGTACGGTAAAGGTGGGGATGACCCTGAAACGGGTACTGTCCACGCTTCCGGGAATGCCGTTCTCTTCGATGCCTGCCCGCGAAAGGTCGAAGACCGATCGCGTCCTGAAGGTGGTTTTAACCGAAGGCGTAAGGTTGTAGTTGAAGCCGAAAGAGGTGTTGTAGGAGAAGGAGTGTGACTGCTGAAGGGCGTTCTCCTGCTGGCCTGCCAATGATCGCCTGCGACGTTCGTCATAGCTTCTATCCACCCCGGCCGATGCGTTGATCGCCGCCGGCGTATAGCCCAGTTTGAGACCGGATACCGCATTCAGCAAGGGTACATTATCCAAAAAACCGAAAGGTTCGAACAGCTGTGTATTCCTGAAGTTCAGGTTGTAGCGCACCGAACCGTTATAATTCCAGTTGTCCTGAAAACGGTACTCCGGGTTTCTCCGCTCGGTTGTGTTGTAGACGAAGTTGACGGTGGTTTTGTCCAGCGTATATTCAGCAATCTTATTTTCAGAAAGCCGCTTGCCTGCATTCGACAGGTTTATCGAATAACTCTCCAGAAAGGTCTGGCTCTCTTTAATCTTGTCATCGATAAGCTGCTCCTTCTGATTGTCGGAAATATCGTCGCGGGCGTTGACTGCATCTTCAAATTCCGAAAGGCGCACGTCACCCTGATTCGGCAGGTACCGGGGAGTTGAAATCGAACGGCGGGTGGAGAGGCTGACAGGAATGTTCCAGCCGTAGCGGTCGGGTATAAACTTGTGCAGGTTCACCGATGAATTGAGGTCATAGCCATACACATCGGAGATACGGCGCTGGCCCAGCCTGGAATCCAAAGCACCGAAGCCGTCGGTCTCCCGGTTGAAGTTGGCGTTGACCGTGGCAAAGTCGGCCAGCCTGAGCTCGGCTTTGGCGTTGGCCGCCCACCCCGTCTGGTTGTCAAAACCGGATACCCGCAATTCGTTCAGCCATACTTCCGCGTCAAGCGACTGTACCCCTTCTCCGGGATTAGCAGTGTCGTAGGGATTTCGAAGCCCCATACCGATCTCCCCCACCCTGTCAAGCGATGGGTTCCCCTTGATAGCGATGACGGCGCCCGGCGGGGCTTCTTCAAGGATATCGCTTCGTTCATACACCTGTGAGGGATCATTCTGCTGCTGGTCACGCAGTTGCTTCAGTTGGTTGAACGCCCGCAATAAGATATTGACACTGTTCTGATCGTAGAGCCAAACCTCTTCGGCCTCCTGCTCGCGTTCACCGTCGGTCAACTCACTAAGCGGCTTATTGGAAAAAGGATAGTTTTCGTCGGTGGGCGAAATCGGCTGGCGGTACTCGTAGTAGTTGTTGGTAAGGTCGGTACCGAAGCGGAGCACCAGTTCGGCGTCGCCGCGGTTATCAAAACCTTCACCATGCACAAACATCCTCACATTGGAGTAGTTGATCATATTAAGGCCGCCGGGATACACCCTCTTGATCATCTTCAACTCCTGCGGACCTAAATCTTCCGCATCCAATACGATCGACTGCTCGTTGGCAATGGTCTGCCGCTGCCGGCTGCGGTTGGTCGCCCGGATAGCGCCTTCGGGCTGACGGTACGGAATGGGCTGGCGCTGGCTGTTTTCCTCAATATTGATTGAAGAGATATTGAATTCGGCCATTGAGTTATCAATGCCGTTGACATTTTCGGCATTTCGCCACTGGCTGCCGACCAGCTCAAAAGTCGCAAATCGCAGGGTTAAGGGCTCCTCATAACCGGAGAGCCACACCCGGATATAGGAAATATTCTGGAAGCTCTCGATAGAGCCTACCTTGCGTATCCAGTCTTGCAGCGGAATACGGACCTGGTACCAGCGCTCCTGCTGGGTAGGTCCCGGAACTTTATCAACGATGTAGGTCCCCGGTGAACCGACATCCAGATTGGGTATGTCGGCGGGATTCAGCGATACTTCATACTGGAAATAGGAATTGTTCTGTTCCACTATAGAGGGCGTAATCAACCCCTCGGTATCGGGCTTGTTGGTTACGGCACGTTTCTCGCTGTTGTTGGGCGGCGTGTTACCGTCGTGATAGCCGTACATACGGTGAAAACGTTCGTGCAGCGGGCGGTCGGCTACCCGGTCTTCACCGTAGTAAACATAATCATCATTGGAGGGGTCGTTTTCAATATCGGCGTAGTTCTGGCTCCCGATACCGTAAGCCGACTGCATGGCACTTAAAAAACTACTGAACAGGTTCTGCTCATTCCGGTTGCCGATACCTTCCGTGTTGGGTGCACCGTCCAGCCCTACATCTTCCTGCTGCCTCCTCTCATTGGAAAACTGGCCTTCGGGCGGCGGAGGAGGTATGGGAATGTAGGAACGTGCATTATTGCCGAAGTTATCGGGCTCTAGGTCGTCCGGCCGGCGGGCAAGGCCATCCTCTGTATTGGTTTTAAAGTTGGGTACTACGTCTTCCGAAACAATACCGATATCGATATACATCTTCCCGTCGTAATCCTGCAGGTCTTGCGCGTCGGGCTGGCGGCCTCCCGGGAGGAGCGGCTGTACCCAGAATTCGAGAAACTCGATATTGTTCTGGGTAAGGTCCTCCTGTCCGGATGGAAGGGTCGCCACCATGCCGCCCCAGGTCCGTTCCGGCTCGTTCTCGAGAACATTTCTAAGATCGAGGTTGTAGTTGTATGGTCCCCGGCTTTGCGGATCGTAATAGACATCGAGGGTAGACAGGAAATTTTCCTCCGAAAGAACATCCCGGTTAGGGAATACGTCGGTCACTCGCACCGGCTGGGATTCGGGAGTAAGCTCCACACCATTCAGTATCTCGTTGATATTCTGGGGAATGGTATACCACGAAAACTGACTCCTGAGATCCGAACGGGCAATCTTATCGGCCAAGGTATTGCTGGGGTTGGCCGGTGGATTATCATCGAAGAAAGGCTGGTCGGGCCCATAGCCCGGCACCGCTGCCGGCGCCGCTGAAAGGCTCCACCGAGAAGGATTCATGAAGCTGAGCCCGATATCCACGCCTTCGAAATCGTCGATGAAAGAAAGGCCGTTCTCTTCATCTTCGAAAAGGTCACCCCTGTCAATGGCATCTTCCACAGCGTTGGTCTGTGCCACACCCGGCCGCAACTGGGCAAATTCGCCGCTCAGGGAAAAGCTGGACGGAGCGTTGGTCTGTAACAGGGGCACTTTATCGATTACCCGGGTGAGCCAGGGGGTATCAAAACGGGCGTTGGCATCAAAACCGATAACAGCATTGTTAACCGGCTCGTCGCCTATCCGGATCTTATCCTGCAACGGCTTCTCTTTCAGGCGAAAATAGGTGCTGCCGAAACGGATGTTTTCATTGACCTCATATTCCGCCCGAAGGCCCGTAAAGCTCTTCTGCTCTATCTGCGCAAACTGGTTGTTCTCATATTCGATTTTAATCTCCTGACCTTTGCGAAGGTACTGTTCGTCCAGGATTGTAATACTGCCGATGGAGTAATCAACCACATAATCGGTACCCTCCTGCAGCTCTTTACCGTTGGCCAGCACGGTCACCGACCCCTCTACCAGGGAAATACCCAGAGAGTAATTCTCGGATACCGTTCCTTTGGATCTGCCGTCCAACAGATAGAAGTTGTTCTTCGAGAACTGGTTGGCATTGACTTTCTTCTCCTCGTAGAGTTCGTTAAAGGCGATATCCGCTATCTGGTCGGGCGTAAGTCCCGTAGTGGACAAAAGGCTCTCCACCCTGTCGCCAAAGGGCTCGAGGTAGGGAAAAACGATAGTGCCTGAAGCGGGATCCAGCGTACCGGTACTGAAGTCAATGCGGTTGTCAGGGTTGAGGGCGCCCTGGTTATCCACCCGGTCCAGGCCCAGATCCTGCAGCAAAATCGTATTTCGCTGGGGCAACGAGCTGCTCGGTACGTTCTGCTCGGTATACTTGATATCCAATTCCAGGTTTTCGGGCGTGAGGTTCGAAGCACCGACCGAATAAATGTTCTTCATCATCAGGTCCCAGGCTTTGTTGGTAGTAGTGGCATTTTGCGGCCGGATCAATTTAAGGTAGATGCGGTCGCCGCCGGCCTGGCTCACATCACCGACGCTGACCGTCTGGCCTGTCCCGGGATCCAAATACTTAAACGAAATGGCCAGCGCCTGACGCGAACCCAGGTTACGTTTCAGCGACACATAACCGAGATAGCGGTTTACCTCGTAGTCGACCCCTTCCTGAAGCGGGATGAAGTATCCCTCCACAAACTCTTCCGGCTCTACGCCGAAATCCTGCGCCGATGCACCTTGCGAGGGATCGCGGAACTGGTCAAGGGTGGCGTCGTCAAAAGGGTCCTGGTTTTCGTCGGGCAGTGCGTAGCTGCCGTCTCCGTTTTCCACCACGCCCAGATCGACCAGCGCAATAGCCTGGCGTTCGCCTTCGAACGACTGGGTCGACTCCCTCAATATCCAAACATTGATTTCCGAAAGCTGATAGGCCTGGCCGAGCTGCTGCGGATTAGACATATTACTCTCAAACTCCTGCCAGTTATAAAAATCCAGGAAAAAATGCCTGTCATTCTGGTAGTCGGCCGGCCGTATGGAGATCTGCTGTTCCTGGGCACCGCCGGTAATGGTCTCTGTACGCCCTTCCCCTTCCTGCTGCGAGAGCACCGAAGTAAGACGCAGAGAACCGATCTGTGCAATAGATTTTACCCCGAAGAGCGCGCTACCTCCCCTGATCAGCGAGTTGCCGGTCTCCATCGAAACGTTACCCATCTCGATACGCTGCAGTATCTCGTCCTCGTACCCCTGGTAGACAATACTCAGGCGGTTCATAAAGTCGAAGGCACGCTCGGTATCCCAGTCGGTCTGGATGGAGAGCTTGTCACCGATAGTTCCCTGTATGTTCAGCTTCAAGTTCTGCTCAAACGTGGGATCGACCTGGGTCTGCTGGTCGGGGGGTATTTCGGGATTGTCTGTTTTCTGGATAGAGGCACCCAGATTCATATTGGCCGTACCGTTGACCCGCAGATTCACTTCCGGCTTACCGAAGATGGTGGTAAAGGCTGACTCATTACCCCCGGGGACGTCAAAGCGCAGGTCCAACAACCCCCTTCTCTGCCGGCGGGTGTCTTCGTACTCATTGCTGATCCGTCTCCAGTTCTGCCGTATCGATTCCCGCCTGTTGCGATCGGCAAACTCCTCGAAGTTCATCCTGTAAGGCATTCCGACAGCAACATCAAAAAGGTAGCGCCGGCTTATATAATTCCCCGCCGAATCGCGCTCAACCACAGTTCGCTCTTCGGGAAGCGGGATGTGAAACAGCATTGAACGGTGGTCGGGATAAGGAAAAGCGATAAAATCATAATAGTGGAAGGCCGGTACCGTATCCCTGGCGGCAGGATTGAAGGTGGTGTCGCGGACGGCCCGGGATTGCTGGGCAGCACTGTTACCCACGCCTGCCAGCACTGTGACCAGACACAACAAAAAGAACCGATAGCTAACAAAATTTATCCTGGGCTGCACGAAACCGTCTTTTCTAAATTCTTTCCTTGTTTAGCAGAGAAACATTCGTAACAGTGCTAGATAAGCAGCTCCATTCTGTTTATAAGTTGCTTTTGCTGATTCAGAAACACACAAATAATAATGTTTAAATGTATTTGTTAAAAGTTACAACCCTTTAACCAGCCAAATTAGCACCCGAAGCGATTTTGCAAAAAGGTAGTATAAACCTAATTTAAGGGTTGTTCAAACCCGATCACTTCATGAGTAAAATCATTAATAAGCTCCAACTAGACCTTCTGAAACGCCACGCAGGGCCGTTTGCCTTCTGCTTTCTCACGGTGATGTTTCTTCTGCTGATGCAGTTTCTCATCCTCTACATCGACCGGCTGGTAGGCAAGGGACTGCCTTTCGGCATCATCGCAGAGCTCATTGCTACCAACCTGGCATATATGGTGGTTTTAGCTGCCCCCATGGCTACCCTGGTAGCTTGTTTAATGGCTTTCGGAAAGTTTTCGGAGTTGAATGAGCTTACCGCATTGCGTGCTGCAGGCATCAATCCCATCCATACCATCAACCCGGTACTGATTGCCGCCACGATCATGTGCCTCTTTTTAATGTGGTTTTCGAACGATGTGCTGCCTGATGCCAACCAGCGAGCCCGGTCACTGTTTATTGACATACGGACCAAGAAACCGGGCTTTGACCTCAAGCCCAATGAGTTTTATGAGGGGATAAACGGCTACATCTTTCTGGTCAAGGAGATGGACAGCGAAACCGACTCGCTTTATGATGTCACTCTCTTTCAGGAACCATCCTCGCAGCGAAACAAGGCGATCATCAAGGCAGACCGGGGGATATTGGAGAGTATCCACGGCGGGCAGATGCTGAACCTGCGGCTGACTGACGGCAGCGTCATGAGATACCTGGAGCGAAGGCAAGGAAGAGAAAGCACCAGTATCATTGAAAAGACAGCCTTTGACCGGTACCGCATCAGCTTCGACCTTTCCGAGCTTGCCTTCTCCCGGTCCAATCCCGACCAGCGCAGCAGGCACGACCGCACCATGAACATCCAGTCGATGCTTACGGTAGTCGATTCCCTGGAAAGGGACATCACCGAAGAGCGACAGATGATACAGAACAATACCAAGTATATAGTACCCGATACGGTAGGCCCCGCGAGCAGATCGAGGGAAAATCCTCCCGATTTTGTAGAAGAAAAAGAGGATACAAGCTCCGCACCTTACCAAAGCGACTTCCTGGTGTTGAGCAGTCAGCAAAGCCGCAAATTCCAGGACCGGCTGCGCCTGAAGACTCTTCAAAACCTGAGGGAGTACAAAAATACTTTCGACAAACTGGAATCGACCGTTCAGTGGCGGGCCACCCAGATAGCCCGGTATATGGTCGAGATTCACAAGAAGTTCTCCATTCCCATTGGATGTATAATATTTGTGCTGATCGGCGCCCCCATCGGCATGTATACCCGTAAAGGCAATCTGGGCTATGCCGCCCTGATCAGCGCCGGCTTCCTGACTTTCTACTGGATATCCATCATACAAGGCGAAAAGCTAGCCGACCGGCTTTTTATCAGCCCCGAAGCAGGCATGTGGTTTTCAAATATCCTGCTCGGCATCATCGGCGCATACCTGACCATCAGGTTCTGTACCTCATTTAAAATCTCCAACCTCTGGAAGAAGCGTGATTAAAAGAATAGACCGTTACATTGTATTACGCCTTTTTACCATCACGGTATTTACACTGATGGTGCTGATTTTCATTTTCCTGGTCATCGACTTTTCGGAGAATAGTGATGACTTTACCGACCACGGGGCCACTTTTGCACAGATTTTCGGTATCTACTACCTCAACTATATTCCAGAGATCATACGCCTGGTTACTCCTATCGCCATTTTTGTGGCCTGCCTCTATCTGACGGGACAGATGGCCGACCGGCTCGAGATTACCGCCCTTAAAGCTGCGGGAGTAAGCCTGTATCGCCTGCTGGCTCCCTACCTGGTCTTTGCCTTTGTGATGATGTGTACCATCAGCTACCTCGACGGTTTTGTCATTCCCGACGCCAATTCGAAACGGATTGCCTTTGAAGAGGAGTATCTGAGCGGGAAAAGCCAAAAGGTTGACAACAACCACATATACCGGCAGGAGTCGCCCGACACCATTTTCCGGATCAATTACTTCAAGATCAACGATACCACCGGCTTCCGTGTGGAGATGATTCATTTTAAAGGCGACACCATTGACCGCACGCTTGACATCAACCAGATGCAGTGGAACAACAAAAGCCGTTCGTGGCGACTGTTCGATGTGGACGAGCGAATCTTCACCGGCAATGGCTATCGGCACACGCATTACGAGCAGATCGATACCACTCTCAACATTTTACCCCGCGACATCAGCCGCACTACCTCCGACATTTACCAGCTCACCTATCCCGAGGCCCAAAACTATATTGAGTCGATACGGCGCAGCGGTGCCAGCGGACACGAACTACCCCAGATTCAATTCTACGGGAGGGTGGTCTACCCCTTCTCTATAGTGGTAGTAATTATAGTTGGTTTTGCCATTGCTGCCGAAAGAAGAAAAGGCGGGAAAGGGTTTCACATTGCGGCGGGACTTACCATAAGCTTCCTATACCTGGCCTTGATGAAAGTTATCGAACCGTTTGGAAGCCAGGGAGAAATCCAGCCGTTGCTTGCAGCCGCACTGCCCCACATCTTCTTCCTGCTGGTCGGGCTCGGCCTTTTAACGGCCGCAAAAAAGTAAGGTTGGCCGGTTTTAGGAGACAGAGTAGTTCGGCGACTCTTTGGTAATCTGAACCGAATGCGGGTGGCTCTCCTTATAGGCAGCAGCCGAAATCTGTACAAATTCCGCCTGCTGCAGGTCGGATATCTGCGAGGCGCCCGTATAGCCCATCGCCGCCCTCAGGCCGCCTACCATCTGGTACACCACTTCGTGCAGGTAGCCTTTATAAGGTACTCGGCCTTCGATGCCCTCCGGAACCAGTTTCTTGATATCGTCTTCCACATCCTGGAAATAACGGTCTTTGGAACCCTGTTCCATCGCGCCCAGACTGCCCATGCCGCGGTATGATTTGTATTTCCGCGATTCATAGATGATGGTCTCGCCCGGACTCTCATCCACACCGGCAAACATCGAGCCCATCATCACCGCATGCGCCCCGCCGGCTATGGCTTTGGGAATGTCTCCCGTCTGCTTAATGCCGCCGTCGGCTATGATTCCTGCTCCGGCATTGTGGGCGTATTCAGCTACTTCCATCACAGCACTAAGCTGCGGCACCCCCACGCCGGTAACGACGCGGGTGGTGCAGATAGAGCCGGGGCCTACTCCCACTTTTACGATATCTGCTCCGGCGTCTATCAGTGCTTCGGCCGCGCCTTTGGTTGCGATATTGCCGGCAATCAGGTTCAGGTCGGGATGTACATTCTTGATGTCGCGTACCATCCTGAGGACACCCTCCGAATGGCCGTGAGCCGTATCGACGGTAACCACGTCCACGCCCGACTCCACCAGGGCATCAACACGTTCCATGGTATCGGCGGTAACGCCTACAGCGGCACCAACACGCAAACGCCCCATCTCATCCTTGCAGGCGTTGGGGAAATTCATCTTCTTCTCAATATCCTTGAAAGTGATAAGGCCCACCAGCTTGTTGTCCTTGTCAACAATGGGAAGCTTTTCCACCTTGTGCTTCTGCAGGGTCTCCTCGGCCTCTTCCAGCGTAGTACCTTCGCGTGCGGTGATGAGGTTTTCGCTGGTCATGATGGAATCCAGCTTTTTGTCCACATAGTGCTCGAAACGGAGGTCGCGGTTGGTCACGATACCGATCAGGGTATTGTCTTCTTTGATGATCGGTATACCGCCAATCTTGTGTTTCTTCATCAGCGAACGTGCCTCCCTCACCGTTGCATTTTTCTTGAGGGTGACCGGGTCGACGATCATTCCGCTCTCACTGCGTTTTACCATGCGGACCTGGTCGGCCTGGTCATCGATTGACATATTCTTATGAAGCATCGCAATACCCCCCTCCCGGGCCAATGCGATGGCGAGCCGGTATTCAGAGACCGTATCCATTGCCGCACTGATAATAGGGATGTTGAGTTTCAGGCTCGGAGTGAGCTGTACGCTGGTATCCACATCTCTGGGCAGCGTCTGTGAAAAGGCAGGCACAAGCAGCACGTCATCATAGGTAAGTCCCTGTCTTGTGATCCGTTCGAATGGAGAGGAGTTTTGCATAGCTGGAATTCTGCAAAAAATTGGCGTTCAGATTTGGGCTAAGATAAAAAAAATGAGAACGAAGTGCTTAATAGAATTTTGATCTTTCTTTGGCTACTATACCGGAGTGGGAATTCACAGCGCAACAACCTGGCCCGCTTTACGAATAGCTTCCGAGGCAAGGACAAAACATCTAAAACGTCATGAGTACAGGATACCGATTCAACAGGGATGAAATCAGCAATATCCTTAAACGGGCTGCAGAGCTCGAACACCAGGATAATGAAGGAGAAGAAAGCGACGGTCTGACGCTGGAGGAGTTGCAACAGGTCTCCCGGGAAGTAGGCATCGACCCCAAATACATAGATCTTGCCTGGGACGAGCTCCGGTCGGAAAATGTGAATATCACCCCCGGCCTGTTTGGCGGACCCTTTACCTACCGCACCAATGCCACTGCAGGCCGCCCTATTGAAGATGACGAATGGGAAGATATCGTAACCGAAATACGAAATATACATGGCGGGATCGGAAAAACCGGAAAACTGGGCAAGACCTTCGAATGGGAGCAGCGCAAACGCGAAGTAGGATACATTCAAATTGCAATCTCCCCAAAAGATGATCACAGTCGTATCCGAATCAATGCAAACTACCGCTACTATGCAATGATCGTCTATATGTTTGCCGGTGTTTTCGGGCTTATGTTCACCGGTATCCTCTTCGATGAAGTAACCCTGCCTTATATAACCAAGCTCATAGTGGCACCCGTATTCGCACTCAGCATTTTTGCAGGCGTACGATTTTACTTGTCAGGGTGGATGAACAGGAAACGTAAAACCTACCAGAAACTCATCTCGCGCTTCCGGGAAATGCTGGGCAGTGCTGACACAGAGAAAGTGGAAGAGCAAGAAACCACCGGCCCTGCCATTGCCATGGAAGATGATCAAGACCGGGCCGGTTCCAAAGAACAGCGCATCAAACGGAACCGCCAACGGTCCTGATTTCTCTCTCACAGCTTCTTTACTTTCAGCGCCTTGATGGCCGTATCGAGCGAGCAGATGCCGTCCTGATAACAGTTCACCCAATAAGTGACGCTTTCGCGACGGCGGGCTACATAGGGGTCACAGCTGGAATATTGTCCCTGAAGTTCATTGACCATAGCCGATACGTCATCCTTGATCTCCATCTTGAGTGTATCGGGTATGTTACCCCATCCCATCAGGCCGAACATATGCTGAAGTTCCCTGTGTTCCTGCTCGGCTTCAATGAGAACCTTGCGCAGTACGGGTTCAACGTCGAATGCGGTGTTTTTGGCGGAAGTTTTTGCTGTCGTTTTCATGAGAGTAAACGGTTTGATTAATGTTCACTCGCATTATAAACGAAAGGGGTGACACCATTCTGTCACCCCTCTTTAAAAAATCTCAGGAAAAGAATTTACTCCGGATAAATGGACTTTTTAGCCGCCAGAAGGGTATTTTTCATCAGCATGGCTACGGTCATGGGACCTACGCCGCCGGGAACGGGCGTAATCCAGCTGGCTTTTTCACTGACGCTTTCGTAATGGCAGTCGCCCACGAGCTTGTAGCCTTTCTCGCTAGTCTCATCAGCCACCCGGTTGATGCCTACATCGACGACCACAACCCCTTCCTTTACCATCTCCCCCTTGATAAGGTTGGGCTGTCCGGCAGCCACTACCAGGATGTCGGCCGATATGGTATGCTGGGTGAGATCCTTGGTATATTTATGACAAACGGTAGTAGTGGCTTTGCCTTCCCCATCCTCTTTGGAGAGAAGTATGGAAACAGGCCTTCCCACAATATTACTGGCCCCCACTATTACCGCATGCTTGCTCTTAGTGGGAATGCTGTAGTATTTGAAGAGCTCGAAAATACCGGCAGGCGTACAGGAGCGGAAACTGGGCTGGCCGATCGCCAGCCGGCCCATATTCATAGGATGGAAACCGTCGATATCCTTACGGTAATCAATAGATTCGATGACATCGTGTGAAGAAAGGTGTGACGGCAAAGGGAGCTGTACCAGAATACCGTCAACGTCGTCATCTTCGTTAAAGTCGCGTATAGTCGCTTTAAGCTCTTTGGCAGATACAGTATCGGGCAGGCGCAGGGTGTCCGTTTCGATTCCCACTTCTTTGCAGGCACGGGTCTTGGCGCCCACATAGACATTGGATGCGGGATCGGTCCCTACCAGGATCACCTGAAGAAAAGGGGGACGGTTGCCGTCGGCTACCCACTCTTCCACATCCTGCCGTACTTCATCCCGGACAATTGAAGCTACTTTTTTCCCATCAATCTTTTTTGCTGACATGTAGTGGCATTATTTTTATAGTTGCTAATTCGAGATTTCCGAAATCATTGTCAGGCGAGACTCGAGATTCGAGGCCGGAGGTTCGATGAAGTGATTTTTCAACTTCTAACCTCGAGCATCCAACCTCAAGCCTCAGCGTTCGATATCGTACTTCTTCATCTTGTTGTACATGTGGCTGCGCTGAATATCAATAGCCTCGGCCGTCTGGGAAATATTCCAGTCGTTCTCTTCCAGCTTGCGCAGCAAAAATAAGCGTTCCGCCCTTTCTTTAAAATCCTGGAAGTGCCGAACCTCGTCAATCAGCTCATCCATTCCCTCTTTTTTCTTCTTCCGGCCGGCGAGCGACAGGTTCTCGACCTCTTCCTCTCCTATTTCAGAATCGGCGGCAAGCAGTCCCAGCCGTTCAATGGCATTTTGCAGCTCACGGACATTACCCGACCATTTATGCTTCTTTAACGCTTCCAATGCCTCATCAGTAAATTCCATCCCAGCAAACACAATATCCCTGTCGGCCAGCTGCTGCAGGCAGCTCTTTGCCAGTAACGGAATATCCTTCTTGCGCTGGCGCAGCGGGGGAATGTGAATAGGGATGACATTGATCCGGTGGAAAAGGTCCTCCCGAAACGAGCCTTCTTCAATTTCATCCTGAAGGTTTTTGTTGGTAGCTGCTATTACGCGTACATCCACATGTATTTTTTCGGTGCCTCCTACCCGTACGATAGCGTTCTCCTGCAGCGCGCGAAGTACCTTTGCCTGGGCATCGGGACTCATATCCCCTATCTCATCCAGGAAAAGCGTGCCCCCGTCGGCTTGTTCGAACTTGCCGATACGCCGGCTGGTGGCACCGGTGAAAGCACCTTTCTCATGGCCGAAAAGCTCACTTTCAAGCAATTCGGAAGGTATCGCCGCACAGTTCACGTCAATAAAGGGCGCGGTATTCCTGCGGCTTTTCTCATGGATCCAGCGGGCTACCAGCTCCTTGCCGGTACCGTTTTCCCCTGTAATAAGTACCCTTGAATTGGAGGAGGCAACCTTATCAATAGTCTTCTTGATCTTTTTTATGGCCTCGCTCTCCCCTATGATCTCGGGTACCTTCGGCAGCCGCGACCGCATGCTTTCATTTTCGCGGGAAAGCTGCCTGTTTTCGAGGGCATTACGGACACTCACCAGCAACCGGTTCAGGTCTGGCGGTTTCTCTAAAAAGTCAAAAGCACCCAGCTTCGTCGACTCTACAGCTATCTCGATAGTGCCATGGCCCGAGATCATAATAACCGGGAAACTGTTGCCCTTTTCCTTGATTTTCTTCAGCACTTCCATCCCGTCCATGCCTTTCATCTTTATATCGAGCAGCAGGAGGTCGATGTCATGCTGCTCCAGCATCTCAAAGGTCTCGTCGCCACTCTCCGCTTCAAAGACGGCATAGTCCTCGAACTCAAGGATCTCCCTGAGCGAGTTCCGTATGCTTTTTTCGTCATCGGTTACCAGTATGTTGGCTTTGGTTTGACCCATGCTAGGTATCGGCTGTTCGGCTAGTATTTTTGATAGATCTGCTGCAGTATCGACTCGTGTACCGAATCGATATAGGAGGTCTTCTCGGTATAGTTGTTTGTGATAATACAAAAAATCAGCGGGCGTCCGGTAGCCGACTCCATATAACCGCTCAGGGACCTTACGCCGGAAACGTAACCCGTTTTCCCGTGAATCTTGCCCCTGAGAGGTGTACCTTTGAAGCGGTGCTGTAATGAACCGTCGACCCCCGCCGTGGAGAGGCTGCTCCTGTATATATTGAAATACTCCTTATTCTGCATATGGACCAGAAGCGAACTCAAGTCCTCCACGGTAATGAGCGTAGACGGCGACATGCCGGAGGCGTCGGACATCTCGATTTTAGTTGTATCCATACCGACTGAAGCGGCGTAATTTTCCACGACTTGTATACCCAGCTCGGTAGAACCCTGTGCCTGGTACCGTTCGGCGGCCATGGTTTTGAGGATCATCTCGGAATAAAAATTATCGCTGTCTTTATTGATGTTCCTGATCAGATCCTTCATCGGATAGGACTCGTGCATCCCCAGTACCTTGTATTGCCCCGAATTCCATTCGTGGGCCTGATCGTCCAAAATAATTCTTCCGCCCAAGGTAATTCCGCCATCCTCAAGGTATTTCTTAAAGGTATCCATAAAATAGAGTGAAGCATTAAGGACCGACAGGGATTCTTTCTCTACATAGTTTTGAGGGACCTTGCTGCGAAGCAGGATAGTATTGGTACCCAGAATACGGCGGTAGAATTCATCATATTCGGAATTGGGAGGCGTAATTACCTGTTCGTTCACGAAATCCACATAGTCCGTATCGAAAGGGAACCACTGTATGTCGGGCGTATCGCCTATCTGGTCATCGGCCAGTACCGTGAGGTCCACCGCATTGTTGTTGAACGACAAGGCACTTATCTCCACGCCGTAGTAAAAAGAGAGGTCTTCCCAGCTCCAGCCCTTGGGATAAGGCTGATCATCAAAATAGGAGTCGTTGCCAATCAGGTTCCCGTTGATGCGCTTTATGCCCAGGCTGTCCAGCACACTGTAGAACTTATCAAAGACATGGAAGCGGTCTTCATTATAGAAATCGCCGCTGATGGAGGGATCCCCTACTCCCCGTATGATAATATCTCCGTACCAGGTATCGCCTTGCTGGTTGCCGAAGCCGTACATATAGGTTTTATAGGTAAAATCGGGTCCCAGTTCTTCAAGGATAGCAGCGGAAGTCAGCAATTTCAGGTTGGAAGCCGGTCGTACCAGCTTGTCAAAATTATATCCTTCCAGGATCTTGCCGGTCGTATCGCGAACTATCACCGACCAAAACGCATCGTAGGCGTCGCTGTTTTCCACCGTCTGTATCACCTCGGGTGAAAAAATAACGGACTGTCCCGAGGCGGGCCGGGCCATACCGGCCGACAGCAACAGTACGAAAAGCAAATATGTGTATAGTTTATGCCCCTTTTTCATATACATGATTTAGGTTAGAACAACCTTACCGGTTTCAGCCGCCAAAATGTACTTTTTCTTCCTCTTCAAAAACCCCGATGATCTCGTCTGCCGACGAACACTTTTTCAGCTTCTCCCTGAACGAACTGTTATTCATTAAACGGGAAATACGGCTCAACATTTTAATGTGCAGGCTGTTGCTTGATTTGGGCCCGACCAGTAAAAAGATCAAAGTAACCGGCTCACCGTCCACTGCCTCATAATCCACCGGCTCCTTCAAAGTAGCGAAAGCCGCATAGGTCTCGCTGATGCCGGGAGCTTTGCCGTGCGGAATCGCCAGGCCCTTGCCCACTCCTGTCGACATGATTGCCTCACGCTCAAAGACGGCATTGCTGATATCTTGCAGAGCCTCCCCATCAACCTCATTCGATAAAGTGGCTATCAGTTTATTTAAAACCTCTTCCTTGCTATACGCTTCAAGTTCGTGCAATACATTGCGCTTGTGTAATAAACTGACGATATCCATCTATATCTATTTCAGGGTTCTGCGTTAATTCCATGCCAAATATACTCATCGTATAAGTTTTGATACAATTTAATTAAGGATGTTTCCAAATGATAAAAGTCGCTTAATGAACACTCTTGTTTATATCTTCTGCCACAATTTTTGTAAACTTTGACCATGAATTTTATCCAGGGAATAACAGCGGTACTATCCAAGGACTTGCAAGCCGAACTCCGTTCGAGGTACGCCCTCAATACGGTGCTGGCCTTTGTTGGGGCCGCCATGCTGTTGATACTGTTCTCGCTGCGGGCCGAGCAGCTGGCCCCGACCCCCAAGAGTGGCCTCATCTGGATCGTCATCCTCTTCGCGGCACTCTCCAGCCTTTCGCGCTCATTCGTGATGGAAACCGACCGTAACACCTACGACCTGCTGCGCATGCACGGCGACGCATCCGAAATATTCGTCGGTAAATTGTGCTACAATTTCTGCTTCACGATGGCGGTAAATGTTGTTACCTTCGTGCTGTACATTTTTCTATTGGGACTGCCCGTAGCCGACTATGCCGCCTTGGCCTTCACGCTGGTGCTGGGTACGCTCGGCCTCTGCTCCGTGGCCACCATGCTGGGCGCCATCGTTTCGCAGGCCGACCATAAAGGAGCCATATTCTCCGTTTTGGGTATCCCTTTGCTGTTCCCATTGATCATGATTCTGGTCCGAACTACCAAAGCGGCCCTAATCGAAGGGCTGACCGGCAACTACCTTGATGACATATGGGCACTTGTAGGCTATGCGGGCGTCACCATAACCGCAGGCATCCTTCTTTTTGACTATATCTGGGACGACTGATGATGCAACCGGAATACGAACAGATGGAATTTTCATTCGGCGACCGCAGGCTGGTAGGCCAGCAGCGGGCTAAAGAGTATATGGAGCGGCTGATCGGTTCCGGGCGAATCAGCCACGCCTATCTCTTCTCAGGTCCGCAGGGCGTCGGCAAGACCGCCTTCGCACTGGCCTTTGCCGAGATCATCAACGGTGTGAATCACCTGACCAACCTGGGCGGCCAAACCTTTTCAAAAAAATCGAGCTGGTTTACCCATCCCGATATCCATGTCTTTATCCCGGTACATACCACCACGACTATCGATGACCTGAGGGAACGTCTCGAACTGCTTAAAAAAGATCCCTACGAAATCATCGATTTCAGCATCCGCCCCTCTCTTTCGGAAGATGAGAGCTCCAGAAACCTTCGCGCCTTCTATCCGATAGATTATTTTCACGAAGAAATTCGTCCCAAGGCATTCCTGAAACCCAACGAAGGGCGAAAGACGGTCGTAATACTTACGGGCATTGAAACCATGCGCAAGGAAGCGGCCAATGCTTTTCTCAAGCTGCTGGAAGAACCTTCGGAAAACCTGATGTTTATCCTGACCACCCAGAATACCGAAGCCCTGCTGCCAACTATCATCTCCAGGTGCCAGCACATCCAGCTCAATCCCCTCCGTACGGGAGACATTGAAGAAGCACTGATCCGGCACGACGGCCTTTCGGCCGAAGATGCCCGATACCTGGCACGCGTCTCGGGAGGAAATTATGCGATGACCCGCTTCTTCGATGTCGAAACCCTGAAAGCAACACGGGAAGGCGTCATCGACTACCTGAGATATGCCTATACGCAGGATGCGTTAAACATCATACAGGCTTCACAGGACTGGCAAAGCAACAGGAACCTGGAGGGACAGGTCGCACTCCTGAACGTGCTGGAAGTTTTTCTGCGTGATGTGATGGTTTACCAGAATACCCAAAACGCCAAACTGCTGACCAATGTAGACCAGGTTGAAGTTATAGCCAAATTTTGCGAAACCCTGAAGGACGCTCGCCTGGAAGAGATGATAAGGCAGGTCAACCATTTTAAACCGATGATTTATCAGAACGTTCAGCCCAAGCTTATTTTTACCGCACTGGCCCTTCGTTTCTCCGCTTTGATGAGAGGAGCGGAGCCTGATATTCCGGCCAATGAATCCTGGAAGCACCTGCCCGCATTCTCGGACTAGCGTGCTGATTTCTTTGCCTTATTGAACAGGCCATAAAAACACCAAGACACCCCGAGACTTCGGGGTGGAGTTTTTGTGTTTTAGTGGCCATAATACGACAAACATATTTCAAACTGATACACGAGATTAGCTTGGCAAAACAATCATCCCACATACCCTTTGTTAAGATGCAGGGAACCGGAAACGATTTCGTCGTGATCAACAACCTGCAGGAACAGTATTCTCTGGAAAAACTCGTGGAACTCACGCCCGGGCTTTGCGACCGCAAGTACGGAGTGGGAGCCGACGGACTACTGGCAATTGCGTCCCCCACCTTGCCCGATACCGATTATACCATGATCTATCGCAATGCCGACGGAAGCGACGCCGGCATGTGCGGGAACGGCAGCCGTTGCCTGGCGCTCTTCGCCAGTCACCTGGGTATGGGTGCCAAATTCCGCTTTAGCGTTCATAAGAATATATATACCGCTAGCCTAAAGGAAGACGGTCTCATATCCGTCTCCTTCCCGGCCAATCCGAGGATTGAAGAATACCCCGACAGCGACCAGTCGATACTCTATTCGGTGAATACCGGTACCGAGCACATCGTTAAAAAAGTACCTGAACAGGAACTGGACAAGCAGGAACAACTCATTGCGGAAGGCCGGCGCCTCAGATACGACGAGCGTTTCAAACCCAAAGGGACCAACGTCAACTTTTTCTGTACAACCGGTGACAACACCCTGAAGCTGCGCACCTATGAGAAGGGCGTTGAAGGACTCACCCTGGCTTGCGGCACTGGAGCCATCGCATCCGCCCTTGTGTGGCACCATCTTACTAATAAGCAGGGTGACAACGATTCCCGAAAGTGCGGTGTCATGAATAAAGGCGGACTCCTGAGTGTATCTTTTGCTTTTGACGACAAGAACAGCAGATACAAAGACATCACTCTGGAAGGGCCCGCCCAATTCGTATTTGAAGGCAACTTTTATGTATAGAAGCCGTTCCCGTCTTTTAGCTGTAGGTGCAGTGCTGCTGATACTTGGCGGCTGTGGCTCGGGATATCGTTCGGCAGAAACGACCCGGTCGCTAAGCGACAGCAGCCGGCCACTCAGATCCTCTTTTGCCCTAAGCGTACAGCAGGCGCCGCCACGGCATATCCAAAGCATCCAGCTATATCGAAAAGGTTCGCCTTCTAATCCTCCCGTCATCCGCCTAGGAACAAATGAAAAGCTTGTACTCGAATTCGACCTGCTCGGGGAATCCTCAAAGCAGTTCAAAGCAACAGTGAGCCACCGCAGCAGGAATTGGGATCGAAGCCCGCTTTCGCCGACCTATTACCTCAGCGGTTTTGAAGAGACTTATTTCAGCAACGGACTGGCAAGTTTCAGTCAGCGTCCCTCCTATACGCACTATGAATTCGAATTCCCGAACGGCCAGCTTGCCATGGAAGTAAGCGGCAACTACCTGCTCGAAATCCACGACTTCGACAAAGGAGAGTTGCTGTTCAGCCTTCCTTTTTTTGTTACTGAAGATGAGGGCAGCCTCAATACGCGCGTTGAAACGGTATATGTGCGCCGGAAAGACCTGCGTGCCGAAGCCCAGCCTTTCAGCAGCTACCGTTACCCGAATTTTATCGAGTTCCCCCAGTTCGACCTCTCCTACTTTTATGTGCAAAATCGCTTCTGGGGCCGGGCGCGGGAAGTAGATATCTTCAGTACCGCTTCGCCCGGGGTAGCGGAGTTCCACCTTGGCCGGGAGCAGGCATTTCTTGCCAATTATGAATTCAACACCCTCGACCTTCGCCAGATGGAGGCCGACGGCAGACGTATTTTGGAGGTCGATCCGTCCACGGCACCTCCTGCCGTAATCCTTCAACGAGATGTTCAGGGCCTTTCCCCGGCACCCCGCTTTTTTCCGGATCCTCGTTTCGGCATCCCGGCCGACAGCCGGAGTGCATCCTATGCCAACGTCTCCTTTACCCTTGACGCTTCCGACAACTTTACTTCCGAAGACAAGCTCTACCTGGTCGGCGACTTCAACAACTGGATGGTCAACGAGCTGAACAGAATGAGCTATAAGCCCGAGAGCGGCCTCTGGAAAGGCCAAGCCTTCATTAAGCAGGGAGAGTATGCCTACAAGTATGTAACAGTCAGAAACGGACAAATAGACGACCTGGCGCTGGACCAGAGCTTCTCTTTCACCGAATCGAAATACCTTACCTTTGTCTATTACCATGACCCGGGACGCAATTTCGACCGCCTGCTTAAGGTGGGCAAAACTGTACGGCAATAAAAAAGGACCCGAAACGGGCCCTTTTTAGCAAATCTTCTTTTGAGTCATAAACTAGAAATCGATACCGATGGAGAAGTAGTGTATCGGCTTTCCTTCAAAACCGTCTCGGTAGTAAGGCCAGCCTACATCATATCGGAATGGAAGTCCCAGGAAAATAGTCCTGAGTCCGAAACCGGCCCCTATCAGTACATCTCCCTGGTCATTGGGAAGCACGGAATAGATTTGGTCGGACTGAGGGTTATCTACAATGACCGGATTCCCATTACCGTCAAATACAGGCACGGGATTTTCCTGTGACTCCAGCTCAAGATACCTTTCTCCGTTATCTCTCACCTCAAAGTCAAGTCCGGCGGGATTATCTCCATAAACATATTCTTGACCGCCGTACCGGAACGAATATGGGATCCGCTCACCCCAGGCCATACCCGCATCGATAAAAGCAGCTCCCGTAAGGTTATAGAGTGGCAATATCGGTATGGGACCCGGCAGAATGGCTGCGAAAAGCGGGAAACGGAATTCCGCATTTACAAGAGCAAAGCGGTCACCGTAAGTAGCATTAAATTCATGTCCCCTGAGCGGGAGTGCAGGCAATGTAAAGAAACTTTCGCCCAGCCTGTCAATCGGTATGGAATTACCCGACCAGCGCTGGTTGATCCAGCCGAGCATACCGCCCATGAAATAGGTCTGGGAATCCCGGCCGAAAGATGCGGCGGCGGACCCTCGCATTGCAAAAGAATATCCCCTGCCAAGATTGAAGTATTTGCGGTAGTCTCCAAGAGTAGAGATAAAATGCAGTGTCTTATCGGAAACCGGCGGGCTGGCAGACACACTAACCGAATACCTTGAACCTGCCACCGGGGTAATATACCCTCTCAGAGTGTTATCCTTGGTGTAGATAACCTGCGGATAGACAAAAGTGTTGCTCAAATTGTTGGCGAAATCGACATTCACGATACTGTAATCCTGGGCTACGTTCAGCACCGAGAGACCGAAATCTACCCGCCTGAATTTATCAATCGGATAGCTGGCGTTGATCCCGCCGCCGAAATTACGGAAGCGAATCAGCTCGCCGGCAAAGGTCTGGTACTGGCTAGAGGAATGAAAGAAATTGAAGAGCCAGTTCACACGCTGTTTCAGATAAGCGTACTGAAGGAAATAGCTGCTGTTTCTCAGGTCAAATACCAGGTTACTGCCGAATGAGATCTGATGGTTGCCAAGCAGGTCGCTGAATACGATCTGGGTTAGCCCGTAGGAGCCGTAATAGGTAGAGAAACTACCTCCGCCATAAGCAAAATCGGTGGAGAATTTGAGACGGTAGTCTTTGGGACGGTAACGTCCGTCTTCGGTCTTGTTGTCTTCCGGCTCAAACTTCGACTTGTCGAGATACTTGGCGGCAAAGGCGGAATCCTCTTCCACTTCGGGAGCAAATACATAGTTCCGGAAATCGATAGTGCCGTCCTCTTCTTGCTGCTGCGTAGCCGTCGTATCGGACGTTGTGGTATCGGTACCGGCCTGTGCCATGTCCTGCCCGGTTCCGCTGCTCACCGGTATATTGGCATTCCTGTTGATGCCCAGGCTCTGGGCCTGTGTGCTGTCAATAAATCCAAATGCTGGATCCGTCAGCATCTGCTGTACGTAGCGTACGGCGGGGACCCGCTCTTCTTCGGTTTCGGTACTTCGGCGCTGCGCCCAGTGGTTGGGACTCAATTCGGTAAACTGTTTGCGAACCAGGGGCGAGCGAACCAGAAAAATATCAAGGTAACCTTCATTGATGGAGTTTACTGCCATCCGGCTTCCATCGGAGCTGATCGACATCTGCATCACACCGGTCTGCAGGTTCGTCAGCGGCCGGCTGGTCCGGTTGTCAAGATTCAGTTCGTACACATTGGGGATTCCGTTCTCATCGGATATAAACAGCAGCTTCCCCGTCTGTGTGGTAACCGGTTGGTTCTCATTCCACTTGGGCGTCCTGGTCAGGCGGACGGCCCGGTCGGAACCCAGGTTTACCGAGTAGATATCGGTACTGTACATATAATCACCAGCCAGCAGGCGTGTATTGTTTAGCACCCTGCCCAGTTCCACATTATCTCCTCTTGCCGACGAAAAGTAGATCGTCCTAGAGTCGGCCGACCACGCCGGCTCATGGTCGGCGATAACGTCATTGGTAAGGTTAGTAAATTCCCGGCTGTTGAGATCATAGACAAAAATATCCTGAAACGGGCCCACGCTGCCGTCAAAAGCGATCTTGGTTCCATCCGGGGACCAGGCTACCGAACCTATAGCATCCAGGTTCGGGAATTTAATCTTCTGGACCTTGCCCGTCTGGTAATCAACTATGGCAAGATTATCGTCCCCTTTCGACTTGGTAGAAAGCGTAATCTTTCGCCCGTCAGGCGACCAGCTCAGGTTCGGGTTCAAGATGTTAAGCTCTTCGAAATTCACATTGTCCGAGCCTTTGATCAGGGTTTTCAGTTTTTCTCCCGTGATGGCACTAATAACTACTACGTCAAAGAAGCCGCGTGCGTTGGTAATCATGGCAACTTTGTCGCCCTGGGGGGATACGGACGGACTCGTGTTGTAGGTTCCTGCCTTTCCGCGCTGGGTAAGCAGGGTAGAGAAATTACCGATACGTTCGCGCTCGGCAACTTCCGGGAAATAGCGCTCCCGGTAATAATCCTGCCAGCGCTTAGAAAACTCTTCCAGGTTCAAGCCCAGCGATCGCTGGAATGCAACCTGCAGGCTGCGCTGGGATTTAAGCGCATGCATGATTTCAGCGATCTTCTCCCGGCCGTACTCCTCCACGATATAATTCCACATTGACTGTCCCCCGCGATAGGCAAAGTAGCCTCCCAGGTATTGGAGAGGCGGCAGATAGTCATTAATGACGGCGTCGCGGATCCACATGTCGGTATTGGTATCCCAGCCGATCGAGGTGTACTCTGCAAGCCCTTCATTGAAGAACAGGGGAATCTGTACCTGGGCGTTGCCGCTTACCAGTGACTGTACCGAGCCGCCGTAGTACATATCGTTGATGACCGCGTGCACCAGTTCGTGCTGGAGGGTACTGCGAAATGCCGTATAGTCTCCGTCAAAAGGCATGGTGATACGGTTCTTAAAGGGATCTGTGGCACCGCCTATCCCCTCGGCATCGATCGGCAGGCCGGGAACGGCGTTGGTCTGCGAAAAGTCATTATGTGAATCATAAATGATTACCTGGATACGGTCGGCAATCTGGTGATCGAAATCTTCCTGAAGCTGCCTCAGAGAAGATTCCAGGGCTATAGCCGAAAAATTCGCAAGGTCGTAATTCTTGGAAGTATAATAGTACACATCGAAGTGTTCCGACTGTATATATCGCCAGTCGAAGTTCTTGTACTGTACTCTGTTCTTACCGAACGAAAAGTATTGTGCCGTTGCTTCCTGAACACCACTTAAAGACAGAAAAACTGCCAGCAATATGCCTGCCGGCAGTTTAAAAGAGAATTGGGATGTAGTCATAACCGTATCCTGTTTACTTTAAAACATCAGTCATCAACCAGTTGGAGGTCAATTTGACGCTGCTCTATATCTGTTCTAACGACCTTAACGCGAATTTCTTTCCCAAGTTGGTAGATTTTTCCATTTGAACGTCCAACCAATGCATGCCGCTTTTCATCATACACATAATAATCATCATTAAGGTCACTTACACGCACCATTCCTTCGCAGTGGATATTTTTCAGGTCCACGAAGATTCCTTTGTCCATTACGCCGCTTATTACGCCGTCAAAATCTTCGCCCAGGTGGTCGCTCAGGTATTCTACCTGTTTGAGTTTGACTGAGTCCCTTTCGGCGTCGATGGCACCACGCTCTTTTTCGCTTAGGTGTGATCCATGCTGCTTCAGGTCCTGGTAACGGTAACCCGGTTTGCCGGCTGCATAACTTTTCAGAAGCCTGTGCACAATCACATCCGGATACCGGCGGATCGGACTGGTGAAGTGGGAATAGTGCTTAAAGCCGAGGCCAAAGTGGCCAATGTTATCAGGACTGTATTCCGCTTTCGCCATAGCCCGAAGCATCAGGTCGTTTACCGTCAGTTCAAGGGAGGTGTCCTCCACTTCCTTTAACAGGGTATTAATGGCTTTGGCACTGACAGTCTTGCTGTCAATCCGGAAATCGATACCGATGGGCTTAACATTTTCCTGGATATTGCGGAGTTTTTCCAGATCGGGCTTGTCATGGATACGGTAGAAGAAAGGAAACAGGTCACGGTCTTTCTTTTTGCCCGACTGTTTCCTGAGCTCTTCCACATGACGTGCTACGGTCTGGTTGGCCATCAGCATACACTCCTCGATGAGGCGGTGAGCAAACAGACGTTCCTTTAATACCACATCGATCGGCTTGCCGTTTTCGTCAAGGACAAATTTGGGTTCAGGCGTCTCAAAGTTGATACTTCCTTCGCGGAAGCGTTTGTCAAGAAGGGTGTGAGCCAGCTTGGCAGCCATCTGCACTTCGTTGGAAAGCTTGTGACTTTTCCCGTCTATGATCTCTTGTGCCTGTTCGTAGGTAAAGCGCTGGTCGGAGTGGATGGCCGTCTCCTCAATACTGTAATCCACCAGCTTGCCGTTGGGCGCAATTTCCATAAAGCAGCTGAAGGTCAGCTTGTCTTCGTGGGGGCGCAGGCTGCATACGCCGTTACTCAGCTTTTCGGGCAGCATCGGTATCACACGGTCAACCAGGTAAACGCTTGTCCCGCGGTTGTAGGCTTCCTTATCCAGGATCGAACCTTTCGGCATATAGTGAGACACATCGGCGATGTGCACACCCAGGTAGTAGTTTCCGTTATCCAGCATGCGAATGCTCAGGGCATCGTCAAAGTCCTTGGCGTCGTCGGGATCAATGGTAAAGACCACTTGGTCGCGTATATCCTTGCGCCGGCGGAACTCATTTTCGGGAATCTGCTCGGGAATTTCTTCCACATAGTCTTCCACTTCGGCCGGAAAAGGCGCCTTGATCTGGTTTTCGGCCAGTATGGAGAGGATATTGGCATCGTTGGTACCTTCCTTGCCCAGGATCTGTACTACTTTGCCTTCGGGTAACGACTTCGGGTGCACCCAGTCAACCAGTTCGAAAATGACCTTGTCGCCATCCTTCGCATCTCCAATATTTTCGGGAAGCACGAAAAACTCGATGTGAGCGGACTTCTCGTCCGGCTCGATCAGGTAGTTGTTCTTTCCCTGCTTCTTGAAGGTTCCGACGAAAATCTCGCGGCCCCGCTTCAGGATGTTTACGATCTTGCCTTCTTTGCGGCCGCCTCCTCCTTTGCCGGAAAAAAGCTCCACTTCCACCCTATCGTCCGGTAGCGCCGTACCGAGGTGGCGGGAGGGCACGCGGACGTCTTCGTCGAATTTGTCATCGTCGGCGATGAGATAGCCCGTTCCCCTTCGGCTGATATCAATTTTTCCGGTTATGGTATTCGAGCGGGAAGACCTCTGGCCCTGGCCGTTTGGAGCGAGCTGGATGGCCCCTCCTCTTTTTTTGACGATCAGGTTGCGGTCGAAAAGGCTGTTGATTGCTCCTTTTAACTTCTTGTTATCCTTCTTGGAACCAACTTGCAATATGTTTTGAAGTACATTGAAAGGCAGGTGTGCGTCTGGATTGCTTCGCAGTATATCTAATATTATCGATTCAAAAGTTTCTCTTTTATTCTTGGACATCTAATTCTTTTCTTCTTGGTTTTTTTCTGTATTGCTGTTTGTGTCATCGGATGCCAGATCATCCTTTTCATCTTTGTTATCGTTCTCTTTGTTTTTAATTCCAAATATGCTTCTGAATATGTTTGAAATTCTTCGCTTGAGTTCCTGCCAGGTGTTAAACTGCACCTTGGCTTCAAGGCCCACCCCGTTGACGCTGGGTGTGACTTCGCCCGTGCCGGAACCCGGGGTTGTCGATTCAAGGGTCTCATCCTGTCGGTGAAATGCCGTAACCGACAAGCCCTTGTTGATTCGGTACGTTGCGTTAAGATCCCCGATACGGTCTCCGATACCGCTTTCTTCGGCACCGGTTATTTGACCTTCTCGCCTCAAAATGAGTCTGTCATTATACAGCCGCAAGGCGATACCCAGATCGATCTGGTTATAGGCATTAAGGTTAAAATCTATATCAAACTGGCTGACGTCACTGTTTAATAACGAATTAATCTGGTTCGATAACAGCGGACTAATAACCTGGTTTGATAGTATAGGATTAATAACAGTAGAACTGCGGCTTAAGTTCTGACTCAGTGATGTTGTTGCATCGTTGATGTTCTGAGTTGGGATAAAGTTCCCCGTCAACAGTATACTCGTTGCCTGCAGAAATTTTTGCTGTTCATCCCTGTTGATTTGGCTGAGAGTAAAATTCAGGGTAGAGTTGGATGAAAGATCTATCGTATTAGGCAGCCTAAAATAATAATTATTTTCCACACTTGATACCGTACCCCGTATCTCGATGATCAGGTCGATGGGCACCCGTGTGATATCGTCTGAATCTGACTGTACCGAAGTGGTGAGGCTGCTGATGTTCGGGCGTGCATGATAGACCGCATTGATGTTGAGGCGGGCATTATCAGGGTCGCCCTCCCAAACAATGCTTCCTCCCTGTTCCAGATCCAGCCTTCTGGAAATAATCTCACCGCTGACAAACTTATAATTCCCTTCGGTTATATTATACCGCCCGAACATTTGCAAGTCTTCGTCCTGCATGCTTACCCGCAGCTGACCCGTACCCCTGGCCGTCAGTATCTCCCCCGTCACCGGATCAAAAATCAGCTCCACATTCACGTTATTGGGTGCATTGAACTGAAGATCGAGGTCAAAGCGCTCGTTAAATGTGAGGTTCTGTATGGCCTCTTCAAGACGCTCCTCATCAATCTCGCCCTGACTGGTACCCTGGCTGCCCAGGTTCAATCTATCCCTTCGTTTGAGGTCAAAGTCATCTACAAACTGAATAAACTTGTTGTTTTCGTTCAGTTCGGTCTCTTCTACCAGAGGAAGGGAAAAACGGGAAACATCGGAAATGACGATAGGTTCTATCGTTCGGAGGAAAAGATCGGTGTTGGCCCCGGTTAACCTGACCTCGCCGGTACCGGAAAGATTACCATAAAAAGGGACTTCCGGGTCGTAGTTGTTATTGAGGAACTGAAGGTCGTTGAGTTCAAAGTTGATATCCAGGAAGGAAATGGGTTTGAAGTCATTCAGGTCTACCGTCCCCGCAAGAAGGCCCGTACCACCCTTGGTATCGGTCACATCAACCGAGTCGATGATGACGCCATCCTGCCGGTCAAGTACTACATGTCCATTAAGAAAATAGTTGGTATTCAGAAATCGGGGTTTGGCAAAGACATTTTCTACCTGAAAGTCAGCCCGGAAGTCGAAATCTTCCAGGTTCCCACGGAAATAGCCCTGGCCGGAGGCCTCGCCCTCCATGGTAGTAAATATCCTGTGCACGATGAGGGGCACCACCCACATGTCGATCTCTTTGAGGTTGACGTCAAAGTCATACAATATATCCTGTGGGTCATCGGGGTCTGGAGTCTCAAAGTAACCGTCAATGACGATGTTCTGTCCTATATCGTCGTTGGTATCCAGGTAATCGGCATATTTTGTGCTGTCGGTGACGATGGCAATCCGCGTGTCGAAGCGGTCGTATTCCGGATTGTAGGTACTGTTAAAGCGGGCATCTCCGATAAGGCGGTCCTGAAGCATAAAGCGGTTTACCCGCAGGTCACCCTGTATAGAGGGGCGCTCCGTGAGCGACCGCGTGACCAGCGTACCGTTGACCCTGCCACTGAAGCTTACCCGGCCCCCTATCAACTCAGAAATCCTGTTGAGGTTCACATCGCGTAAAATATATAGCAGCGAATCTTCTCTGCTCGGGCTCAGCGCTCCCCTGAGTTCAAAAAATTCGGTGTTATTCTTGAAGCTGAAATCCTGAAAAGCCAGCCTGTCATTCCTGCCGTACAGCAGCGTTGGTACTCCCTCATTGCGCCAGGAATAAATATCGTTACCCACATAAAAATCACCGAGGGCTATTCTGATAGTCGAATCGGAAAGTACCGACTCTGCAGTGAGCCTCATAGCCGCATTTTCACCGAGCCCTTTGACGTTCTGGACAACCCTGAGTGAGTCTTCATTATAGGCAACATCCAGCGAGAGTGAATCCATATTGATTAAACCGGATTCAAAGCTGGCTATAGTACTTTCGAAATCGACATTTGAAAACTCCTTTAGTGTCCGGTCTCTTCGAAAGCTGGCTGTCAATTGTGTTGCTGCGCCGTTCAGCTTGAGATCTCCCGTCTGCAGCGTATCAGACCTCAGGTCCGTACTGAGTAACAGCCGGTTATTATCGGCATTAACATCGAAATTGAGCCTCATATCGGTCGTCAACTGCGGAAAATCGGACCAATACCTTCGGATCAAAGAAAGGTCTTTGGCACGGAAAGTCCCTTTCATCACAAGGGGCGAAAGCTCGCCAGCAAATGCCGTGGTATCGGCCGCCCCGTTTAACAGAATTTCTTCCTGAATGCGACTTCTGAAATAGGAAGCCCAAACATCGGCATGGCTAATGATATTGGAAGGGATCAGGTCACCGGTCATATTCAGGTCGAAAAGTGAGCTGGTGAGCCGGAATGTACGGCTCTGGGAGCCCGGAGCATCGAGATCCATGTAGAGTTGGTGACTGCGCACGGTATCCCCAGCTATGACCGACTGTTTGATATCGATGTTGGCACGCCCCTGTATCCGGTCTGCCGTTAGCCCTTTAAGTTCCACATTGTAATCAAAGTTGAGAGAACTGGACGGCAGGCCCAGGCCGGTAGGGTACTGCTGCAGGTTTATGTTGGCGGCATTGCCTTTTAACGCAAAAGAAGGATCTTCCGCCCCGAGCTCCATCCAGCCGGTACCGGTAATCGTCTCGTCGCCGCTGGCATAGGTATATTCATGCTCCAGGAAGCCACTGAGCAGCGATACCTCCCATTCAAGCCTTTCTACATCTATGCCGTCAATATAGCTGTCATAAAAAGAGGCATTGAACTCAAGCACGGCATCTTCTATGTTAATACCGATGCCGTTGGCCGAAGCATCAAAATTCAAGGCCGTAGAGTCGGGCCCGGAAACGACCAGCGGTCCCAGATTGACCCTGTTCCCGCTAAGCGAGCCGCTGTACGAATATGGGTGCTTCAGCTGACTGCCCCCTTTCATGCTGAGGGAACCGTAATCGCTTTCGAGGTCAAGATCCACATTGACAGAATCAGCACTGCCGTCGGCACTGCCGTTAAAACTCAGGTTCTCGAGCACGGCAAACTGACGCTCTTCCAGCGGACCGGTAAGGACCTCAAGATCTCTTTTCCGGAGAACAACCTCCGCTATTTTTAGCTCATAGAGCAGCCTGTCGGGATTGACCAGGTTTTTAAAAAGACCGTTAATACTGAACCGGCTGTTACCCATTCCTACAGAAAGTTCATCAACCCAAAGGGAATCCAGAACGCCTTCCGTCTGTAGGGCAAAATCAACCGGCTCGGAAATGTCGGGGAGGTCCGGAATAATATCCGAAAATGAATTCAGCCTCAGTCCTCCGGAATTGACGTCGATATTGTAGTGTGCATCCCGTAGCTGATCCGAAACCCGGCCTTCATAAAGATTCACTCCGTCAACCTGCCCGTTGAGCCTTAGTTCAGAGCTACCCGCCCTGACATTGAAGGCGTTGAATTCAAGGAAACGGTCGTCGTTGTACAGCTGTCCGGTAACTTGCAGGTCTCCCGCTTCTATGCCTTCCACATCGGCCGTAAAGTTTTCAAAATCCCAGAAGCGCTGCGTTTCGCTGATCTCAAGAAACATCTCCGAATTGATGTTACTCACCCGAAGCGGCTCCGGTAATGTCAAGGTGGAATCATCGGAATGAAATTTCTCTATAAACAGGCGTCCGTTGTTAATCGCCAGGTTGGGAGCTATAACTTCAATGCGATTCAACCAGGACGAAGAAGCCCGTTTCCGATCTTCCCGGTTTTCTTCTGCTGACCTGGCCGTCAAGGCCTTACGCAGGCTATACCCCTCTTCACCATCTGATAGCATCCGCACTGAGGGCCGGTCTACGGAAAAACCCGTCACGCTTATCTTGTTCTGCAGCAGGCTCCATACATCAATCTCTACATTTAGCTGCTGAACCGAAATGAGGGTATCGGTACGCGAAGAATCTTCGGGCTGATAGATAATATGGGTATCGTCCAGCTGCAGGTCGAAGGGAATCAGTCCGTCGAATTGCCCTATCACCAAACGGCTGTTATAGGTCTTGTTAAACTCCTCCTCCAGCCTGTCTGACAGGTATCCTTTGGTCACCCTCATCTGAAGCAATCCCAGCACGCCTCCCGTTACCAACAGGAGAATAAGAAGGAATGTGAGGACAGCCGTCCAGAAAAAATTCCAGCTTTTATGTAGCCAGCGTAAAAACAATCGTCAGTAACCTTTATGTAATTTGCTTAAGGGCGTGCTCCCAGGCCGATTCGAGCAGTTGCCTGTCGGTGCATGAATAAATGTAGGGATTACCCCAGTCATTCAATAAAACCAGCCTGATGGTTTCATCTTTAACCTTCTTGTCGCTTCCCATAAGATCGATAAGCGCCCCAACGTCTTGGGAAGGCAGTGAAGGCAGTCGCTTGTACAACGGTATAAAGGGCTCCAAACGTGCATTATTTATTGGAGCGCCTTTTTCGGCCGAGGCATATACCGCTGCCAGCATTCCGACAAATACGGCATGGCCATGGGCGACAGCACCATAACCGGCCGCTTTTTCCAGGGCATGGCCGAAGGTATGTCCAAAATTAAGCACGGCTCGTACCCCGCTTTCAAAGGCGTCTTTTTGAACGATATCCGCCTTTATCTGTACACATGCCATTATAAGTTCGGCCCACTTTTCAGAAGGTGAAAAGCCGTCCCCGGCCAACGGCTGTATCTTGTTGAACATGCCGGCATCCCGGATGGCTGCGTACTTGATTACCTCAGCCAGGCCGTTAATCCACTCTTCCCCGGCAAGCGTTTCAAGAAAATTCAGGGAGCTGAAAACCGCATCCGGCTGGTAAAAAGAGCCGATCCTGTTCTTGCCTGACGAATGATTGATACCGGTTTTCCCCCCGATTGAACTGTCTACCATTGCGAGCAATGTAGTAGGCATATGGATAAGAGGAACTCCGCGCAACACGGTCGCCGCTACAAAACCGGCAAGGTCACCGGTAACTCCGCCGCCTACCGACAGTATGGGTGTTGTACGTTCTATTCCATTATTTAACAGCCAGTCTGCAATTTTGTTCCACTGATCGGCCGATTTGCTGCTCTCGCCTTCGGCTACGGTTATGAACAAGCATTCATCGAAACTTTTCTTGCACTGCTTTCTAATCTCTGAGCCGTGCAAGCCGTCTACCTTTTCATCGATAATGACAAAGAGCTTTCGGGATGAATAGCGGTATTGGCAAAATGATTGAAACTCACTCCAAAGATCCATACCGATATGGACCGGATATGCCGACTTGCGGCTGACGTCAACCTTTATGGTATGCGACATGATTTCGTATTTTCCTGATCAGTTCATCAACTAGTTGGTCCGGTCCCTCAAAAGCACTGCTATCTATACGGATCACAGCCTGTCGGTACAGGGGGAGCCGCTCCTCGTAAAGAGATTTCAGCTCTTCCTCCAGAAGTTCGCTGCTTTTCAGCTTTCCATCCTCATCAAGCAGCATGGGACGTCCCTTGTCGGCCGATATCCGGTCAAAGATAACAGAAAAAGGAGTATCGATAAATATCAGCAAGCCGTTTAATTTAACATGGTCTAACAGGTGCTGGCTCTGAAGCGCTCCTCCCCCCAGTGCTACAACGCCTTCCCTGTTGCGGATGACATCCATCACGGCCCGACGCTCCTTCTTTCGAAAGGCCTTTTCTCCTTCATCTGCAAAAATATCCGGAATAGGTGAGCCCGCCTCGCCTTCTATCAGTTCGTCCAGGTCGATGAACTCTGTACCCAGTTCTCCGGCCAGCCTTCCTCCCAAGGTCGTTTTCCCTGCTCCCATAAAGCCACACAGGAAGATGAGGCCGGGCAGGTTTTTGATGTTGGTTTTGTTCCCGCTCATGCTTGCAATTCAGTTTCGGAGTTTGTTCGGATTGACAGGCGGCACCATCTCGACCTGCTCCCGCTCCACCACAACTGCTCCCGGAGCGGCCCCCTTGGGCTTGCGTACGTACTTCCGTTTGGTATACATAACCGGGGCGGTTTTCATCCCCCGGGCCTTCGAATAGTAGGCCGCAAAGCCCGCAGCCCGTAAAATAACATCTTTAGGGGGATAATCTTTACGGTTTCCCATACGGATCACCACATGCGAGCCGCCCACACCACGGGCATGCAGCCAGACATCCTCCTTGTGGGCCAAACTGGTGAGCTCGTCATTACTCTTGGCATTCTTGCCTATCCAGATCTCATATTTTCCTGCCTTGAATTTGCGGTAGGGCGAAGAAGCCTGGGTATCGTCTTCCACCCCGTAACCGAATTTCTCAAGGGCGTCGGAATGGTCCTTGATCCACGACTCCAGCTCGGGCAGGTGCTGTATCGACTTGAGTTCATCATACAGTTTTTCGGCAAGCTCAGCCTCTTTGCGAACGGAAGGTATCCTCTTCCTCGCTTTTTCATACGACTTGCGCGACGACTTCGCCTTATCGTAATAGTATTCGGCATTTTCGGCGATGGAAAGCTTGTCCTTTACCTCTATTTCAACCGACTCTCCCTCCTCATAAATATCATCAAGTTCAATTTTTTCCGTGCCGGTTTGCAGCTTTTTGTGCGCATTAGCCATGAGTATGTGCCCGTACTTTTCATATTCGTCGGCACGCTCCAGGCTTTTGTCGGCCTGCTTCAACTGCTCCAGCTGACTTTTCAGCTTTGAGGTCACACGGTCAAGCAACCGTTCGATGCCCTCCTTCTTGTTATGCAGCCTTCTAAGATGTACCGCATTACGGTAAGCATGAAGGATAGCGTGGTTCACGGTATCGAAGGTGCGGTCGTCGGGCATGTCCAGGAGTTCGTGCGACCACAGGCACAGATCACCCGTTTTAAGCACTCTTGGGGAAGGATCATCCTGCAGGGCCTGCGTAATCCTGTCGGTGAATGCTTTGCGCTGCTCTGCTGACATCTCCTCCACCCCGTGCTCTTCAATCAGGTAGGGAAGCAGGTTGCGCGGCAAAAGCGGGTTCAGTTTGGTGAGTTCGTTCTTTGCCTTGCCCTTGCCCGTCACCTCATCGGCAAAAGACGGAGCCTGAGGTTCGGGAGGAGCATTACCCTTAACTTTTTCCGGGTTCTTGAAAGCGTCGGCTACCGAATCACCGTCAATTAGGTAAACATTGGGATTACCACCGAACAGCTTGAACCTCAGTTCCAAGCCGTTTTTGAACTGCAGGAACACCAGCCGGTCATGTTTCGCTAACTTTGCCTTTACAATTTGTTGACCCTCCAGCGGCTTGAAAAATTCAATGACATTACTCTTCTTAGGAGGGCGAAAGGAGTCCAGAAAAAGAGCCGTCTCGTTCGGATTGGCACTGAAAATGAGCCGGTATTTTTCATTTGAAACTTCTAGGTAGCATTCCAGTACATCCTTGTGCGGACTGATGGAGAAGAGAAAAAATCCGCCCGTAATTTTTTCATTTAATTCCTGAATTAAATATCTTAGCGCGTAATAATTATTCATATTCTTTTGAGAGTGTAAGTCAAACCTACAACTAAATTATTTAGGCTCGACGCATGACGTACCCTATCTTTAATTCGGTCATTAATCGTATTGAGAACGAGTTGAACGACAGAGATATCATCATTAAAACCTTCAAAACCTGGAATGAAGATAGAATAAATGCCACAGGGCTGGAAATCGTAATCGACATTTCAAAAAAATCCCATTTCCTGAAATCGCTCTCCATCAATTTCGACTGGGACCGTTTCAGGGAAACCGTACTGGCCCGGCAGCTGGATGGGATGGAAGAGCATCCCTTTCTACAAGAAGAAAATATGGTTAGCACCTCCATCGCCCCTATCATCGATATCGAAGTAACATGGGTCTTTAACGAAGAAGAGTGTCAGCCCCAGATATCATCCAGGAGCGAAGCTTCACGGATTGACAAAGCGAGTACATGGATGGAGCAGATCAGCAAGGAGGTAAACGAATTCCTTGCTGAAGACGATATCATCACCCGCTGGCATGTAGAAGTAGAAGGCGATGAAGAAGGTAAATACCTGTCGGCGATCAACCTGATCTCCTACTTCCAATACACACTTGAAGACCTCAAAAGCCTCAACGCCGTTCACTCTTTCGTCAGCGGCAGGCTCGAAGACCTGCTACTGAAATCCAACAAAGTGTTGAAACTGGCTGACAAAACGCTGAAGTCGGAAGCTGCCTGACATTCATTTGCCATATAGATACAAACAAAAAGGCCTTCTTAATAAGAAGGCCTTTTTGGTTTTCTAATATCGTTACGGCTGATTATTTCTTCTTCTTGTGACGGTTTTTGCGTAGCCGTTTTTTGCGTTTGTGCTTGGCGATTTTTGATCGTTTTCTTTTTTTACCGCTGGGCATAAGTCTCACCTTCTGTTCTTTATTTACATTAAAATCTTCGCTTGGGGAATCATCTTCCGCAGAGGGCGCTTAAGATACAAATATTTCCGAAAAATTCTAAGCTACGCCTCGGTACTTCAGCCTTCCTCTTCTTCCATCATGGCTTCGTTAACGGCTTCTTTAAAATCTTTCGACATCTTAAGCACGGGAACGAATTGTTCCGGAACGATGACTTCTTCATTGGTCTTGGGGTTCCTGGCCACGCGCTGAGCCCTCTTTACCACTTTAAAACTACCAAAGCCACGAAGCTCAATATTTTCTCCCCGCTTCATGGCATCAATTACGGTTTCCATAAAGCCATTTACTACCGCTTCCGTCTCTACTTTGGTCAATCCCGTCGATGATGATATCACGTCAACAATATCAGCCTTTGTCATATTTGATCACCCTTAATTGTTTGAATTAAATGTCCCTTGGCAAGCAAACTAAGGCAATGTATAAAACATTTTCAATTTATTCGATTTTAACGTTTTTTAAACTTCATAGCACAGCAAAACCTGAATTGGGACTAAAAAATTCAGAAATCTTTTATACTTTCCGCTTGACTTAACAAACCTATTAAACTCAACAGCACATGCAAACATTTGATCAAATTATTACCTGGGCCGAAGACCTCATCTGGAATACTCCGGAAGCCTTCCCGGCCATGGTAGTCGTCCTTCTCTCATTCGGTATCTTTATAACCATTAAACTCGGCTTTGTCCAATTCCGTCGATTCGGACACGGACTGAAAGTCGTAACCGGTTTTTACGATGACCCCGATGATGACGGCGACATCAACCACTTCCAGGCGCTTACCACCGCCCTTTCAGCGACGGTAGGTATTGGTAATATTGCCGGTGTTGCTCTTGCCATTCATTACGGCGGACCGGGCGCGCTCTTCTGGATGTGGATAACTGCGCTGTTGGGTATGGCCATCAAGTACACCGAGGTTACGCTTGCACAGGAATACCGGGGCACAAACCCCGACGGCACCGTCTCGGGCGGACCGATGTATTATATTGAACGAGGGCTCGGCCCCAACTGGAAGTGGCTTGCTTTTGCTTTCGCCGTCTCTGCCGCCATTTGTGCCTTCCTGACCGGAAATGCCGTTCAGGCCAACACGGTTGCCGATGTGATGAAAACCGATTTTCAAATTCCTGTTGCTATTACAGGACTTGTAACGGCCAGCCTTGTTGCAGCTGTAGTTTTGGGAGGTATCAAGCGTATCGGACGTGTGACCTCACGACTGGTACCCTTTATGGGAATTATTTATGTGCTCGGGGCGCTGGTTATTCTGCTGATTAACTATGACGCCGTTATCCCCTCTTTCTGGGCTATCGTGAGCAACGCCTTCAATCCGCAGGCCGGAGCTCTCGGTGTGGGTTCGGGTGCACTAATCTTTACCCTCAGTTACGGGGTGCAACGTGGCCTCTTTTCCAACGAAGCGGGACAGGGTTCCGCACCTATAGCCCACTCGGCTGCTAAGACCGATGAGCCGGTACGTGAAGGGGTTGTAGCACTCCTCGAGCCTTTTATCGATACGCTGATTATCTGTACCATGACCGGCCTTGTTATCGTCTCTACCGGTTCCTGGGATATGCAGCACAAATCAGCCATCGATCCGGGTGCCGACGTAGTAAGCTTTGAAGTTGAGGAAGCATTTATGGGCCCCGACAGCACCGCCATGGCTTCCAATATACTTGTCTTTGAAAACGGTCTGCCCGCCAACGGAAGCATGCATCACTATGATTTCCCCGTAGATACGATGTTTACGGATGAAGGCTTTTCCGAGCCTTTCAACGGCAGGGTCGAACTGACCGAAACCGGTCCCGTAGTATATTCCGAAGATGATACCCAGTTAAAGTCTCTTTATGGCGGGGTTGTCCAAAACGGAGCACCGCTTACTTCGGCCGCATTTGAGAAAGGCCTCTCCCCGATTATGCCGGGTGGCGGCTATATCGTGACCTTTGCCGTGCTACTGTTTGCCATCTCTACCTCCATCAGCTGGAGTTATTACGGAGACCGGGCTGCTCAGTATCTGTTCGGCTTCAATTCCATCTTCTGGTACAGGCTTGCCTTTGTGGCCATGCACTTCCTCGGGGCGATATTCTCACTGACTATCGTATGGAATTTCGGAGACGTCATGCTCGGCCTGATGGCCTTCTTCAATATCATTGCGCTCTTTGCTCTCTCAGGCAAGGCGTACCAGATTACCAAGAAATATTTCTCCTCGGAGCACGAGACTCCCGAATCATAATCTGAGCCTATGGCCTCACACTCTTTCGAACAGGTTACGCTGATCGAACATCCCGTAATATCCAGAGATCTTACGATCTTGCGGGATGTTCGTACCGGCACCTCGGGATTCAGGGCCGCCATGCGGCGCATCGCAACCATCCTGGCTTATCACGCCCTGATGGAACTGCCGCTGCGTGAGTTTGAGATCGATACTCCCATCGAGCCCACCACCGGCTACGATATCGATGAAGAGATCATCGTAGTCCCCATTTTAAGGGCCGGTCTGGGATTGACCGAAGCCCTGCTCGACTTCATCCCCAATGCCAAGGTGGGCCATCTCGGGATGTACCGCGACGAGGCTACCCATGAGCCCGTAGACTACTACTCCAATATACCGGCAGGTATAGAAAAAGGTCTCGTGCTGGTAGTTGATCCTATGCTTGCAACCGGAGGCAGCGCCAATGATGCCCTCACCTTCCTCAAGGAGAAAGGGGCACAACAATTGCGTTTTATTTCGTTAATTTCTGCACCGGAAGGACTGGCACGCCTGGAAGAAGAGCATCCCGACGTCCAGATTATAACTTCCGCAATCGACGAAAAACTTAACGACGACGCATTTATCGTCCCCGGATTAGGTGATGCAGGTGATCGATATTTTGGCACCACATAAAACTCTTTTCGCCCTGCTGGCATCGTGCTGCCTTTGCCTGCTTTTTCAGGCCTCGTGCACCGACCTGTCCAAAGAGGATGTGGAACAGGTAAACGAAGCCCTGGCCGATTCCATAACGTCCACTACCGAGACCTGGGATGTTAATATGGAACTCATCGAAGAAGGTGAAAAGAAAATCGTCCTTACGGGCTCTTATGCTGCCACCTATTCTACCAAGCAAGTAAACGAAACACACATACAGGGTCCGGTACATATCGATGTTTTTGATTCTGCGGGCGTCATTACCACGCGTGTGGACAGCGATCGTGCCGTCTACCGTGCCGAACAGTCCGAGTTTGAGCTCTTCGGAAATGTCCGCGTCAACACCAGCGACGACCGGCACCTTGAGTCGGAATACCTGAGATGGGATCAGGGCAGCAACCGTATCAGCACCCCGGAATTTGTTATTATTACTACACCTACCGACAGTATTGCCGGTACCGGCTTCAACGGCACTACCGACCTGAGTACCTATACCATCAAGCAGCCTAAAGGAAGGGTCATCGTTGACTAGTAAAGACAGCAAGCAGCTATTGTGGATTATTTCGCTAATTCTTCTGTGTGGGATACTGCTGCCGCAGGGACAGTCCCATGCTCAAAACCGGGTAAATATTCTGCGCGCCGACAGCATTGTAGGAGGTACTTACCAGGGCGCAAGGGTTCAGAAAATAATCGGTAATGTGTACCTGCAAAGCGAAGAGCTGGATATGTACTGCGACAGTGCATACCAGTTCGTCAACCAGGATGAAATTCGCGCCTATGGCAACATCCAGGTCAACACCGAAGAAGAGAAGATCTGGGCCGATACCCTGATCTACTTTACCGACATCGATTTCAGCCAGTTGCGGGGGCGTGTAATCATTGAAGCCGACAGCACCACCCTCTTTGGAAACAGCGTTGATTATCGTTTCTCAACCAAAGTGGGGCACTTCATCGATCGTGTACGGCTCGAGGACCAGGAAGGCATACTGACCGCCCAATCCGGTTTTTACTACCGCGAAGCCGACAGCGCCGTCTTCCGGGGAGAGGTTCAGCTGGCCGACTCCCTGAAATATATCGAGGGCGACAGCCTGTTTACCAACCGAAGCAGTGAATATTACGAGCTGTATGGGGATATTTTTGCCGACGACCGGGAGAACAACAGCAAACTGAAAGGCGACTACCTGGAAGCCGATTCGACCGGCCGACGCCTGCTGCGTGGCAACGCCTGGCTTATGAACTATGAGGAAGACAGTACACAGACCCAAATTCCGCGCCGATCCCCTGCCGTTCTTCCTTCGGACACCTCTGAAGCAGCACCTGACAGCCTCCGCCCCAACCGGCCTTCGGTAATAAGGCAAGATAGCCTTAATATCACCCCTCAACAAAAAGCGCAGCAAAAACCCGACAGCCTCAGGACTTCTGTCAGCGACACCACCCAAAAAGAATCGGCCCCCAGCGACACCACTCATATTCGGGCAAAAAGAATACTCGCCATAGAAAATCGGGCGCCCCAAGACACTTCCACAACTACCTATGCCTATGAAAATGTCCGTATCTGGTCGACCAAATTTTCCGCCGTTTCCGACAGTTCGCGTTACACCGACAGTACGCAGACTTTCGAGCTCTGGTCCAATGCCAAAGCGTGGCATGAAGAGGTACAGCTGACCGGCCCCTATATCAGGGTATTGCTCAACGACGGCGATATCGAAAGGCTCGTTTCCTATCCCAGCCCGTTTGCCGTTCAGGAGGATACCGTGCTGAACCGGCTGAACCAGATTAAAGGAGATACGCTTACGGCTTTCTTCACGGATGGGGACCTCCGCCAGATTCACATCCTCGGCAACAGCCATATACTGCGCTACACCAAAGATGAGCAGGATCAGCCCGACGGTGCTATCGACATGACAGCTCCGCAGACCCGGATCTTCTTTGAGGATGGCGAACTGGCTGAACTGAAATCGGTGGGTAATATCGACGGCTCCTACCTGCCGGAAAACGAGCAGACAGCAAACCGCAAGCTCGACGGTTTCAGCTGGGATCCCAAGCTGAGGCCTCAACGGCCAGAGCAGCAAATGGAGCCCCGCTTCCCGCCTATTCCCGAGGCACGGCCTTTTGAGCTGCCCCGAAGATACCGGGAATACATCCAGTCTAAAACCAGGCCTTCACTCATCCGCACTCAGCGACGATAAGCCTAACTAGCTAGCCTGTTCCAGGGCCATGGTCTCACGGATAATTTTCTCCTGTATATCGTGCGGAACCGTACCGTAGTGGGAAAATTCCCGCGTGTAGGTGGCACTGCCCTGCGTCATGGATTTCAGCCTGGTAGCATAGTGGTCAAGCTCCTCAAGCGGCACCTGGGCTTTGATCTTCTGGATAGAGCCTTCGGCATCCATCCCCTGAATCTGTCCGCGCCGGGTACTGATGTCGCTCATCACATCACCCATATATTCAGCCGGAACCGTAACCTCGATTTCGTACACAGGCTCCAGCAGCTTCGGCTTGGCTTTCATGAATCCATCCTTGAAAGCCATAAGCGCAGCCGTCTTGAATGCGGCTTCGTTAGAGTCGACCGAGTGCATGGCTCCGTCATAGACGGATATTCTGAGGTCACGGACCCGGCAGTTGCTCATCGGCCCGTTCTCCATCTTATCCATGATACCTTTCAGGATGGCAGGCATGAAGCGGTTATCGATAACCCCGCCCACTATGCAGTTGCGATACACAAGTTGTCCGCCCCACTCCAGGTCAATTACTTGTTCGTCGCGCACCTTCAGGTCGCTGTGCTCCGGCATGTTGTCGCGCAAGGGCTCCATCAGCATGTTCACCTCGGCAAACTGTCCGGCGCCGCCCGACTGCTTCTTGTGGCGGTACTGTGTTCGGACTTCCTGGGTGATGGTCTCCCTATACGGAATGCGCGGCTGATGGAATTCGAAATCCAGATTGAAGCGGTTGCGCAGTTCGTATTCGATAACGGCAAGGTGCTCTTCCCCCTGCCCGTGAATAATTATCTGTTGCAGCTCCTGGCTGTGCTCCACCTTCATGGAGGGATCCTCGCGCTGCAGCTGGTGCAGGGCGTTGCCGAGTTTGTCCTCTTCCCCTTCTTTCTTGAGCTTGATAGCGGTACGAATAATCGGCTCGGGAAAGTGAATCGGCTCCAGCTTTACGCTTTTTCCCTTCTCATGCAGCGTATCGTTGACGCTGGTATCCTTGATCTTAACCGCGGCGCCGATGTCGCCGGTCCTAAGCTCGCTGATCTCTTTCCTCTTCTCGCCATTGGTCAGGTAAAGTGTGGAAAGACGGACTCCATTGCCGTTGGTCTCGTTGACAAGGTCGAGGCCCGATTTCACCGTACCTCCGTACACCTTGAAGTAGAGCAGGTCGCCTACATGCGACTCGGCGCTATTCTTGAACATGAACATCACCGGGCTGCCGTCCTCTTTCAGTTCAAACTCTTCGCCATCTACAGTCTTGGGCGGATTGGCTTCCAACGGATTGGGAGATACGTTACCCAGAAAACCCATGACGCGTCCGGTACCCATATTCCGCTCGGCGCAGCAACAGAACAGCGGGTAGATATCCTGGCTCAGCAGTGATTTCTGCAACCCCTCTTTCATCTGGCTTTCGGTCAGCTCTCCCTGCTCCAGGTAAAGGTCCAGCAGAGTCTCGTCGTTTTCGGCAATGGCTTCCACAAGTTCGTTATGAAGCAGGTCGGCCTGAGCCTTCTGCGAATCGGGTATCGGAAGCTTGTCCGGCTTGCCGCCTTCGGCCGGGAATTCGTACATCGTCATCTTCAGTACGTCGATGATGGCATGGAAGTCTTCGCCTTCGGAAAAAGGATACTGTACCACTACCACTCCCCGTCCAAACCGTTCTTTGGCCATATCAACCGTCTTCTGAAAGTCCGACTGCTCCGAATCAGGTTTGTTGACGATGAAAAGCGAGGGGATGTTGTACTTCTGGGTGTACTTCCAGAGCGACTCGGTACCTACTTCGATACCGTATTCGGAGTTAAGGGTGAAGATAGCGGTATCGGCTACACGGAGTGCGCCCACTACCTCGCCTATGTAATCGGCCGTACCCGGGGTATCGATCAGGTTGATCTTACTGCCTCTCCAATCCAGATTCAGGAAAGAGGCGAAAACGGATTTTTCTTTCTCTTTTTCAATTTCATGGTAGTCGGAAACGGTGGATTTGTCTTCGACGGTTCCGCGGCGGTGGATGGCGCCCGATTCAAATAACATGGTCTCGGCAAGAGTGGTTTTTCCGGATCCGGCATGGCCGAGAAGCACGACGTTCCGGATGCGTGGGGATTGGTAGGCATTCATAACAGACCTCCTGTTTTGGAAGAATTCGGTTCATACAGGGGCGGGCTGCCGGGAATAGGCGGCATTAGAAAATATCTAGACAGAAAGCTGATTTGTACTGATGGCAAGCGTTTCATCGCCGACCCCTATCTTTAGTTTACCTACTTCTAAGTAAGAGAAAAAAAGATTTGAAGCCAAAAAATTATTTAAAATTTGATAACATAAACTCTACTTTAGTCGCCCGGTGACTGACCAACGTCTGACGCCGGTTATCTTACGAACAAAACAAAGGCAACGTTGAAGAACATCCTGCTTGTCCAGACCGGAGGCACCATAGCCATGGATATCACCCAAGGTGAACCCAGGCTGGATCCGTCCAAGTGGACCGAAGTTATCTACAAAGAAATACCCGAGCTATCGGAAATAGCCGACATTGACATGGAGCAGCTATTCTTTGAAGACAGTTCCGACATCAACAAGGATCACTGGAGCCGGCTGATCGGATATATTGCAGAAAAATACGACGCCTACGACGGATTCGTGATCCTGCACGGGACTGACACCATGGCCTATACCGCTTCGGCGCTTTCCTTTGGCTTGCAGAAGCTGGGCAAGCCGGTGATCCTGACCGGCAGCCAGGTGCCGATGAGCAACATCCGCAGCGATGCACGGCGCAACCTTGTCAATGCCGTGGAGATGGCTACCCTCTCCCTAAACGAAGTCGCTATCTGCTTCAATGACTTCGTATACCGCGGTAACCGGGCCACCAAGATGAGTATCGGCGATTTTGACGCCTTTGCCTCTCCCAATTTCCCTCCCCTGGCCGAAATCGGCTTAAATATCGAATTCAACCGGCCTACTCCCCGTCCGGAAGCTGAGCTGGAAACCCATACCTCCTTCGACGAAAACCTCTTCCTGCTAAAGCTCTTCCCAAACCTGAAACCCTCTTTTCTGGACAATCTGGAGCTTGCCAATATGCGGGCGCTAATTATCGAGGCTTTCGGAAGCGGTAATTTTCCGGTTCACGGCGACGCCAGCCTGCTCCCTTTCCTGAAGAAATGCGCCCGGCAGGGAATCATCCTTGTTATCACCTCACAGGCAGCCTACGATTCGGTAGATCTGAGTAAATATGAAAGCGGACGTAAGGCACTGGAACTGGGCGCCCTCAGCGCCAAGGATATGACCACCGAAGCAACGCTCACCAAAATGATGTATCTTCTGGGGAATTATAAGTCGGATGAAGAGATAAAGAGACTCATACAAACCGATATTTCAGGAGAACTTACGGAGTAAAGCAACCATGTATTTTGTATTCGATGTAGAAACCATTCCCGATTTCGATTTCGTCCGCTCGGTACTTACCGAACCCGAAGAAGAAGACGATGCCATGTTGCTGCAGGCCGGTGAAGAGCTGGCGCGTAATAAATCGGGCTTCCTCCCGCCCATGTACCACCGGATGATCTCATGGGTCGGCTTGTGGATCGAGAACAACGGATCACCCAAACAGAAGGTGAGTTGGCACGGCGAAGATGAGGTGGAAGGCCTCAAAAAACTTTTTGAAGCCCTGAGCACCTACAAGGACTTCGGACTCATCCATCATAACGGACGGGGCTTCGACCTGCCGCTGATCACCTATCGTGCCATGAAACATGGCCTGCAGATGCCCAAGCGAATGAACCACCACGACATACGCTATCGCTACAGCAACCAGAATGTGGATCTTATCGACGAATTCAGTAACTATGGGGCCAGCTCCTGGCCCAAACTGAAACACTTGGGCTATCTCATCGATATCCCCTTCAAGCAGACCGGCGAGGGCAACATCGTGCTGGAGATGTACCAGGAAGGCAAACTGGCCGAGATAGAACACTACTGCTACGAAGATGTGATGGCAACTTATGTGGTATGGCTGCACCTAAAATTTACTGTAGGTGATATATCTAAAGAGTTGTTCGACAACCTGAAAGAGAGAGCTATGACCAAACTCAATGAAATCCAATCCACAAGCACGGATTAAAGCAGGCCGCATTGGTTTTAAAGATATGTTACAGCTTGCTGTGAATAGTAATCTGCGTAATCAGTGAAATCAGACCCATCTGTGATCAGATTTTAGTCCCGTCCTTAATTACGGCACCCTTCGGGATGATCACGATGCCATCAACTACGTGGTACGTATCGTACTCCCCATCCTCCAGATGATCTCCCCCGGCTATGCGTACGTCATCCCCTATCTTACAGTTCTTGTCAATGATGGCATTGCTGATGAAACAGCGCTGGCCGATGCCCATACCGGGATTGTCCCCGGTACGGTTGTCAATCTCCTCGCGTGACTGGAAGAAGTCATTACCCATGATGATCGACCGTTCAATGGTTGTCCCTTTACCTATCCTCGATCGGATACCGATAACCGAGCGTTCAATGCGGCTGGCCTCGATCAGGCATCCCTCAGCCAGTACCGAATGATCAAAGGTGGTACCGGACAGCTTCGAAGCGGGCAGCAGGCGGGCGCGGGTATAGATAAAGTCTTCGTTGTCGTAGAGGTTAAACTGAGGCAGGTCGTCGGTCAGGTCCAGGTTTGCTTCAAAGAATGACTTGATTGTCCCTATATCCGTCCAGTATCCGTCGAACTCAAAGCTGCAAACTTTAAAATCCTGCTTGATAGCCTCCGGTATAATCTCCTTGCCGAAGTCCGTTGCTTCGGGATGCTCGTCAAAAAGCTTGCCCAAAGCCCCTTTTTTAAAGATATAGATGCCCATGGAAGCCAGGTAGACCCGCCCTTCACTCTTGAAAGGCTCCGGGGTTTCCGACTCCCACTTGTCCAGTTCGCCGGCGTCCGGCTTCTCTACAAAACTCTCGATAATCCCCTCACTGTTCGTCTTCATGATGCCGAAGCCGGTGGCGTCTTCAGCCACCACCGGTATGGTAGCCACGGTAAGGTCGGCGTCTTTACTGACGTGCAGATCCAGCATCTTGCGATAGTCCATCTGGTAGAGCTGGTCGCCGGAAAGTATCAACACATTTTCGTGACGGTGGTTCTCCATATGGTGTAGCGACTGGCGTACCGCATCGGCTGTTCCCTGGTACCAGTTCTTGCTCTTGGGTGTCTGTTCGGCAGCCAGTATATCCACGAAACCGCTGCTGAATACGTCAAAGTTATAGGTATTCTTGATATGCCGGTTCAGGGAAGCCGAGTTGAACTGCGTAAGCACGTAGATACGGCGTATACCCGAATTCAGGCAGTTTGATATGGGGATATCAACCAGCCGGTATTTACCAGCTATGGGTACGGCCGGCTTGGAACGTTCTTTGGTGAGCGGGTATAGCCGGCTACCCTGTCCCCCTCCTAAAATTACGGCAATCGTGGAATTTCTCATGCTGTGGCTTTAATCGTTTAGTAGGTGATTATACATTTTAATGTACTCTTTTGCAGATGCATTCCATGAAAAGTCCAGCTTCATAATTCGCTTCCTGACCGACTCCAGCTTTTCTTTATCGCCGTAAAGCTTCAGGGCACGCTCTATCGCTTCGGCGGCCTCTTGCAGCGTAAAGCCGTCAAAGCGGATGCCGGTCCCTTTCTTTTTGCCCATGTCGACTACGGTATCTTTCAGCCCCCCGGTACTCCTGACTATGGGGACGGTACCGTACCTCATCGCATACATCTGGTTGAGGCCGCAGGGCTCCACCCGCGAAGGCATAATCAGGAAATCGCTGCCGGCATAGATCCGGTGCGCCAGCTCTTCGTTGTAATCCAGGGTAGCATCAAAAAAACCGACATGACGACTGCTCATGCCCATAAACTTCTTATGGAGTTCCGGATCACCGGTGCCGAGTACGACGAAGCTGACATCGCTGCCATTGCGCAGAAACCGGCCGAAAAGGTCAGGCAGCAGGTCAGCCCCCTTCTCGTAAGCAAGCCTCCCTATGTACGAAATAAGCGGTCTCTCTTCATTAAGGCCGAAGCCTTCACATAACTGCCGCTTGTTTTCCGCCTTGCCATCGGCAAACGACTTCGCCGAATAGTGATGGTCCAGGTATGAGTCGGCTTGCGGGTCCCATACATCGGTATCGATGCCGTTGAGTATGCCCCTTGACTTCTGGCGTTCGTTCATAAAAAGCCACTCCAGGCCATGGCTCTCTTTCTGCAACTCTTTGAGATAAGAAGGCGATACCGTGGAAATCTGCCAGGCGCACTTCAGTCCGGCCGCCAGAGCATTCAGCCTTCCATCCCAGTCGAGCAATCCTCCTTTCTCTAGGTCGAAGTCGGGCAGCAAGCGGTCTTTGTTGCGGTCGTATTCCCCGTGGTACTCCCCGTTATGGACCGTGAGGACGGTAGGTATTATTTTTAATTCATCGTATCGGTAACACTGCGTCATCATGAAAGGAACCAGTCCGGCATGATGGTCATGGCAATGAACCAAATCCGGCCGGTCCTTCTCTGCCAGATGCCTGAACCAATCAAGTACCGCAATCTGGAAACTGATGTAGCGCTCGGCCTCATCTTGATAACCTTTTCCGCTAGCCGGATCGGCATACACCCCGCGACGGTCAAATCGGCCGGGGATATCTATCATATAAAGCGGAAATCCAAGCGAATCTTCTTTTTCTCTTTCAATGGAAAAAGAAAATCGAGTGCCGCCCAGCATGCCTTCCCCTTCATGAACAGCTTCAAATGTACGGGCTCTTATCCAGTCGTTGCGGTATTTGGGCAATACTACCGATGCCTCGATCCCTTGCTGTCTCAAATATTTCGGCAAGGCCCCGACCACGTCGGCAAGGCCGCCGACCTTAGCTACCGGATAGCATTCTGCACTGAGATGAAAAACCTTCATGTACTGTAAGTTGGTATGAAACCTGGCATAATATAGTTCGTAATTATGACGCTTTTATTAGCTCGAAGTAAGAAAAACTTTAAAATCAATCAAAGTCTTTCTTTGTTTGCCCGATTATCCTATGTTCCAAACTAATCAAAAATCAAAGGGATGTTATGGCAGTTATTGAGGTTAAGGGAATCAATAAATCGTTTGGTAAAACCCAGGCGGTCAACAACGTCAGTTTTGAAGTAAACGAGGGACGTATCTTCGGTTTGCTGGGCCCTAACGGCGCCGGAAAAACGACTGCTATACGGATGATCAACCATATCCTGATTCCGGATTCGGGCACCATCACCATCAACGGGATAGAAGCGAGTCCGGAAACCCAGAAGATGATCGGCTATATGCCGGAAGAGCGAGGGCTCTATAAAAAGATGAAAGTGGGCGAGCAGCTGCTCTACCTCGCCCAGCTGAAAGGGCTAAGTCCCCGCGAGGCCAATAAAGCCATTAAATACTGGCTCGACCGCTTTGAGGCAGCCGACTGGTACAACAAAGAGGTGAGCGAGCTTTCCAAAGGGATGTCTCAGAAAATTCAGTTCATCGCGACTATCGCCCACGACCCCGATATCTATATTTTTGACGAACCTTTTAGCGGGCTTGATCCCATCAACAGCGAGACCCTTAAGGAAATTGTCATTGAGTTGCGCGACAAAGGTAAGACCATCCTTTTTTCTACACACCGCATGGAGCAGGTCGAGCAGATGTGTGATGAGATCTGTCTCTTTAACAGAGGCAAAGCCGTTCTGAAAGGCGACCTCCGCGAGATCAAAAAGAAATTCGGAAAGAACACCATCAACCTGGAGTTCCAGGGAGATGCGGCATTTCTGGACGAATTGCAAGACGTCCGCATCAACAACCGTTCAGCCAACTTTGCAGAAATCAGGGTGCTGGATGGTGCCGATATGCAATCGATACTGAAGAAGGCAATGGAGTATACCGAGATTTATAAATTCGAGCGCGTGGAACCCTCCCTTACTGAAATATTTATCGCCACCGTCGGAGAAGACAACATTAATCCCAATGAGTTAGGCTGATATGTTCGATTTCAAGAAACTGTTTATCATTATTAAGCGGGAATACCTGACCCGGGTTCGTACCAAGGCATTTATTATTACCACTATCCTGATCCCTATCGGGCTGCTCCTGATTCTGGCGGCTCCTATCATGCTGCAGATGCTCGATTCGGACACCCAATATGAAATCGCTATTCTCGATGAAACCGGTTCCGTCTATCCCAAGCTGGTAGAGCTCGATTCTCTCCGGTACGTAGATGGTGGCAGCCGGTCGGTGGATGAGCTCAGAAGCCAGGTCACCGGCAATGAACTGGAAGGTTATATCGTCATCACCGAAGCCTCCCTTCAGAATAACACAGACTTTGAACTTATTTACAGTGGCGGCGGTGGAATCGCACTGGTTTCGGATATCCGTGACGACCTGAGAACGGCCGTGCGCGAGGTCCGCCTTGACCGCGCACAGGCCTCCCAGGAGATCATGGCAATCCTCGACAGCAGGCCCGACCTCAACACACGAAAGCTAACCGAAGAAGGTAAAGAGGAAGAGTCGAATACCTTTGTGCTCTTCTTTCTCGGCTATGGTATGGCTTTTATTATTTACGGTGCCATCTTCGGCTACGGCAGTTACGTGATGCGAAGTGTGCTCGAAGAAAAGAACAACCGCATCGTAGAGATCGTGGTCTCTTCCGTCAAACCTTTTGAACTATTACTTGGCAAAGTGCTCGGAATTGGCGCTCTGGGTGTCACCCAGTTTGTGATATGGGCCGTTGCCGGCGCCGGCATACTCTCTTTTATGGGTCCTATCGCTGCCATGGTGATGGGTCCGGGCAGCGGCACAGGTGTCGAAGCGGAAGCGGCCGCTTCCATGCCTCCCATTCCGGATATCGGTATCGAAGTAGCCATCTATTTTGTGGTTTTCTTTCTGCTCGGCTACCTCATCTACAGTGCCATACTGGCGGCCATCGGCTCGGCCGTGGATTCCGAATCGGATGTTCAGCAGCTGATGCTGCCCGTGATGATTCCCGTTATCCTGGCCATCATCTTCCTGCCCAGAGTGGCAACCGATCCTGACTCTATGTTCTCGGTGATAAGTTCCCTCATTCCTATTTTCAGTCCCATCCTGATGATTGCACGCATACCTATTACGGATGTGCCTTTCTGGGAAATTGCACTCTCGATTGTGCTTATGGCCGGTACTTTTGTCGGCTGCCTGGCGCTGGGAGCCAAAATCTACCGTACGGGTATACTGATGTACGGCAAAAAAGCTTCCTTTAAGGAGCTGTGGAAGTGGATCCGGCAGAACTGACCGGATTATTCGTTTATTAACTCTGAAAGAGCTCGATGCACGCGGGCGTCATATTCGTCCTGTATATGGTTCCGTACAATCTCCTCGTATTCCAGTCCCGTTATGGATGACAATCCTTCCGCTATGAGAAACCGTAACCGCGGATCCGGATCATCCAACAGCTCGCCGGCCCGTTCTCTCCACTGCTCGGGCTGGTGGTCATGCTGGAACAAAATTTCCAGTGCCCTTGCCCTGACCGGGTAGTCATAGACATCCGACAGATAAAATGCAGCCTGCTGTACGGCCTGCTCGGTATAGCCCCTGTTGGCCAGCAGCTGAACCGCAAAGATGGCTTTATGCCCGGCCGTGTCGGTGCGCACCCGGTTGTTGACGAACTCCTTGAAGGAGGTAGAGTCGGCAATACCGTTTAAAACCCTGGCCGCGTCCCTGAATGCCGGCAGGCTGTCAACGCCCTCCGCATACGAACGTACCGACTCAAGCACGGCGCTGTTTCCTTCAAAATTCTGTAAAGCGGAAAGTCCGGCTTCCTGCACCTTCGCATTGCCACTCCTCAAGGCCTCCAAAAATACGCTTTCCGTGCCGCTTGCCCCTTTGGTGATATCAGCAAGGGAACGAAGCAGGGCTGCCCTGACCGGCGGTTCCACACCCCGGTTCAGCAGATCCATGATCGCCAGCTGAAGGTCGGGATTATCCGTATGGGTACCGAGCTTTCTGGCCGCCTCCACCCGATCGGCCAATTCTTCGGCGTTCCGGAGATCATGGATCAGGAAGGGAGCCGGCTTGTACTGCTCGAGCCTCAGCATCTCACGGCCGGAAGCATCCACCGACACACTTCCTACCAGAACGGGGACGCGGATCATTACAGAATCCCTGGCGCCGGTAAAAGTCACTTCCGAATGCTCGGTGCCTTCCGAAGTACGGATCTCAACAGGAAGTGTCACCAGCTCGTCATAGCTCCCCTGGAGGGATTCAAAAATAAGCCGAAGCTCTCCCTCCTGCTCGTTGAGCCTGTAATCCACCCGGTATACCACCGAGTCGGCTGTCGAAGCCTCGCGGGTATCACCGGTGTTTTCCTGCAAAGTAAATCGGGGCTGACCTGTCTGGCGGTACCAGTATTCTGAGTAGTCGGCAAAAGAGTATACTCCCTTTCCCCGGCGTGAAAGTTCCTGCAGCGATTCCTTTACGGTCAAAAACCAGCTGTCATCGATGCGGCGGGCACGGCCTTCCTGCCAACTGTTCCAGTTTTCATAGCTGAAAACAGAGTAGAGGCCCGGCTTGCTCTCCGGCATATCGGTGACGTCAAGCAGCGCAACGGTATCGTTAAGGGCGTCATGCAGTGCGGCCTGCAACAGATTGACGGCCTCGGCATCCTGCCACTGCTCCTCGCGCTGGTACACTCCGAACCACTGTCCGTAAATACCTCTCTTGAGCTGGGTTTCCAGACTGCCGGCATTCTCATATAAAAATACGGTTCCGGCTCCCCACGATTTGGTCTCCCAGAGATGGTCTTCCATAAGCACAATATTCAGCTGCTCCCAGGGATACTCGATATCCAGACGCTGCTCCAACTTCTCAAGCATATCATAAGCGGATTGCAGCAGTGCCGTCTGCCGCTCCTGAGAAAGCATACCCCTCTCGGCAGCCAGCACAATCTTTTTGATTCCGAAGGACGTTTCTCTCTGCTCGAAGTCGCCGATAGCAAAAGAGAGAGCGGTTACAGCTACCTCCCTTTGGGTCGAAAAGGAATAGCGGCTCTGATCTATATTGGAAATTTGATCGGACCTCTTTCGCCCGCTTGCCAAGACAGAAAAATCCGACGGGACAGTAAAATTCATTGATGCCGTCAGTTCTTCGCGGGGATGATCAAGAACAGGCAGCCAGTGGCGGTGGCTCTCCGGCAGAAGTGAGGTCCACAGCGTGCCCCGGTCGTTGGCAAGAATGCCGAAACGGGGTACAGCCTGGTAATCGACAGAGAGAGAGAACTCCTCATTCCTGGCAGTTGAATCCGATACCAAAACTAGAAGTGAATCATTCTGGAAGGAGAATTCGGCCGGATTATCGTTTACGGTTACCGATTCAACCTCTATATGAGCCGCATGCAGCACCAGGGTATCCGCCCCCGCGATGTTGGCCTTGAGACTGTAACCGGCCGTACCCTTGATCGTCCCTTCCGACGCTGCAACTTCTATATCCAGTTCCAGATGCGTAATATCGAAATCGAGGCGGGGATACTTCTCGTAGTCGAATTGCTGCGCCTGCAAATTGGGTGCGGTGCAGACAAGCACAAAAAGAAGTATCGAAAAAAAGGTAAAACGTTTCATTTTCAGGAATAAGACTGAAGTTACAATTCGCGATAAAATAAGAAACCTTTGGGCAGCCGGAAACCGAATTCCACCTATTGAAATCGATGCTGCCGGGCGATGTTCCTTCTATTTGAAAAGTTCAAGGACTTCGGGCAGCAGATTCCTATTGCAGGAGATGCCGTTGCCGGTCTTAATTGTTTCATTGCCCTCTACATCGGCAAAGACCCCTCCCGCTTCCCGCATGATGGTGAGCAGCGGTGCCGCATCCCAGATACTCAGGATCGGATCGAACATGATATCCGCTCTCCCGGTTGCTACCAGCATATGCCCGTAGGCATCACCCCAGGTACGATCAATCCGGCAGCGGCTGAGTAGCTTCCCAAAAGCTTCGCCGAATCCAAATTCGGCCGCAGTGGTGCCATCCGTCGAAAGAAAGGTAGTTTGTGAGAGCGTATCGCACTCCCGCACCCTGCACTCTTCGTCGTTGAGCCTTGCCCCCTTCCCTTGTGCCGCTTCACAAAGCTCATCCAGAGCCGGGGCGTAGATTACCCCGGACACAGGCTCTTCATTATAGAGTACCCCCACAAGCGTTGTGTACAGCGGCACGCCGTGGATAAAAGATTTGGTACCGTCAATCGGATCCAATATCCACTGCACGGGGTGGTCGGGATTCACCTTGCCGTGTTCCTCACCCACGATCCCGTGTCCCGGAAAACGCGCTTCGATCTCCTCGCGCATCAACTCCTCGGTATTTCGGTCAGCTTCGGTTACCGGCGAATCGTCGTCCTTGCGATCAATCTCCAACGACTGCCTGAAATAGCGAAGCGTATGCCTGCCTCCCAGCCGGGCTATTTCAACAGCCGATTGGTGCACTTTGTCCAGATCAAAATCCATATGTGAATGTTGGTATTAAGTGATTATTTTTGAACGCTAAATATAGAGTACTGCAACCGGAAATCAGAATTCTTAGTTCTCAAGCCGACACCTTATGGACCCCATAACCCAAACCGACCGTTTTCATCTTGATGTCTACAACCGATTTCCCCTCACGCTGGTCAAGGGTGAGGGAGCACTGGTTTGGGATGACGAAGGTAACGAATATATCGATGCCCTGGCAGGCATAGCCGTCAACAGCCTGGGACACTGTCACCCGGAAGTGGTGAAGGCTATCCGCGAGCAGGCAGGCAAGCTGATGCATATTTCCAACTTCTATTACAGCGAACCGCAGGCAGAACTGGTGAAGCTGCTGGCGGACATATCCGGCATGGACCGCGTTTTTCTCTGCAACAGTGGGGCCGAATCCATCGAAGCAGCCCTCAAGCTGGCCCGGAAATATGCGAAGACAAATAATAAAGAAGGCAAGCTGATCACTATGAGCAATGCCTTCCACGGACGTACCCTGGCTACCATTTCGATGGGCATGGATAAGTACGCCAAGGGCTACGATCCGCTGCTCTCCGGTTTTGAGGAAGTGCCCTTTAATAAGCTGGATACCCTTCATAAAGCCTTTGAGAACGGAGCCTATGGCATAATACTGGAAACTATTCAAGGTTCCGGCGGGTTATCCATTGCCGGTCAGGAGTTTATGTCCTCAATCAACGGACTATGCAAGCAACATGGAGCCCTGTTGATCATCGACGAGGTACAGACCGGGATGGGGCGTACCGGCAAGCTCTTTGGGTACCAGCATTATGGTATTGATCCAGACATTATCTGCTCTGCCAAAGCGCTTGGCGGAGGCTTCCCCATAGGTGCCATGATGGCGAAGGAGGAGGTCGCTTCCGTTATGAAGCACGGCGACCACGGCAGCACCTACGGGGGCAATCCCCTGGCTTGTGCTGCGGCCGTGGCTTCGGTCACTTCAATTATCAATGAGAAGCTTCCTGATCAGGCTGCGAAAAAGGGTGAATACCTTATGAAAAGGATAAAAGAAGCGGCAGCCGGCATGACCGCCATTAAAGAAGTCCGCGGACAGGGACTGATGATAGGCGTAGAGCTTGCTTTCAACGGCCGTCCCGTTGTTGACGAAATGCTGAAGCGGGGCGTGCTCTCCAACTGCACCCAGGGAAATGTGATGCGCCTAGTCCCTCCCCTCGTCATAAGCCGGGAGGAACTGGATACGGTTTATGAGGTTCTTTTGGAATCTGTCAAAGCTGTTCAATAAATAATCGGCCATCCCGTTATTTGCTTTGAATGATGAATGGGCTTACCATTGGTTGAATCAAAAAAAATAAATTTAAGGCGGCAGTTGGCCTCTTCCAGAAAATATCCGGTACTTATTTTAAGCTTTCTCCTGCTCGGTATTACGGCTGCAACAACTAAGGCCCAACAAGCCGATTCGACAGATTCCCCACGCCGAACCTTCTTTTTCAAGTCCGAACAGGACCGCTACCGCTTCAACCTCCACTCCGAGCGCTCTTTCCAGTCATACTCCTTCCCCGAAAGCGGCATCTATGCCGTCCCCGAACAGACGCAGTACTACGTGCCTGAATTTAAGGGACAGTACTACCTGGATCTGGCCGTGGAAGCCTACCGGGAAGAACAAAGAGACAAACTGGGACTGAACTGGCTGTTCCAGTTTATGAACTATATCTCGCCTTTTGTGAATAACCGCTTTGAATTCGGTGTATACCAGATCTACGATATGCCGATAGTGGGAAGGGAAAATCCCCTGTTCCAGTCTTACAAAAACGACGAAGAGCGTAACTAAGTCAGCTAAACTGTTTTCTCAACACTGACTGCACTTTCCCAAGATCTTCGTCTGTGATATGATAGTGAAAAGTAGCCCGGATGGTATTCCCTCCGAAAGGAACCATTCTTATATCCTCTCCTTCCAGTATCTCTATCGCTTCTTTAACGGTTCCCTTCAACACCTCAAAGATAAGAATATTGGTTTCTACCGTAGCCGGATCGATATCCAGTCCGCTGCATGAATGGATGGTGTCGGCAAGGCTTCGGGCGCGCCGGTGATCGTGCTCAAGCAGCGACAAATGGTTCTCAACCGCATAATCGGCGGCTGCGGAAAGCAGGCCTATCTGCCTCATCCCTCCGCCCAACATCTTCCGGTAGCGCCGGGCTTTGGCAATCCGGTCTTTGGAGGAAAGCAGCATAGAGCCCACGGGTGCGCCCAATCCCTTACTGAAGCTTACGGTAATGGTATCGGCTATCTCACCGAAAAAAGCGGCGGCAATACCGGTAGTGATAATGGCATTCCATATTCTTGCTCCATCCAGGTGGACAGACAGTCCCAGTCGGCCGGCGGTTTCTCTTATCTGTTCCAGCTCTTTTTGGGTATAACAGGCGCCGCCTCCCTTATTGGTGGTGTTTTCAATGACAACCACCGATGGCAGCGGTTCCCAGTCTTTGCCGGAACGCATGGCTCCTTTAATAAGCTCCGGCCTCAGCTTTCCTCTGCTGCCCCTGACCGGATGAAGCTGAACTCCCGAAATCAACGAAGCCGCAGAGGTTTCATAATTGAAGACGTGCCCTTTCTCTTCGATAATAACTTCTTCTCCGGGCTCGGTAAGCACTTTCAAGGCCAGCTGGTTACTCATCACTCCACTCGGCACAAACAAACCGGCTTCCATACCGAAGCTGCGTGCCATCTTCTCCTGGAAGGCATTGACCGTGGGATCTTCCTCAAACACATCATCTCCCACTTCAGCCTGCATCATGGCACGGAGCATCCCCTCGGTGGGTTTGGTTACGGTATCGCTGCGAAGATCAATCATAGACTTGAATATGGATCAATTTGCGTACTCCTGCAAAATGGAATGGAATCCCGATTCATCGATATTGGTGCCGCATACGATGATACCGACACGTTTTCCCTCCAGCTCTTCTTTGAGGGAATATCGCAGGGCGGCCGTCGCCGACGCCCCGGCCGGCTCCAGGGCCAGCTTCATCTCTTCGAAAAGCAGCTTCATGGTACGGGCCATCTGCCGGTCATCAACCTTCACCACCTTATCGACAAAGCGTTGACACAAGCCAAAACTATAAGGAGCCGCATGCGGTGCACCCAGACTGTCTGCTATAGTGGCGACTTTCTCTATCGATTCCGGCTTTCCGCTTGCCAGGCTCCGGCTCATCGAGTCGGCCCCTTCTGGCTCTACCCCGTAAACCTTGCAGCCGGGACTGATCTGCTTCACAGCCGAAGCGATACCGGCACATAGTCCGCCGCCGCCTATGGGGACGATAACAGCATCCAGACCTTCCACCTGTTCCATAAACTCGAGTCCCACAGTAGCGGTACCCAGGGCCGTCAACGGGCCTTCAAAAGGATGAATAAAGCTTCGGCCCTCTTCCTTTTCAATCTGTTCGACTTTCTCAAAGGCCTTGTGCACGTCGTCAACCAGTACCACTTCGGCTCCGTACGACTTGCACTTTTCCACTCGTGACTTATTTGCCGTCTTCGGCATCACTACTTTAGCTGTAGTACCCAGGCTTTTGGCAGAAAAAGCGACTGCAATGGCATGGTTGCCGGCACTTACGGCGGTAACACCTCGTTCCAACTGCTCCTCGGAAAGGCCCAGCATATTCATCAGCGCTCCGCGCGGCTTGAAGCTCCCACCGTATTGAAACAGTTCCAGTTTAAGGAAGATCCGGCTCTCCTTTCCGAACTCTTCTTCGACGGTATCGCCACGCCACTCCCAGACCGGGGTGTGACGAACCCTGTCTGCCAGCTTTTCGCGCGCCGCCTTTATCTGTTCGATGGAAGGAATTTCCGATTCAGCAACACCCATAATCAATAATTGGTTGGTCTTCTATTTCTCCGATTATAACAAAGGCAGTTCCCATTAGGAAACTGCCCCTGCTATTTTAACAAGCTTTTATTTCGGCCTCAACCCTCAGTCGTAGGTATAAAAGCCTTCGCCGGTCTTGTCGCCCAGCTTGCCGGCATCCACCATCTTGACCAGCAGCGGACACGGACGGTACTTGGGATCCTTGAAGCCTTCATAAAGAACGTTTAGGATATCCAGGCAGACATCCAGACCGATAAAGTCGGCAAGACGAAGCGGGCCCATGGGATGCGCCATACCCAGCTTCATGACCGAATCCACATTCTCGGGAGTGGCAACTCCTTCGTGCACGCAATAGATGGCCTCGTTGATCATCGGCATCAGTACTCTATTTGAGACAAAGCCGGGATAATCCTCCACCGGAACGGGCGTTTTATCAAGCAGCCTTGACGTTTTCTCGACGACATCATAAGTCTCATCACTGGTTTCAAGTCCCTTCACAATTTCTACCAGCTTCATGACCGGCACCGGGTTGAAAAAGTGCATGCCGATAAACTGTCCGGGCCGCGAAGTGGTGGCAGCCAGTTTGGTTATTGAAATAGATGAGGTATTGGATGCCAATATTGCTTTTTCCGGAGCCGCCTTGTCGATCTCAGCAAACACCTTCTTTTTGAGCTCAAAGTTTTCGGGGACGGCCTCCACTACCAGGTCTACATCCTTTACCGCTTCGATAGTATTGGTAAAGGTTGAGATACGCTCCATGGTCTCCACTTTAGCAGCGGCTTCAATTTTCTCCTTTTTCACCATGCGCTCGAGGTTGCCGTCGATAGTAGATAGCGCCTTGTCGGCCAGTTCCTGCTTGGTCTCCACCAGGTTCACGGGGATGCCGTTCATGGCAAAAACATGGGTGATACCATTGCCCATGGTACCCCCGCCGATTACAGCTGCTTTTTTAATTTCCATAAATGCCAGTCGGTTTCAGTTTGCGGTTAGCTGTTTTTTTGATGTGAGTTGAGAGTATTGAATTTAATTGGCTTTATCAATGCCAGGCTGTATGTTGATTTCGACAGAGTTTCGTACATTCATCTCAACAATTTTGCAATTTAGTAAATTCGTGCTTGATGAAGACATTTTTCAGGATCCTGCTCTTCCTGCTGGTGCTGCTTACGGGAATATCGTTTATCGCTTTTTACTGGACTTTCTACCGCCCCCTGCCCGACTACAATGCAGCAATTGAATTGCCCGCCCTGCAACAGGAAGTTGACATCCACTGGGACACCTACGGCGTGCCCCATATTTATGCTTCCAACGAGCCCGACCTCTATTATGCCCTGGGCTATGTCCACGCACAAGACCGCCTCTGGCAGATGACGCTCACCCAGATGGCGGCCGAAGGGCGTTTTGCGGAATTCCTTGGCAAAGACCTTCTCCCCATCGACCGAATGCAGCGCACCCTTGGATTTTGGAGGATTGCACGACAGATGGAAGAAGAGCTATCCGACAGCTCCCGCCGTATCCTCCAAGCTTATGCCGACGGTGTAAATGCCTACAGCCGCAAAAATCCCAAAGACCTTCCCATCGAATTCGGCCTCGCCGGAATGGAACCCATCCACTGGGAAACAACCCATACTCTGGCGCTGGCCCGGCTCATGGCGTGGGAGCTCAACCTCGCGTGGAAGTCTGAACTCAATAACGGTTTCCTCAGGGAGAAACTGAGTCTGGCACAGTTCAGGGAGCTTTTCCCACAGCGGGAGCTCTACAGCAGCAGTCAAGGGTCGTCCGGCAAATTTTCAGATTATGCCGGGGTACTCCTCCCCCTGATTGACACCGACAACCGGCTGGCGAAAATACTTGACAGGCAGGGAAGCCATGTCGGAAGCAATGCCTGGGCGGTTAGTGCCGCAAAAAGCGACACCGACTTCCCTCTGCTTGCCGGCGATCCGCATCTGGGACTCAACATGCCGGGCAAATGGTACGAAGTGCATCTGAATCTTAACGGCAAGAACCTCTCGGGAGCTACCCTGGCGGGTGCTCCTGCCGTCATCCTGGGACAAAACGACCACCTGGCCTGGTCGCTGACCAATGTGATGCTCGACGATACCGACTTCTTCGAAGAGGCCGTAGATCCCTCCGACTCCGGACGGTACGTACTCGATACGCTGGCCGGCGAACCCCTCTATGAAGAATTCGATATCCAACGCGAGGTCATAAAAATAAAAGGTGCAAACGATACCACTTTCACACGGCGCCTTACTAAACACGGCCCTGTCATATCGGATATCTTCCCGGACCAGGAGCTGGTTCAAAACAAAGCCATCACTATAAGATGGACGGGCAGTGAGCCAAGCCAAGAATTTGATGCATTACTCAAAATGGGGTGGGCAACATCCTTCGAAGAGTTTCAGGAAGCCATTGACGGCTTCAAAGTACCCGCCCAGAACCTGATCTATGCCGACACCTCCGGCAATATCGCCCGCTTTACGCTTGGGAATATTCCCATGCGAAGCGGTAATCCCATCGCCCTGCGTAAAGGCTGGGAACCGGCCAACGACTGGCAAGGCTATGTACCTTTCGAGCAACTCCCTAGAAGCATTAACCCGAATAACGGCTGGGTGGCCAATGCCAACAATCCTGTCGGAATCGAATCATTTCCCTACTATATCACGGTGTATTGGGAACCCGAATCCCGCTACAACCGGATCCGGCAGTACCTCAGTCAAAACGATATATTGACTTCAGAGGCATTCCAGGTCATGCAGAACGATTCCTACTCCGACTTCTCCAGGCAAATAACTGAAGCCATCCTGCCTGTATTGAAGCAGTCGGATGATGGGAATTTCTCGACAGCTATCTCGTATCTGGAAAACTGGGACTTTAAGTACGAACCCTCGGAAACCGCCGCATCCATTATGGATGTGTTCATGCTCCGTTTTGCCGAGAATACCCTGGAAGATGAAATGGATCCCCTGATTTACGAAAACTTCATCCGTTTCCCGGCTCAGCCTATCCGGATACTTGTCCGTTTTCTGCAGGAAGGCAGCAGCTTTTTTGACGATACCACTACCGAAACCGTAGAGAGCCGATCCGATATCATCCTGATGAGTATGGAAGAAACCCTCTCCTTCCTTCGCGAAAACTATGGCACCGAGCCTTTTGAATGGCGATGGGAGAGGCTGCATACCCTCACTCTTGAGCCGCCTCTTTTCGGCCGGGCTGCCGAAGATCCCGAAGCACCATACGCGCTAAAACTGGTTGTAGACAACCTTCTTTCGAAGGGCCCATATCCCGTCCGTGGCAATAACCTGAGTATCAATAACGGGGAGTACCTGTGGAATGAACCTTATGATATGGTACTGGGCGCCTCCATACGGAGAATTATCGACTTCTCGGATATGAGCAAGACGCTCTCCATCCTGCCCACGGGACAGTCCGGCAATCCCCTCTCCGACTATTACGGAGACCAGACCGACAGCTGGCTGAGCGGGCAGTACAAGTTTTTGTATCAGGACAGCACCTTTTTCAATGAAAACCAGTACCGGACCATGACGCTCATTCCGGCACAGTAAAACGAGGTGATTCCGATATATAGAGGCTAAGTCTTTAGATCAACTGGCCAAAACGATATCTGCATGAATTACAATGGCGTAGCCTTTAAGCCGTTACTGCATTTGTTCGAACAGACTAATTATACTTTATTGAAGTTTTCAGGAATTTAATTGAACCGCTTTGCTCATGGCCACGAACCACAAAAAATCATCATACCATTCTGCAACCCTCCCCAGGGGCATATTTTTTGCCATACTGGGTGCATTCTTCCTTTTCCAGGCATGTTCCTCTTCCCGGCAGCTGGAGAACGGCTCCCCTATAACCACAGCCGAAAGCATCGACCAGGAAAGCGTAATCAAACAGCTCCAGAAGGATTCGCTACAGGCCCGCAAAGAGCCGGTTCCTGAACCAGAGCGCAGGTTTCCCAGGGGCAACGGTGTGAATATAGAAACGATGCTCGACAGCATGAGCCTGCGTGAGAAGATCGGGCAGCTGTTCTTTGTCTCTGCCTTTGGAAGCTACAAAAGCAACGATGACGAGGTTTATCGGGAACTGGTATACCAGATTCGGGAAAACCATGTGGGTGGTATCATCTTCTTTAACGGCTCTATTTACGGGCAGGCGGTGCTGACCAACAAGCTGCAGCGCATCAGCGAGATCCCCCTATGGATTACCCAGGATATGGAGTACGGAGCGGCCATGCGAATACGGGGCACTACCCGCTTCACCCCGGCAATGGGGGTCGCCGCCACCCAAAACCCCGACTACGCCTACTGGATGGGAAAAATTACCGCCCGTGAGGCCAAAGCGGTCGGTGTACACCAGGTTTTTGCTCCGGTCCTTGACGTCAACAACAACCCCGACAACCCTGTTATCAACGTCCGTTCGTTCTCGGGTGATCCGGATACGGTCTCACGCTTTGGCAACCGCTTTATAGAAGGCGTACGCTCGGAAGGCATCGTCTCCACGGCCAAGCACTTTCCCGGCCACGGCGATACGGGTACCGACTCCCATATCTCCATGCCTGTTATCGATTACAGTTACAGCCGCCTCGACTCGGTAGAGTTGGTGCCTTTCCGGTCGGCTATAGCCAACGGTATTCCCAGCATCATGAGCGCCCACATCTCTTTCCCGAAACTGAGCAACAACCCCGAAATACCGGGTACTCTCGACGAGAATGTCCTGAATACCATTCTCCGCGATTCGCTGGGCTTTGAAGGAATGGTAGTGACCGACGGGCTCGAAATGAGCGGGATAACGACCCACTTTTCCCCGGGCCGGGCTGTCGTAAGAGCACTTAATGCCGGCGCCGACCTGATGCTGCTCAGTCCCGATGCGCTGACGGCCATCAACGAAGTGGAACATGCCGTGCGGGAAGGGACCATCAGCGAGTCCAGAATAGATCATTCCGTCCGGAAATTGCTTCAGTGGAAAAAAGATCACGGGCTCTTTGAAGAGGCCTCCGTCGATATCGACGCTATCAGTTCGGTCGTCAACAACTGGCAGAGCCGGCTCATAGCCGATGAGATAAGCCGGAAGTCGCTAACTCTCCTAAAAAACAAGGGAGATGTCCTTCCTATCAGGGCGTCCAAATACCCCAAAGTCATGGTGCTCTCGATAGCCGACGACGAATCGGGCAATACCGGATCCTATTTTGCCAGCCAGGTACGCGATTATCATCCCGACGTAAGCTTCCACGTCTTTGACAACCGGACCAGCAAGGAAGAAAAAGAGGAGATCCTACGCGACGCCCAAGAGGCAAGCCTCATTATAATAGGTTCGTTCATCTACGTGCGTTCCGGTCAGCCGGTACAGCTGAATAATGACCAGTTGAGCTTTCTGAAGAAACTGCCATCCGACAAGCCTTCCGTCCTCGTAGCCTTCGGTAACCCTTATGTGGTACACGACATTCCCCAAACGGACGTCCAGCTGATGGCGTGGGCTGCCAACGGAGACCAGGTTCGCAACACCGCCCCCGCCCTATTTGGAGGCACCCACATCACCGGTAAGCTGCCCATCACTATCCCGGATATGTATGCACTGGGCCACGGCATTGAACTGCCGCAGACTACCGTCCGCTTTGACGAACCGGAGACGGTCGGACTCTCTTCAGATTCGCTAAGAAAGGTAGAGCGAATCATGAACGATGCCGTTTTCGATTCAACTTTTCCCGGCGGCGTTGTGGCTGTTATCAAAAACGGAGTTATCGCCTACCACAAAGGCTTCGGCTACCATACCTACGAGAAACTCAAGGAAACGGAAGCCGGAGATGTATTCGATATGGCTTCACTCACTAAAGTGATGGCTACCACTACGGCTGTGATGAGACTGGTGGATGAAGGCAAAATCAGCCTCGATGACAAGATTTCGAAGTATATACCGGAATTCGGAAAAGGACAGAAAGCCTCCATCACTATCCGTAACTTCCTGCTGCACAACTCGGGGCTCCCTCCCTTCAGGGTATATGTCGACAGGCTCAAAACCGAACAGTCGATCATCCGGGCCATAAAAAACGAGCCCCTTACCTATGAACCCGGGACGAAATATGTGTACAGCGATCTCGGATTTATTCTGCTGGGCGAGATCATCGAACAGGTGACCGGCTCCTCGCTGGACAGCTACGTGCGTAAGGAGTTCTTCTATCCTATGGGGATGAGTTCCACCTTCTTCAATCCGAGCCGGCTGGGTTACTGGATGAGGCGCCGGATCCATCCGACAGAAATCGATACCGTACATCGCAATAAAGAGATCCATGCCGAAGTGCATGACGAACGTGCCTGGTATTTGAACGGGGTAGCCGGCCACGCCGGGCTTTTCTCAAGCGCCTACGATGTTGCTGTGTACGCCCAGATGCTTATGAGTGAAGGCTCATACGGGGGCAGGCAGTACATCAAGCCCGAAACGGTAAAACAGTTTACGACACGGCAGTCTCAGACCAGCGACCGCGGCTACGGTTTCGACCACAAAAGCGCGGAAGGCTTCAGCTCGGCCGGTACCCTTGCCAATACTTCTACTTACGGACACACCGGTTTTACCGGAACCAGTCTCTGGATCGATCCGGAAAGGGAGATCGGAATTATTATATTGACAAACCGGACGTACCCGTACCGCTCTTATGGCGAAAACATCAGCAGGATACGGGCAGCCGTAGCCGACGCCGTAATTTCTTCACTAAAAGAAGAGTAAAGTGACGCTTGAACAACTTCGAGATAACTCCTATGTGCCCTACTCGGGGAAGCCTTCGGTATGCATAGTAAAAAGTGTGGAGGGCAATTATTTCCCTGGAGTCCGTGTTGAAAACACATCCTTTCCGCTGACGATAAGTGCGGCGCGCAATGCCCTCTTCTGCTGCATCAGTGAGGGCGAAACCCCAAAGGCGGCTTATGTCGATTCCCTGGGGCTTGACGATGCGGAACACCTGAAAAAAGAATTTAAGCTTTGGGTACATGGGTTGGACCAGCTTGATGATTATGATTTCGCTGAAATATTGATCCCGGCCAATGAAATCAATATCAACCGGCGGCTTGATGATCTCCTCTCACGTGCCCGCGTAACCCAATCCGACTTCCCGGTCTCCGCCCTGCTGGAAACTCCCATCGGATTTGTAAGCGGCGCCAATATCGAATGCACCGACTGGAGCTCGGGCTTGTGTGCCGAGCGGGTCGCCCTGGCAAAGGCTATCTCTTTCGGCATAACCGATTTCCAAGCACTTTATCTGCACACCGAAAAAGGAGAATTCAGCAGTCCCTGTGGTGCATGCCGGCAGGTGATTGCAGAGCATATGCCCGACCGGCAGGTTTATATGTACCATTCCGACGGATCGGTTTCGGTCCATTACGCCTCCGAACTTCTTCCCTACAGTTTTCATTCTACTGTTCTTAAGAAGAAACCGAACAAAGAGTAAACCCATGCAGTATCTTGCATCACTGGACTACGACCACCTGGATAACGGTGTTTTTTTGACAGCCCTTGCCCGATCCATCTCACAACAAGAAGGGGTAAGGCCGATTCTGCTGCACGGTGAGAGCAGTTATACCGAACGAATCATCCAGACCGGCGTTATGCGGGAAGATGCCACTATTCGCAGCATCAAGGACCTAAATCACCGGCTGATCGCCCTCCTGGCTGACGAAGGTGTGGCCACCATCGGGCTGAACGGCTACCAGAGAGAGTTTATCACCCTCCAAAACGATACGCTAAGCCTCGACAGGGAGTACTTCGACTCTTTGCCCGGCGAAGCCGCTCTGCTGATCTCTACGCTGGTCTATGAGGCCGAAAGCGGTAAGCCGAAGGCTATACCCCTGGCCAGACTCGGTGCATTTCTGCAAGAGGAACTCGGGGTGGAACATCATTTCATTTTTTCCGCATCCGATTCGGACGAGCTTTTCACCAAAGAAGAGAAACCTTCCGAAATCAAGTTCGAAGAGATGGACGAAGATTTCAGCAAGAGCTATGTCCCCCCCGAATTCCACCGCTTCGGCCGGCCGCTTCATCTGACAACCGCCGGAGAATTCCATCGCATCCCAGATCTTGAGAAGAGCACTTTTTTAAACTAGAAATGTTGCAAAAGGTCTCTTTTTCCTCCCGCTTGCGGAAAAAAAGTGTGAAAAAGGCAAAAAATGTGGCATTAAACATTAAAATGCCCTTTTTTACTTGACAGGGCAGATGCATATACCTAG
>CAYWDK010000001.1:0-124930 GCA_964457025.1 uncultured Balneolaceae bacterium | reverse complement strand
AGGCTACCGTTTCGTCACTCTATGATCTCGACCCCCGCCGCGAAAGCAAGGTTAACTTGTAAGGAAGTAAGGTATTGGGTATAAGGAAACAACTAAACCGAAGTACTTATACCTATACTTTATTCGGTTATATGCTGAAAAGGAAACCTTCTTTTGAGCGTAAAATATTGCTCAATATAAGGGTGAAGAGAATATTTTTGTAACCGGATGTTCAAATAAGTAAAGGGCCTGCTTCCGGTTGGGGGCAGGCCCTTTTTCTGATGAGCTTTTGTTTACTCTTCTTCTTCGAAGAATTTCATCTCGAGAGACTCGATACGCTGCTCGATCTGCATGAGCTTGTAGAGAATTAAAACATGCGTTTTGCCCGCGTCGATGCCTACCGGGCTGTCGTCGCTTTTGATCTGCTTCAGGATCTCTTCGTATTGCTCTTTGGGTATGTTTAAATTCATGATTGTACCTCGTAGCCTTCTTTCTTTAGAAATTCTTTTACTTTTTGAACCTGGTTTCCTTGTATTTCAATCGTCTTGGCATAGCTGGTACCTCCGGCACCGCAGTGCTGCTTAAGCTTTGTTTCCAGTTTTTCGATGACCTGTGGATTGTGCTGGATATTGGTTACCATCGTCACTTCCTTGCCGCGTCGTCCGCTTCGGTCAAGCTTAACTTGAATCGCCATAGGCTACGTATTTTATTGATTAAATTCTTATGGATTAATCTGAGTTTTCGGTGTTTTCTTGCTGGGTGGCTTTCCACTTCTCATAGTCTGCCAGCTGCTTCTCATAAATTTCATAAACACATCGTGGGCAGCCGGTTCCGCAGCAATCCATGGGCAGAGGTTTTTCGGGCTTTCTCATAGTGGCTCGAAAATAGGGAGGAGGTTGTTAGTAGTCAAAGCCGGATCGCCCGTGATGTCACACCTCCATGGTTTTCCACTTTCCCTGCCTGAATACCATAACCCCGAGCACACCCAGCAGCGACTCTGCAACCACGATGGAAAGAAATACTCCCAGCTCGTTATAGCCGAGGCTCATGGCCAGTAACCACGCCAGGGGAATCTCGACGATCCAGAAACAGACCAGGTTCAAAAGGGTGGGGGTAAAAGTATCGCCGGCACCGTTAAAGGCCTGGGCCATGATCATTCCCCACGAATAGAAGAGGTAGCCGAAGCAAATTACCTCAAGACAAAGTGCGCCGATCAGAATGACATCTTCCTCATCGGTAAAAAGTCGCACCAGTTCTTCCGAAAAGATGAAGAAAAGTATACCGATGCCCACCAGTACGGCCATATTGACAATGGCGGTTATCCATACGGACTTTTCTGCCCGATCGGCCTTACCCGCACCCAGGTTCTGTCCGACCAGCGTGGCTGCGGCATTACTCATGCCCCATGAGGGCAATAGTGAGAAGATGACTATGCGTATGGCTATGGTATAGCCTGCCAGGGCCACACTTCCGAATTCCGCGATAATACGTACCAGTCCGATCCAGCTGGAGGTGGCAATAAGGTATTGCCCGATGCCGCCCAGAGAAAGCCTGAACAGGCGCTTCATTACGTCGAAATTCATTTTCCAGTGGCGGGTCTCGATACGGATACGGTCGCCTTTGCGGCCGAGCATATAAAACTGGTAGATCACGGCCGTTCCCCGGCCGATGGTTGTAGCTACGGCTGCTCCCGTTACCCCCAGCTCGGGGAAAGGCCCGATGCCGAATATAAGCAGAGGGTCAAGAATAATGTTGAGCAGATTGGCCACCCAAAGCACCCGCATGGAAATGGCGGCATCGCCCGCTCCCCTGAATACGGCATTGATGATAAACAGAAGCATGATGATGGCATTGCCGGCCAGCATCACGGCAGTATAGCCGGTCAGTTCATTGATGATGGTCTCCGAAGCTCCCATCAATGCGAGAAGCTCGGAAGAGAAGAAAATCCCCAGAAAGGCGATGGGAAGAGAAACAATAACTCCAAACAGAATCGACTGCACGGCAGCTACGGCAGCGCCTTCCCGGTCTTTTTCCCCGATCCTCCGGGATACCATGGCGGTGGTAGACATGCTGAGTCCCACAGCAATAGAATATACTATGGTTAGCATCGACTCTGTGAGCCCCACGGTGGCCACGGCCTCAGGCCCCAGCCTGGAGACAAAAAAGATATCGACAACGGCAAATATCGATTCCATTGCCATTTCCAGAACCATCGGTACGGAGAGTAGCAGTATGGCACGTCCGATACTGCCGGTTGTGAAATCGTATTCGTTACCCTTTATCGACCCTTTGATGTCGGCCCAGAGTTCCGTTGCACCGTAAGATGAATAGCTGTCATCATCGGAAGGTAGAGGAGAGTTGCTATGTTGTTGGCTGTCTTCCATCCCTTTAAAAATCAATCCTCTTAAAAAGGGTAGAGTATAGCCAATTATCTGCTAAATAGAACTAATAAAGTATGATGAGAATGTTGCGGTAGTATGCGGAGTGTCGATGGCTGTTTCATTTGCCATAATGAAATGCCGCCGCAGGCTCTGCCTAGATGTTGCCGGTGAACTCTCCATACGATTCCGGCCGCTTGCTCTTCAGCTGGAAGCCGTGCAGCGTATAATTTTTCAGATGCCAGAAGAATCGTCGCAGCCTGGACTGAGGTAAAACAAATTTAACGATGGATTGGGCAGCCCTTCTGATGGTCTTGTCAGCTGCTGTAAACTCTGAAATATCCACCACAATAATACCGCGGTGTTCCTGTAGCTTTTTTAGGAAATAGCGCTCTTGCGGAGTGGCGTATTTTACCCTCGAATGGGTGAAGCCGGTGTAGGCGCCGCAAAGCTTGTCGCCATTTTTGAAGTAGAGTATGTGGTCGGTGTCTTTATGCTTGTCAAAAACTTCATCCAGATTGCGAAAGGTTTCTTCTTCCGACTTAGACACAATGTCGTTGAAGTCAATGATTTCGGCTTCACTTCCGGTAGCCTTCGTCAGGTCCTCCAGCGCTTTTTGCTTGTTGGGACTGTACAGGCCAAGGAACAGGCAAAGGTAGTGCGTTTCGGATGTATGACTGTTTTTGATACTGCTTACCAATTCATCGTACGATGAATCGTTATAGCTGACATCGTGTAATTTTTCCTGAGGTTCTTTGATATCCATAACTTGCTGCAAAACTTTGATAGAATGTGTGGGGAATATACAGAATGCTACTTTAAACTACAGTAAGGATCGCCTTCTTATTTCATTACAAAAAGAGACATTTCTTATATACACTGATCAGTTCCGTGGTGTTGTCTGCTGCCGCAAAAAGAGCGTGAAAAGCAGAGAACATCGGGGCCTTTCATTGATAAGGCTATTGAATCAACAGTAAACTAAAAAACAGGGGCAACACTCCAAGGTCACGGATTGTCAATTCTCTCGGGCGGCCTTTTAAAAACCTTTGCTTCTGCTTCTGAGTAGACCCTGTCGGGTGGCGTTCGCAAATCCCAGACGATATTGAACCAGGAGAGGAACTTCAGTATGTAGTGGGAGGGGTCGAATTCCCACCAGTAAAATCCCTGCCGTTCGGATGAAGGAAAACGGTGATGGTTATTATGCCAGCCTTCGCCAAGGGTGATCAATGAGATAAACCAGTTGTTCCGGCTGTCATCCTTGGTTTCGAAGCGGCGCTTTCCAAAAACATGAGCCAGCGAGTTAACAGTAAAGGTGGCATGATAGAGCAGTACCGTACTCAGAACAAAACCATATACCAGCATCTGAAAACCCGAAGTACCGAGAGCGGGAAAATAGCTGTTCAGGATTTCCCCGAAAACAAATATACCTATAGCAAGCTGGATCGGAGGAATGAGGTGGTACTTGTTGAGATATTGAAGCTCGGGAAATTTGACCAGGTCTTTTACATATTTGGTATTGGTCTCTTTAAAGCGGTTGCTGAGTATCCAGCCTACATGAGACCACCAAAAGCTTCGCTTTACGGGAGAATGGACATCTTTGTCAGTGTCGGAATATTTATGATGGTGCCGGTGATGTGCGGCCCACCAAAGCGGCCCTTTTTGTGCACTGGTAGTTCCCAGCCACGCCAGAATGAACTGAAACACCCGCGAAGTTTTAAAAGTCCGGTGTGAAAAATAGCGATGGAAACCGGCTGTGATGGCAAACATCCGCACAAGATAGGTTGTAAAAAGTGCAGCCAATGCTATCCAGCTGAAACCGGCCCAGATTACAAGTACTACCGCAAGGTGTAAAATGATAAAGGCACTTCCGCTGACCCAGTTAATTCTGTCAAGTTCTTCGTTGTATTTCTCGGGAATATAAGGGGCTTCCATGAATCAATTTTGGTTCAAAATCTGCGCAAATATATAAAGTATAGCGTGTCCATGCTAAACTCATTGACAAAAAAAGATCCGCGATAAAGGCGGATCTTTTTTCAAGTTGGCTAAAAGTGTTATTGCTGTTTTACCAGCTTTTGCGGCGTGTACCGTTTATGGTAGTTGACGTTCTTTCCCCAGATGGAGAAGTTACTGTGATAATTACATCCAATGGTGCCGGATCTGAGTTATCACTGTCAGTATCCCGAATGGAGAAGTTAAACTGTGTTGCTCCGGGACCCGGGAATAGATGGTTCCCTAAGGTAAAGTCAACGTCACCGGTTGCTTCCATTCCCTCGCCAACCTCAACTGCAATGTCCGTACCAGCTGCCATCGGGTTTCCATTGAGGTCCGTTACGGTATAAGTGAATGATTGACCTCCGTTGGGTGCCAGGTCAAAAGTGGTTGGGTTTGTAGTTATTGAGGCTGCAGAAGTAGAGAAGACAATATTCACCTGGGCATCAAGGAAATTATCGTTTTCATCAACAGTTCTGGCCGTTATGGTGGCATAACCGTCTCGTCCACCGCTTCCGGTTATGGCATCCGTAGGTCGGGGGTTGCCGGATATAAGCTGGACAGATACAAGCCCGTCATCATTTGTCTGTCCGGAACCTTGAATGGTCCCACCGGTAGTACTGAAATAGACAACGGTACCCGGTTTAACGGGATTGGAAAATTTATCACCCACAATGACATTTATAGTATTTCTGACATTGTCATAATCCCAACCTTCAAAATTATATTTGCCCGGTGTCACGCTAAAGTGGGCTGGGTCGGGGAAACCGCCGTGTATTGCCACCAGTACAGGCGTAGACTTAATTGTCAGGCCAATATCTGAACGTGTGACGGATGCCTGCACCTTAACCGGTCCTGCGGCATTACCGCTAAAAAGAGAAGTAGTGACTTGTCCCTGGGCATTTGTACGAGCGGAAGAAGGAATAATCTCTTCTCCACCTCCTGGTCCGGCGATAATACTAAAGTCAACATCAACCGCTCCGTCAAGGTCTAATGCCCGGCCTGCCGAGTCCACAACAACAAAAGAAAAGGCCGTACTTACAACATCACCTGTTTCGGCAATATTGATGGCTTGGTTAGGGGTTCCGGTAAGAACAATGGCTGCTGCGCCGGCCGGCTCACCGCCGACTTGCTCGCCGCCACCGCCACCGCCGCCACCCCCGCTGCTTGCGGGCGTGAGTTCTATACTGATATCTTCATCAACGCCGCCCGAGATCCTGAGGTTCTGGGTGGAAGCGTTAAAGCCGGTTTTGCTGGCCCTGACGGTTACATCGGTAGGCTCTGTTACCTCTACCGTAAATGAAAAAATCCCATCTTCATCTGAACGGGTGTTGCCCTGGAGGCTGGAAGGATTGGTAATTTCTACAATGGCATCAGGAATGACATTGCCATTAGATACATTGATAACTTCGCCACGTATCTGAACTGCATTTTCTGAGTCTGCACCGGCCGTGCAGCCTTTTAACAGTGTAATTGCAATTAAACTGTAAAAAATATAGATAAACGATTTCCGAATATTCATAGCCGTATCCCGATTATTGTACAAATTTCTGGTAGATGCCTGTTTAACGATGATTTAAGATAACAGGGGTTACTAATATTAAAAAAATTTAATCATTAGTTATAACTTTTATGTTAACCATTTTCTTTTTCAGCCAAAAGCATTCTCAATCTTTATTGGATGATTCTAATAGACTCTCATATCTTCCCGGTGATGGGATTACAGCCGATAATGCAATATTGTTGTGACTTCAGCGAACAAATGTTTGGGAAACTATGGATATAGGTAAAGCCGGTAAGTGGATTTTATCCAAGCTTACAATTTTGCAATGGCTGCCCAACTACGGTTCGGCTACATTCAGAAGTGACCTTACGGCGGGAGTAACAGTAGGTGTTTTGTTGATTCCCCAGTCAATGGCCTATGCCGTGATTGCAGGCGTGCCGCCAGTTTACGGTCTGTATGCCTCTGTCGTGCCTTTGCTTATCTATCCCTTGTTGGGAACTTCAAAACAGCTTTCGGTAGGGATCGTTGCTATCGATATGTTGATTGTTGCAGCCGGGGTGGGACTGATAGCGGATCCTGCCTCAGAACGCTATATTTACCTGGTCCTTTTACTTGGGCTGATGGCAGGCCTCTTTCAGATATTCATGTCGGTTGTACGATTGGGATTCATTGTGAACCTGCTTTCAAAACCGGTCATACTTGGATTTACAGCGGCTGCTCCTATCATCATTTCCTTCAGCCAGTTCGGTAATTTGTTGGGCCTGGAGATTTCTCAAAGCCAGCATCTGTATGTCATTTTACCCGAACTGTATGAAAAGTTTGCCTATGTTGATATTGTCACCGCCTGTATTGGCGTAGGGTGTATTATACTCCTTGTCGTATTCCGGAAATACTATCCGGTTGCTCCTGAAGCCCTTATCGTGGTAATCTTCTCTTCCATACTGATATGGGCTCTTGATCTGGATGAAGGCTATGTTGAGGTAGTTGGGCTTATTACCGGGGGACTACCCAACCCTAAAATACCATCGTTCTCTATGGAGGAGATGAGGAGGCTGCTTCCTACAGCCATTACCCTGGCACTTGTTCAATTCATGAATGTAGTTACCCTGGGGAGGACGTTTGCTTCAAAACACAAGTATACCATTCGCCCCAACCGCGAGTTGCTGGCCCTGGGTACCGCCAACTTCTTTGGGAGTATATTTAGAAGCGTACCGGTATCGGGTAGCTTTTCACGTTCTGCAATTAACGATCAGGCGGGTGCCAAGACGCCATTGTCCAATGTCTTTGCTGCCGTATTGATCATAGCGGCCTTGTTGGTGCTTACTCCGCTTTTATACTATATCCCTATGCCGGCTTTGGCTGCTATTATTATTGTTGCGAGCATGGGTCTAATCGACATTAAAGAAGTCCGTTTCCTGTTCAGGACCAAAGAAGTCGACGGCTACCTGGCACTGTTTACGTTTCTGACGACACTGATTATAGGTATTCAGGAAGGTATTCTGCTGGGCATCGGAGCATCTCTTATAGTGGTATTGTTAAGGACCAGCCGTCCCAATGTTGCCGTCTTGGGTCATATAGAAGGATCACGCTTTTTCAGAGATACAAAACGTTTTCCGGATGCCAGGCAGATTGAGGGTATCCTTATACTTCGTGTAGATGCATCCTTCTCATTTAACAATGCCGAATATTTTAAAGATTTCATACTTCAGAAAAGCGAGGAGCAGGATCGGAAAATAAAGGCGGTGGTTATAGACGGTATCAGTATCAATGACCTGGATACTACTGCTATTGAAGCTCTGCAACTGGTTGCCGACAACCTGGAAAGCCTGGGTATAGAATTGCACTTTGCAGGTTTAAAGGGGCCTATCAGGGATGTGATGCTTCGGTCGGGATTGGCCAGAAAGCTGGGAGGGACTCATTTTCATATGACTTCCCATAGCGCCGTCAAATATATATTGGACAAATGGGGGAGGGATAGTGACCAAACATCCCTTTACAAAGACTATATGGATACTATAGATTAAAATATTAGAACTTTTTAATATTCATCTTGCATTTTATACAAGCAGGAGTAATCTTTGGAGCCAAGAGACATCTACAGACAGGTTAATAAAATTTAACTTGTACGATATGGCTTAATGAGGTATCGTAGAGTTGGATATAAGAAAAACTGTAACATTCGTTCTTTCGTAGTCTCTTGAAAGCAAATGTATTGAATTAGTTATCGGGGCTATTCGAGACTTATTCAAGATTTTCATTAACAACCACAAATAAATCATCTAACAACTAAGGAGATATATCATGGGTCAACAACAATTGTTACTCGTAATTCTCGTAACCATTATCGTTGGTATTGCTACGGTAGTTGCTATCAACACCTTTGGTGGCGCTGCTGAATCTGCTAACATTGATGCTGTACGTCAGGATGTTGCAACTATCGCTTCTGCTGCTCAGGGCTACTATATGAAGCCTGAAATGCTTGGTGGTGGTGGACAGGATTTTGGCGGCCTTACCTTTAATGGTATTGCCTTTGCTGCCGACTCTGTTGAGGCCGGTGGTCTGCGCGCCATTAACGCTAACGGTCTGTACGTCATCAACGGTGGAACTGCAATTGCTGATGGTACTGAAACCTTTGACATCGTCGTTCACCCGGCTAGTCGTATTCAAGGTTCTGTATCCTTTACAGCTGATGCTTCTGGAACCGGTAACGGTACGCTTACTGCAACCGTAAGTGACGGTGACGTAGTCTGGACTGACAACAACTAATGGCTGTCAGCTAACCATATACTTAAAAAATGGCTCCTTCTTAGGAGCCATTTTTTTACCAAGACTTTTAACCCACAGTATCATGGGTACGCAACAACTCTTATATGTCATTCTTGTCGCGGTTATTGTCGGGATTGCTACATTCGTAGCCCTCAATACGTTTGATGACGCCCGAATAAATAACAACGTCAATGAAGTTCAGCTGGAGATGCTGGATGCGGCTTCAAGGGCTCATACCTATTATGACCGTCCGGTAGGACTGGGAGGTGGCGGTAAGTCATTTTCCAATGTTACCCTGTACGATATCGTGCTTGACAGCCTCAATGATAACGCCCGGTATGAAATTACCGATAGGTCAGCAAGTTCTTTTAAGATAGTTGCTTATCCCACCTATTCGAATGAGGTAGTTACCTTGAATGTAACTACGGAAGATTTTACCTGGGAGTAGGGTTTTAGCGGGAAGGCAATAGTCGGAATTAAAGGTTGGGTTTAATTGATAGAAACAGTGGGGTGCGAAATTAGCGGCACGTAGCTTGTCTAAAGAAAATATTTTAAAAGCCTAATTAGAGTTTATCTGTTTTTTATTATTACTTACAAAGTATAAAACGGTAAGCTGCTTTTTTGTATAATAGGAAGAGAAAGAATCACAAATACTGAATATTGAAATACTATGCCTCAATTCAGATTAAAAGCTGTTTCGGATAAAGGTAAAGTCATACAGACGGAGTTTGAAGCCGACTCGAAGAAGGAGGCTCAAAACAAGGTTGAAAAGCTTTCACGTAAAAACGGCTTCAAGATTCAAGAGATCCAGAAAAAAGAGACCTATATGTATAAAGTCCAGCGCGGGGCAAAAAAGCCCATAAGCGGTGAACAGGAGGCATATAGCAAAGAGGAGCTTGAGAAGGCCCTGGTTAAGCTTGGCTATAAGGTCATCAGCATCAATAAGAAGTGGTTCGATTTCAAGGGCGGAGTCCCAACCAAAGAGGTTGTTACCTTTATCCGCTTGTCTGCCGACCTTCTGAAGCAGCAGCTTAGTTTTGATGAAATTCTCAACCTGTTGTATGAGGATACCCAGAACAAGCGTATGAAGGAGGTTATCAAGCAGATTCAAAAGGACCTCAAGGATGGTAAGGAGGGCCATGAGGTGTATGGCAAGCATGAGGATGTATTTGGAAAGTTTGCCGCCTATATGCTCAGTGTAGCCTCTACCAGTGGTAACATGGCGCTTGTATTTGAAAGTACGGCAAAGTTTATGGAGAGGGATGCTGAGTTTAAGAAGAACCTTCGCCGTTCGTTGATGATGCCTGCTGTTACTGTATTGGCCGTAATCGGTGTGGTTCTCTTTTATGTCGGCTATATTTTCCCGGCTACTGCCGAGCTTTTTGTAGAGATGGATATCCAATTGCCGCCAATGACAGCTGCTACTCTCGAACTGAGCTACTGGCTGCAGGATAACTGGTTGAGTATCGTTCTCTCTTTTGTAATACCCGCAGCAGCCTTCGTGTACTTTATTCGAACACCAAAGGGAAAACTATGGCTTGATCGGAATATCATAAAGGTCCCCGTAATAGGAGATTTGCTGCATAAAACCAGTATTGAAATTTTCGCTCGTGTCTTTTATACACTGTATAGTGGTTCCGGACAAAATATTGAAGTGATCAAGGTTGCTGCTGAAGCTTGCAGAAACAAATATATGGAGAAGAGGATTAAGGAGACGGCTATCTTAATGATGTTGAAAGAGGGGGCGGGGCTCATCGAATCACTTGAGGCCACAGGAGTATTTACCAATACCGCCCTGAGCCGGTTCAAGTTGGGTGCCGAGTCAGGTGCATTGCGCGAGAATGCCAAACAGCTTGCGCAGTATTATGAAATTCAGACTACCTATAAGATGGAGTCGGTAATTGACCTGATCAACCTCTTTATCAACCTCTTTATTATGGTTGCGCTGATTGCAATTACCATTGTTTCTTCTGAGGCTGCTATTATCAAGCCGAATACCGGACCGGGTATGTAATGAGTTGTTTTAGGTGGATTCAATCTAATTTTTTGTTAACATCGTAAAGAAGCTAAGGTTGCACAAAAGCTAGCTAATGGGAAAAGTAAATACCCGTAGACATATAGGAGATATACTGGTAAACCGGGGTATCATCAATGAAGAGCAGTTGCAAACCGCACTGTCTATCCTTCATGAAGAACCCGAGTCTACCAATCGCAGGCTGGGGCAAATTCTCTATCAGGATTTAGGGCTGGATCGTCATGCTGTAATGAAAGAGATTGCCAACATCTATGCATTTGATGAGGTGTTTGGAGAAGCTGAGAGCCTGGATGGAGATGTTATAGATGGAATTAAATCAAATATTGAAAAGCTTCCCCAGGAAGTTATTGATGAACTGGTTCATCAAAAAGCTTTACCTCTCCATAAAAATACGAATTCCCTCACTATAGCGGCTGCGGATCCTTCCGATCCCACACTTACCAATATTATTTCAAAGCTGAATTTCAAACAGCATGAGATAGTTTATTGCCGCTATGAGCTGATCGAGCAGATCCTTACCCAGGTTTATGAGCAGAAAAATGAGTTTTTGGATCTGCTCGAAGAGATAGACTATGAAGAGCCCGATCTCCAGGAAACGGACGAGTCTATCGATGAAGAGGAGATCGATGCTGAAATTAACCAGAGTATGCTCAACTCCCTGGTTGAAGGGATGCTTGTGGAAGCTGTCCGCCAGGGTGTAAGTGATATTCACATTGTACCGAGCGATGTTGCGACGACCGATATCCGTTTTCGGGTGGATGGTAAACTGGACCTTTGGTATCAACAGAAGAATGTTAAGCCTGAAGCGATTTCAGCTGTAGTAAAAGATAAGACCCGAAATGTAGACCGTTTTGAGCGCGATGCCTCGCAGGACGGTTTTATTCAACGGCAGGTTGATAATCACAGCATCAGGTATCGTGTCTCTATTATGCCGATGGTCGGTAAACAGTTTGACAGAAAGTTTGAATCTATTGTAATCCGGGTCCTTGATGACCGTAAAGTGATCACCGATCTTAATGTTCTTGGTCTGCAGGAAAAGGCGAAAGGCGATTTCGTTAAGGCGATAGAAAAACCTTCGGGTATCGTGATTATTACCGGCCCGACCGGTAGTGGTAAGTCAACTACTCTTGTAGCTGCTCTTTACTATGTAATTGACCCGACGGTTAATGTTTTGACGGTTGAGGAACCGGTAGAATATCTCATACATGGAGCCCGTCAGCTTAAGCTCAGTCACCATATGACGTTTGACCAGGCGATGCGGGGTATCCTTCGTCATGACCCGGACATCGTTTTGGTAGGTGAGATTCGTGACCTTAAAACAGCAGAGATTGCCATTAAGCTTGCTAATACAGGTCACTTGACCTTTTCCACACTTCACACCAATGATGCGCCAAGTGCCATATCCCGTCTTTATAAGATGGGTGTTGAGCCCTTCCTTATTGCTAATGCCGTAAACTTGATTATGGCCCAGCGACTTGTCAGAAGGCTGTGCAACAATTGCAGGGAGGAGTATGAACCTCATCCTGAAGTTGCCAAAGGTATCGGCTTTACCGAAGAAGAAATTAAGGAAACTACATTCTATAAAGCAGTTGGGTGTGATAAGTGTACAAATGGGTATAAAGGTCGAACAGCCATTATGGAGGCTCTTTATTTCGATAAGGAAATTCGTAAAATGATCCTTGAATCGGGCAGTGAAATTGATGAAGCCAAGATCAAAGAGTACGCTATAAGTCAGGGTATGTTAAGTCTGCGGGCATCCGGCCGGGAGCGTATTAAAAGCGGAATTACGACGATTGATGAAATTGTAGCAATTACGATTGAGGATTAATTATAGCAATATCAAAATTGAAAATTAGGTTTATTTAATAAAACTGGTCTTAATAAAATATTTAAATACATTTAACAGGGATACCTGATAGGGGTGTTTAACCGGAGATAGATTATGACAAACGATAGCCATACAGAAAAAGATGTAACGCCAGAATATATCCGGCGTTTTCTTAAAGATCCTCCTGTACTGCTTAAAAACTTTCATTATGAGGACATTATGGAGTTTTTAAATTTGGGGGTAGAGGAGCGGTTCCTGCAGGATGATGTTATAGTCAATGAATCAGAATACGTAAGTTCAGCTTATCTTATAGTTGACGGCAAAGTGGCTATTTGGAAAGATAACATTCAGCTGGCCATATTGTCTGATGGCAATTTCCTGGGGGAAACCTTCTTGTTTAGCAAGAATAACAGGATGGCCAAGGTGGTTTCTGAAGGGGAGAGCGTGTTACTCAGGTTTGAACGGTATGAAGCACTGAATTTTTTCAGGAAAAAACCGGAAAAACTGTTCAATATCTTTACCCGCAATATTATTGAAATTCAGCAGAAAAAGATCAGTAATATGAATGTTCAATTGCTGCAATTGAAGAAACGGCTTTTGAATGATAGCGGATGGTAATCATTATAATGTTCATCTTTAGGTGATATAACCCTTCTAATCCTTTGCATAACAATAAGTTGGGGTGCGTTAAAAAACTAATAAATATAAGCTATTAAAGTTTTTTAATATTCTTCTTTTTTTCTATTATAGTTTAAGTTTCATTTGCAGATCTTTATTTCACAAGGTTTTTTTAGTGAAATAAAGATTTATTCGTAACAAACGGCTATTAATTTTATCTATCTTCTTAGCGGTAAGATTAATAATTAATAATATCATTAAATACCCGGGGTATGCAGCAGGCTGTTCAAACAAATAGGCTAAGTGAAATAGTACGACCTATGGCTGACCAACTCAGCCAGACTGCACGAGGTATAGAACGGCACCAGCAAATCGGCGATATTATTGAAGAGCAACCCCAGGAACTGCGAATCGAGCTTACCGAGATTCTGAACTCATTTCTTAATCAGATGTACGAGAACGAGGCATCTGATATTGACTTGGGCGGCCCCGGCTGCGACGGACATATTTGGTACAGGATTCACGGTGATAAGTCGCCTGTCAAAGGTACTGAATTCGATTATACGGAAACCGATTTTCTGTTGCATAACGCCATCATGCCCAGCCAGAGACAACACTTGCTTGAGAATAAGAACCTCGACTTCTCCTATTCCATCGATTCAGGAAAGCATTCATCCAAGCGTTTTCGTGCCGATATGTATTTTGATCTGGAGCATCTGGCACTAAACATGAGGAAAATTGACAACACCATACGCCCATTTAAAAACCTTGAATTGCATCCTGAAGTAGCGAAGGCTCTCAGCCTGAAGTACTACAAGTATGGGCTTACCCTTGTTACGGGTATTACGGGTTCGGGTAAATCTTCTACGCTGGATACAGTCATCGATGCCAATAACCGTACCGTAGATTCCCATATCGTTATTATTGCTTCACCTGTTGAATTGATCCATAAACCGGTACGCTCTGTGGTAAGGCATAGGGAGGTTGGCAGGGATGTAATATCTTTTAAGCATGGTGCTATCCAGGCTCTGCGTCAGGACCCCGATATTATTGTGATTGGTGAGCTCCGTGATCCGGAAACCATAATGACTGCCCTCGAAATTACCGATTCAGGGCACAAGACCTTCGGCACCCTCCATACCTCTTCAGCTATGGAAAGCATTGAGAGGATTCTGGGTGAGGTCCCGGTAAATGAACAGAATCGGGTACGGACCAGGTTGGCCGATGTACTTACATGCGTGATCAGTCAAAAACTGATTCCAAGCCTGGACGGGCGACGTGTACTGGCCAAAGAGGTACTTATGGTAACCAGTTCGGTAAAGGCCGCTATCCGAAATAATAATGTCAACGAGATCTATCAGATGTTGATGGAGGGTGGCGATAAAGGGATGAATACCATGGAGCAGGACCTCAAGCGTCTGTATGAGCAGGGTAAAATCTCCAAAGAAGAGGCTATTAACAACGCCAACAATAAGAAACGGATTATGCAGCTGTTATCCGACATTAATTACTAGGACCTTTTGTAATAGCATATGTTAGGAAGTAAGGAATATACCGGTATTATTTTAGAGGGCGGTGCCCTTAAAATAGCCCAGCTGAAAGGCGAGGGCGGACGGCTAAGGCTTACCAAACTGGATCGTTATTCTCTGGTTGAGGAGCTGGTAGGGGAGGTCAAGTCTCAAAGTGTTTTTGATGAGGGTGAGGGCATGGGCTCGGATCAGGATGCCGATGCCATATTTGGCTTTGATGAAGAGGATGAAGAAGATGCCGCGCAGGCTTTAAGCGACTCTCTCGAAAGTTCCGAAGAAGAGATAAACTTTGACGACCTGGAGGAAGAGGGCGAAGAAGATTTGCTCTCCATGGATATGGTTGAAGAGGCTGACACAGCACAATCTAACGAAGTGCTGTTTTACAATATATTATCCTCGCTTGATACCAAAAAAGTCAATTTCGGAATCAACATTACGGCCGGGACTACGATTTTCCAAATTATCCGGGATACCGACTTTAATGAGGTAAAGAAAAAGGACTTGATCGCCGATCTTGAAGAGAAGCTCGAGTCCATATACGGGGTGCCGAAATCTCAAGACAACTATGCCTATGAGATAAAAGAGAACGGATCCCTTTTACTTGCTTCCATTGATGATGAGCCGAGCCTACTGCAGCTTGTTGACCGCAGCCGGGACTTTTATGCCGGCAAGCTTGTCATCGACGAAATAATGTCGGATGAGATTATCCTTACCGGACTAACCCGGGCTAATTATGATTTACAGCCTTCTGAAATTACCGGTATCATTCAGTTCAGCCCCAACAAATGCCGCATTATCTTTTTGAGAGGGGAAGAGATATGGCAGGTTTCTCCCCTCATCAATGAAGGTACCAACAATAAGAATTTTCTTAATACTGTATTCAGCAAGATCCTGTTCCAGCTCGACACGGGAGAGGTGCCTAATCTGGACCGGATAATTATTGCTAACAATACCCTCGGTCAGGAAGCAGTTGAGTTCTTCAAAAAGAACTTTGCCGATATCGAAGTTGGTGAGTTCAAGTACGATGAAGAAAAATTTGATTTCGGTGATATAGACCCGGCCAGTGCCAATGCCTTTACTACGGCTATCGGTATGGCCTGGGCAACATCTCCCATGGCAAAGGAGGACTTTCCACAGCTTTCGTTTTTGCCTTCCTATGTTATTGACCGTCAAAAGATCTTTAAGCTGCAGTGGCATGGTGTTATTTTGCTCCTGCTTATTTTCCTTGCACCGATCACTTTCAACCATTTTTACCAGCAGTATTCGCGCCAGATCGACAATCTCAGCTCGGAATTGGACCAGGTCAATGCCCAAATCACCGAGGTGACTCCTACATTTAACAGTACCAACAGGCTTACAGAAGAGTTGGGTTTGGTACGGGAAAAGCTTGTTTTGCTCGATACCCTCAGCAAGGGGAGCAGGGAATGGAGTGCCAAAATGGATCTACTCAATGAGGGATTGAGGAACATTGGCAGTACATGGTTTACTTCTCTTTCACAGGGGCAACCACAAGGGAATATCCGGCCTGTTTATCTGGAGGGGTATACACTGTACAGGGCCAGGATTCCCCGGGTAGTAGACCTTTTTGCAGAAGCTACCCTCATGAACGTAGATATCGAAGAGAACCGGGAACAAGAAGTCTACCGATTCTCCATAATGATTAGCCGGTTTGTCAGAGACAGAAGCGTGTATTCTCCTGACACACCGGAAGAGATTGAAGAAATTTTAAACTAAGAATTACCGGCAGATATATGTCATACGCTGTACGAAATTCATTGATTCTACTGGTTGTACTGGTTCTTATCGTGGCCGGTGGGTGGTCGTATATCCAGTTCGTCCAAGTCAGTCAAATTGAGCAGTTAGAGACCGAACTTGGCAGCAAACGGCAGGAGCTTCAGCGCAAGCAGGCTGTCGCCAACCGATACAGCACTGTCCTCCAACAGTTTGAACAGGCTACCGATTTTTACAATAATTATGAAAAGACGCTTTACCAGAGCAGTAATGAGGATGACGTTTTTGACTTTGTTAACCGATTGAATTCCGGTGCAGCTTTCACGGATTTCAATTTTGAATTCACTGATTCGCTCATCCAGGGAGAATACGGCATCATTAATATGCAGATAGATGGTGAGGGGTATTACCGGTATTTCATTAACCTGATCCGGAAAATTGAATACAGCAAACCTCTTAATAAGGTAAAGTTCCTGTCGGTAACTCCGATCAACACTCTGGAAGAGTACGGGCGGGTTAGCTTTAGTTTTAACCTTGAAAGCTATTATGATCGATCTCAACTGCTTGAACAGCCTACCTTTGATATTTACCAAGAAGCGGTTTCCTCACTATATAATCCTTTCTATCCTTTGATCCGTGAAGTGAAACCCAATGAAGAAGATCTTACCGATATAGAAAACAGCAATCTTTTTTCGATGAGTTCAAACAGAGTATTTCTTATCGACCAAAACGGAGAGATGCAGCAACTAGCTATTGGGGATGAAGTCTACCTGGGAACACTAAGCAAAATTAATCTAAAAGAACGCACGGCTACTTTTCAGCTTAACAAAGGCGGCATAATTGAGCTAGTAACCCTGGAGGTTAACCAATGAGAATGAATCATTTATACAGCAGATACATGAAATTTATTACCCTGTTCTTATCAGTAAGTATAGTCACACTGTGCTTATCTCCTGCAGTTTTTGCACAGCAGGATCAACTGCCGGTACGTGAGTATACCAATCCTGATGAGATGATTACCTTTGACAGATCTACTGATTTTGTCAGAGCCCTGGATGTAATCAATCAGTTTTCCCAGGAATACAGGGGTAAAGTTGTCATCGACAGAACGGGAACGGGTGGATCTATTGGCATCTCGGTTCCTCCCATGCATTGGAAGGATGCTCTGGATCTGATCCTCAATGTAAAGGGTCTGGTGCTGGTGGAACAACAAGACTTTTTTGAAATTCTTACTCCGGAAGCTGCCCGGCCTGGTCAAAGCCAAACCACTACTACAGCTCAGCCGGCAGGACAGCAAGAAGAGCTTGTAGCCACTACCGGTACCCGTGAAGTGCGTATCAATGCCATCTTTTTTGAAGGCAACCGTCGCGCTCTGCAAGAAATAGGTGTCGACTGGTCGACTATTTCGGAAGATGTACCGGATGTTGTTTTGGAAGAAGAATCTCCTACACTTCCTTCTACTGACTTTGGAGACGGGCCTTTTGTACAGGTCAACCAGGTGGGAGCCCAGAATGTTTCTCAGGAAGTGTTCAACTCAATTGTCAACTTCGGTGCTATTGGCAATACGGGTATTCGTGTCCAGGCGTTGTTCAGTGCTTTTGAAGCCGACAACCTTGGTGAGATACTGGCATCGCCTACGGTTAAGGTTATGGATGGAGAGGAAGGGTATGTGCAGGTGGGTCAGGACTTCTCGATTAAACAGCGGGATTTCGCCGGTAATGTAACCGACCAGTTTTTTAATACCGGTACCATTTTGACGGTAACTCCGCAAATCATCGAACAGGAAGACACCACCTTTATTCATCTGGAAATCGATGCCGAGCGATCCTCTGCCCAGCCTGATCCGGTAAGTACCATTATTAACAAGCAACAGGCTACCACACAAGCCTTGTTGCTTGATGGCGAAACTACGGTCATAGCGGGTTTATATCGAACCGAGACCTCAGAAGTACGGAGAGGTATCCCTATCCTAAAAGACCTGCCGGCCTGGTTTTTCGGACTCAAGTATCTTTTCGGCTACAATTCCAATGACTACCAGATGCGGGAACTCATCATTCTCATACAGGCCAATATAGAACCGACAATTCCCGAACGTTTTGCCAATATGGAAAATCAGCCCGGCAAATTTGAGGTTTTGAAAAATGAGCGGGCCCGTTTTAGGGAAGAGATGCTAAGGCAGGAAGACAAGACTGACGAAGTGGCGAATCTGGAAGAAATGCAGGAGGAATCGCAAGAAGAGCAGACCAGTGAGGCCGAACAGGATTCCGTAGAGCAACAGGCTCCTCCCCAAGAGGAAGAGGAGGAAGCTCCGCAACAGGTGGCTGAAGCTGATCAGGAGGAACCCGAAGAGGAAGTGGCAATGGGCGACCCTGAAGTTCAAAACGAAGCCGTACCTCTTGACTTCAGTACGGAAGATGAAGATACAGTTGCACAAGGAGAGCAGGATATGGATCAGGCCGGTGGTGAGGCACGGCAGGATACTATGGTAACCCAGGCAGCAGACACTACTTCATCCGAACCGGCTGACCAACAACCTGCCGCAACCGGAGCCGGCGATTTTTCTTACTACATTATTGGCGCTTCCTTTAGAATAGAGACCAATGCCCGGCAGTTCTACCAAGGACTCATTGACGAAGGTTTCGATGCAATTATCCTCCACCCGGATAATTCCGACTCCGAATTCTTTATGGTAGCCTATCGAGGCTACAATGAGCTTGATAAGGCTAAGACAGCACTTGCCGATATCAAACAGTACCAGAATGATCAGGCTTGGTTGTACCGGACAAAGTAGATAAGGTTTAAGTCCGTTATGAAATTAAAAAGAGCAGTCGTGAGGCTGCTCTTTTTTTATTTTAGCGATGAAGATCGGAGATGGTCAAGCCTGTTTCCTTCAGGAGTCAGATAGCCCATCATACAGTCTGCAGTAAGACACGAATGGACGGGCAGGATCCCGACAAGGTCACCTAACTGAAGGCTCTCAAAAAGATTGCTTCCGCAGCGAATGATACCGTGTTCTTGGGAAAGTTTACGCACGTGAGAATCTTCCCACGGTTCTTGCCAGCCGTTTTTTGTTAGACGTACCGGATAGCCATAATGAGATACCTTAGCGGTCGTCAATGATTCCTTGGAAAGATGTACAGCGCCGCCGTGTATGGCTATCTCGTTTCGTTCCGGGTAACGTGCTAGCACTGGACAAGCCAGGGCCACGGCGATATCGTCTACAGTGCATGAGCCAATCTGTGCCTGCATGAGGTCATAAAAGACAAAGTTACCTGGGCTTATCTCATCTACGCCATCAAATTGTTCCATTACGCTACAACAGGGGGTATCCCCGAGACAAATCCTGATCTCATCGGTAAGGGCATTCAATTCCGACTTGACCGCTTTCATGACAGTCAAAGCCTCTTGATATACCTGTTGGACTTCTTCGTTGGATCGGGAGGCATAAGAGTGGCCCGGATGGGAATAAATACCGGCCAGCTCCATGTGGGCCGATGAGTTAATCTCCTTGGCTGTCTCTACGACCTGGTCGGTCTGTAAGGAGTTAAAGCCTGTTCGGTTGGAGCCTGTATCGATTTCTATATAGACTGATACAGCCGTTTCCAGCCCCCGGGCTAGCAGAGGTACTGCCACAGGGTCACTAACAAGCACCGAGAGCTTTACAGAAGCTGCCAGACGGTTAATACGATCTATTTCAAGGACATTGACCGGGAAGGCTATGGTAATATACTCCCATCCGTCCCCTGCAAAATATTCCGCCATCTGTATCGACGATACGGTAATGGCATCAACACCTTCTTCCCTGAACCATTTTCCAACAGCCAGAGACTGGTGTGTTTTGAAGTGTGGTTTGAGCCTGGAGCCCGCCCTTTCTGCTTTCTGAACCATACGCCGGATGTTTCTCCGGCACTTTTGCTCATCAATCAATAGGGAAGGTGAAGAAATGGAAAGCATAGCTGATCAGGACCCTGATTGCAACTCATCTGCTTTGGCTGCTACTTCATTCCAGACCCGGAAGATATTCCCATTACAGATCTTGCGAATATCTTCTTCGGTATAGCCGCGGCTAAGCAGTTCCGCAATAAGATTCGGGTAGTCCGATACATCCTTAAGCCCTACGGGAAGCGTATCGCCTACTCCGTCGTAGTCGGAACCAAGCCCTACATGATCGATACCGGCAAGCTCAACAACCCGGTCAATGTGGTCCGCAACTCTATCGACATTACTGTATTGGAAATTTTCTTTAAAATAGCTTTCCAGGTATGCCTGTGCCACAGAATCGGACGGTTCATAACCGTTGTCTTCCAGCCAATTATCGTAATGTTCTTGAATTTCTTGAGAGCTTTTTCTGGAGGCTTCGTCAACGAAGGTAGAGCCGAAGTTAATCATAATAACTCCACCGTTTTTCCCGAGTCGTTGTATCATCTCGTCAGACATATTCCGCTCAAAGCCGGGAGTGAAATGACGGCATGAAGAATGGGAGGCGATGGCGGGTGCCTGGGTAATTCTCATCACATCATAAAAGGCACTGTCGGAAACGTGGGAAATATCGACCATGATACCGACCCTGTTCATTTCCTGAACCACTTCTTCACCGAAGGAGCTCAAACCGTTGTGTGTGTCAAGTGTATCGTAGGATGAGTCGCTGATCTGGTTGTCTTTAGAGTGAGTCAGGGTGATATAACGGATACCCCGATCATAGAAGTAGGATACATTTTGAAGGTCATCACCTATGGGAGCTCCGTTCTCCATTCCCATGGGAAGGGAGATGAGTCCTTCTTCAAACTGGTTTTGAATTTCCTGCGGAGAAGTGGCAACAGCAAACTTGTCGGGATGATCGGCTGCGATTTGTCCGACCATATCAATAAGACTGTCGGCAACAGCTTTGGCTCCTCCGGTTTCCTGGTATCTGGCTGGTATGTATATCGACATAAATGGAGCGTCAAATCCACCTTCTTTGGCGCGAACATAGTCGAAATCTCCGCTATCTGTTCGTTTGCTGACATCACCCCATTGGTTTTTGAGACGGTAGGGCAGGTCTACATGTCCGTCAACTATAATAGTCTCTTGCGCTATCCTGTTGGCCTCTTCAAGATATTTGCTTCTGTCATCGGGACTGCTGCAAGTCACACCGAAAATCATCAAGGAAAGGATAATACCCGTCGTCCATCTCATATTTCTTCTCCGTTTATTTAACATTGTCGCTTGTAAAGAAAAGTAATCTTAGCAAAAGTTAACCAAAGTTAAATAACCTTTTACAACATTTCGGTGTGTTGACTTTTATACTTTCTTACCGAATAAATTTAGGGCCCAAATCAAACCGCTGATGACAAGGAAAAACACACATGGAATTTTTCTGCTGGCTTTCGTCATTATTCTGTTTTCCAGCTGCACTACGGGAAATAATACTGAAGAGCCGGAAGAACAACCCAATCCTCAAATTCAGAAGCTTTTAGGAGAGGTTTCGGCTGATTCTATCGAAGCAAACATAAGAGAACTGGTGAGCTTTCACACGCGCCATACCATGTCGGATACAGCCAGTGACTCGATAGGCATCGGTGCCGCCCGGCGATGGATCTATTCCCGTTTCAACGATTTCAGTTCCAGGAGTGGAAACAGGCTGGAGGTCAGCTATGACAGCTATGTAGAAACGGAAAACAGGCGAATAAGCCGCCCGACTGAAATCGTGAACGTGGTTGCCGAGCTTCCCGGTACCCAGCCCGAATCCGAAAACAGAATCTATGTGGTCAGCGGACATTATGACTCTAGGGTTAGCGATATTATGAATGATACCAGCTTTGCCCCCGGTGCCAACGATGACGCTTCCGGAACGGCAGCTGTGATGGAGCTGGCCCGTGTAATGTCTCAGCATGAATTTGATGCTACTATTGTCTTCATGGCGGTAGCAGGCGAGGAGCAAGGATTGCTCGGAGCCTCACACTATGCCCAAACGGCGAAAGAGGAGGGCAGGAATATAGAAGCCATGTTTACCAATGACATCATCGGGAGTTCGGTAGCCGATGATGGTTCTGTTCATGATGAGGTCGTACGGGTATTTGCGGAAGGCATTCCTCCGGAAAGAGAGCTCTCCAATTATCACAGGATGCTGCTTTATACAGGAGGAGAGAACGATAACCCTAGCCGGCAATTAGCTCGTTCCATCCACGAAGCGGCTGAGATGTACATGGATGATTTCAGGGTTAATGTTATTTATCGCAAAGACCGCTACCTGCGGGGAGGAGATCATTCCGCTTTTCTCGAGCAAGGGTATCCTGCCGTCCGTTTCAGTGAGCCTAATGAAGACTACCGTCACCAGCATCAGGATGTACGCGAGGAGGGGGGAGTCCAATACGGAGACCTCGTTCAATTTGTTGACTTTGAATATGTGGCCGATGTGACCCGCCTCAATGCCGCTGCGCTGGCCACACTGGCTAACGCCCCGGCGAAGCCTCAGAAAGTGGGGGTGGAAGTTCAGCAACTTGAAAATAACACTACCCTTAGATGGGAGGCCAGCCATGAGCCCGATCTGAAAGGCTACGAAATCGTTTGGCGCAATACCAACGCTCCTTTCTGGGAGTATTCCAAATTTGTAGGGAATAAAACCCGGTATACCGTTAAAGGAGTTTCAAAAGACAATTACCTCTTCGGGGTGCGCGCCGTTGATACGGCCGGTCATAAAAGTCCCGCTGTATACCCCTTGCCTGTTAGAAACTAGTTTCTTGCAAAGAGGTAGGCACCTTCTTTTCTCACATTCTCTGTTCCGTCGTTAACAGCATAGGAGGCAGGTCCGTAGATACTGGCACAACCGTACTTGCCTTGCTTGTTGAGAGCGTAGAATGTAACGTTGAAGGCAGGGCGTCCTTCTTCGTCTTTCAGTGAGGGGTGCCTGGCATGGTCTACAATTCGTTTGCACATCTTAAGGCAGGCTTCTTCGGGAGTATCGCCTTGCCGCATAAACTCGACGATCATAAAACAGCTGAGGTTTTTGAGATTTTCTTCTCCGCGGCCGGTAGAGCCGCATGCACCGACTTCGTTATCTACATACAGGCCGGCGCCAATGATGGGGCTGTCACCCACACGTCCGGGTATCTTATAGAAAAGCCCGCTGGTAGTGGTAACCCCGGAAATGTCACCGTTCATATCCAGCCCCAGACAGCTGATTGTGCCTGTGATGCGTTTATGCAATCCACGACGAATCATTTCCAATCCGTTAAGTGACATACTTTCCCTTTCTTCAGCCGGAAACCAGTCGTCATCCCTACTAAGTTTTTCTTTGTACTGCAGCCAGTATTCTCGGGCGCGGTCGGTAAGGAGATCTTCTTCTTTGAAGCCGTGTGCCTTGGCAAATTGCAAGGCGCCGTCACCTACTATCAGAACGTGATCGGTACGCTTCATCACCAGCCTGGCCACTTTTGAGGGATTCTTGATTCCTCGTATGGATGCAACCGCACCGGCGTTATGGGTGGGGCCGTGCATACAGCAGGAGTCGAGTTCTACTACACCTTCTTCATTAGGCAGCCCACCGTAGCCAACACTCATGTCATCGGGGTCATTCTCGACAATATTCACTCCCGCAATTACCGCATCAAGTGTATCGGCACCTTCATTGATCATTTCCATAGCTTTTTGTGTAGCCGGTAAGCCGTTACCGCTCGAAATGACAAGGGGCGAATCGGGCATGGCTGTTTTCGACGGCTTGGATTGCAGCAGTGATCCCACCGGAGCAAAAACCCCGGCACCGGCGGCGATCAATTTCATAAAATCTTTTCGTTTCATAGTGTATGGATTAGTTTAGCTTGGATTGAATATCGATATTGTGTTCTGCTAAAAAGTCTTTGATTCTCTGGTGGCTTTCAGTCGACACAGAGAGGACACCCCCGCCGAACTCAAAGAGGTAGAGTTCCCGGTCAGAATCGATGAAATTTATCTTGTAGGTTACCGCTGACCGGTGTGGCAACTCATAACGCTTCATAGGCAGGGAAATGAACGCCGGGACTGCTTTTATTGATCGAATAGAATCAAGCTGAAATACTTCTTCCTGGATAACCCTTTCATTTTTATAGTACTTTATGAGCAGATTTTCATTTTCAAAAGTCAGGTGGATGTTTCTTTTTCCTTCCATCACTTTAAGCAGGCAGAAGATTGACCCGGTAAAGGCGATAAAAGAAATCATGCGAAATATCCCGGCCCAAAGTACATTTTCAATGTTCCAAAAAATGACAAAGGTAATGGCGGCAATCCCTAAAAGGGAATAGAGCATGACCTGCCAGAGATGGGAAAATTTTTCATCAACTACCAGTGAAGAGTTTTGCATTCAGTCGATTCCTTAAAAGAGTCTGAGCATTTTTGTAATTATAAAGAAAATAACTTACAGCAGTAAGACAAGAAGTCTGCCATCAGAAGGGATGAATATTGCAAGAGATGAATTTAGCAATTAGATTGAAGTATTCTTTAAACAGTTAGAGGTGCTTATGGCGAAGGCAAAAAAGAGTCCCGAAAAAAAAGAGATGTCGGAAGGCAAGGCGATAGCGTTGGCCGTCTTGTTGTTTGTAGTTGGAATTGTAGGCGCATTCTATATTCTCAGGTTTATTATTAAGTTCTTTTTCCCGGGTTGGATTGATTAATATTTCCGGTTTTTTGGGCAGTTGAACACCTCAATTGTACTTTATTAATTGCCTTTCTGAGCGCTGTTCAGGCATTTTTTGCACCTATTGATACTTGATTGGAAGTAAATCCATGTTTTCCCTTTTTATAAACATTAAAAAATTGTAACAAAGGGGGCCGTTTTGACTCTATTAACTACAAAGAGAATCAACATGCCTAATAATTAATAATAACAGGCATTCGGCAACTACAAAACGGCTTAGCATTATGAAAACAATTGCATTCACCAATCAAAAGGGTGGAGTAGGTAAAACTACCTCTACAATCAACGTTGGCGCCGGCCTTTGCCTGCAGGGAAAGAAGGTTTTGCTCGTTGACCTGGATCCCCAGGCTAACTTGACGTATTCGTTGCGGATGAACTCGCAGCGATTAGACAAGACGATTTATGATGTGCTTAAGGGAAAAGCAGATCCTTCAGAAGCCATTATCAATCACAATGGCTTCGACATCCTTCCGTCTTCTATCGACTTGTCGGGTGCGGAAATGGAATTTGCCAATGAACCGGCTCGAGAAACCCTTCTGCGCAATACCTTGAAGAAGGTAAACGGCAGCTATGACTATATCCTGGTTGATTGTCCTCCTAATCTGGGCTTATTGACTTTGAATGCTTTCACAGCCGTAAATGAAATATTTATCGTGCTCCAGTCGGAGTATCTGGCTCTCCACGGACTTTCCAAGCTGATGGATGTTATTAAAATCGTCAAGGAACGTCTTAACCCGGACATCGAAATCAGTGGAATTATATGCACGCTTTTTGACGGCAGAAAAAATCTCAACCGGGAAGTGGTCGATCATATTAAAGACTATTTCGGCAGTAAGGTATTTAACACCATCATCAGGGATAACGTGGCGCTTGCGGAAGCCCCCAGCCACCATAAAACGATTTTCGAATATGACCCTGAAAGTTATGGGGCCAAAGACTATATGATGTTGGCGAAAGAGATTCGAAACGGTCACTAAGCGGGAGACTTATGTCTGATAAAAAGAGTTTGGGAAGCAGTCCCATAGGGTACAGTACGACCGGAGTTAATTCCTATCATTTTATCCCTGATTTGGGAGTATCGGTAAAGGGTGAGTCGGAAGAAGAAGCTTCAGCAAGTCCTTACCATCAGCAAAAAGCGGATGCGGAAGATAAGCCCTATAACGGCAGCGGCGGTTCAAGCCGGAAGAAGGGCAACAAAAAGGATGAGGACGACTCACCCGAGAAGAAAATCGTCAGCTACTATCTGGAAAAGGGACTGGTGGAGAGGCTCAAAGCCCTTGCCGATGATAAAGGCGTTTACTATTCGACTCTTGTCAATGATGCCATCAGGGCATGGGTTGAAGTCCATGGTTATTGATTGTCTCTGCTCTTCTTTTTGCTTTTCATCCCACAGCAATACGCTTATCTTACAACAGCCGTAATAAAGTGCTAACATCCAGGTTACGCTTTATTTATCCGGGTTAATTACATTATTCATTTACTTCCCAGAATGGAAGGCTCATTAATTGACAGGGGTTGGCTGTGATCAACAGTGAAAATCTTATTACCAGTAACAAATATAACGTACGTTTTGCACAGAGCGAGGAAGATGTGAAGGCTGCCCAGCATCTTAGATTCAGGGTCTTCAATCTTGAATTGGGGGAGGGGCTCTCATCTTCTTATGACCAGCAGCTTGATGTGGATGACTTCGACAACCAGTGTCACCACCTTCTGGTTATAGAGAAAAGTAAGGGAGATGTAATCGGCACTTACCGTATGCAGACATACCGGATGGCTCAGAAGGGCAAGGGGCTTTATACATCGGAAGAGTTCGACCTGAGTTCCATCCCTGAGGAAATTTTGGGCAAGAGTATCGAAGTCGGAAGGGCGTGTATTGCCAAGGAGCACAGGAATGGCCGCGTATTATATCTTCTGTGGAGGGGACTGGCAGAGTATATGAGTAAGATGAAGTCGAGGTACCTCTTTGGCTGCTGTTCAATTACCAGCCAGGACCCGGCCGAAGGGTGGAAGGTGATGGAATATTTGAAGCAAAAAAACCATTTGCACCCTGAGATAATGGTAGATACCACCGAGCCCTTTAACTGCGACAAGGTAGAAGTCGGCAAAACAGAATGGGAGGGTAGCGAATTACCTCAATTATTCAGATTATATATGGACCTTGGAGCCAGGGTATGCAGTCCCCCGGCTATTGACCAAAACTTCAAGACTATAGACTACCTGGTTTTGCTGGATGTTGAGAAACTGGATGAACGGACGAAGCTCCTCTTTTTTAAATAACCATATTTTCGATGGATCATTTCAGGGCCATTATCCGACTTTTCTTTTTTAGCCTGGCTTCCGTGGCTACAGTGGCCCTGACCCTCGCCGGAAACTTGCTGCTGAGATCCGAAGATCAAAAATATCGATGGAAAAACAGGGTAACGCATAATTTCGGACGCTTCGTTGCATGGATTATGGGAATGCATATAGAAGTGAAAGGAGAGCCTCCCGAACCTCCTTTTTTTCTGGTTTCCAACCATCTCAGCTATGTGGATATTATTCCTTTCTGGAGTACTTTGCCTTGTACCTTTATTGCTAAAAATGAGATACAGGGATGGCCCTTTTTCGGTTTTGCAGCTAAATCCCTTGGAGTCTTATTCATTGACCGCGAGAACAGCAGGGACATACCCCGCGTTAACGCCCTGATCTCTTCCGTGATTAACGATGAACAGGGGATCGTGCTTTTTCCGGAAGGAACCAGTACAAAGGGGGCGGAGGTAGTAGACTTTAAGCCGCCTTTGCTTCATTTTCCGTCTGTAAGTGGAAGCCCTGTTTCTTACGCCTCAATTTCCTATCGTACAGATGATCCGGAAAAGCCGGCTCATGAATATGTTTGCTGGTGGGGAGGGATGTCCTTTTTTGATCACTTATATGAGCTCTTGAAAATTAGATCATTTAAAGCCTCTGTGGTTTTCGGGGATAAAACAATTACATCGGATGATCGTAAGAAACTGGCGCGGTCACTGCATCAGGAAGTAAAAAATAATTTCAGACCGGTTGTAGATAATGCCTAAGAAGATGCCTGAGACAACAAAATTTCATCCTTTGATATCTTGCAATATCCATTTTCTGCGCCAGGGGGCCGAGATACTTCAAGCCGTCAGTGACCAGCAGTATGTATTTAACGACAGCCCTTTCTATAAAAGCGGAGTCGGTGATCACATGAGGCACATTCTTGATCACTATTCAAGCTTTTTCGATGGACTTGAGGGGAAGGTAGACTATGACGCACGCATCAGGGGTACCGAAATCGAGAAGTCGCGGAAAGCGGCGATATCTCTCTGCCACGAACTTGTCGGGAAACTTGTAGAGATGGAAGAAGATGGGATACCGATGGAGCATGAAGTTGCAGTTAAAAGCAACGAAGGGACGGAAGAAGTCAATAATCCTTTCAGCACATCGTCTGTGATGAGAGAATTGCAGTTCCTGATCAGCCATACGGTTCATCACTATGCACTCATTGCTTTCATACTTCGGACCCAGGGGGTTTCAGTTCCCGATACTTTTGGCGTAGCGCCTTCCACCTTGCGGTACCAGGAAGAGCAGTCCCACAAAAGAACCGAATAATCGGAAAAGCGGGGAACTAAAATGGCAGATAGAAAAAGTTCCTGGCTTCGTGGCTGGTATTTGGTTTTACTTCTTTATGCCTTAATGCTCATTGCCTCTCACCTGTGGCGTTCTTTTCATCCATACACCCATCCTGTCGAAGACCGGCTGTCTTCAGTCATGCTGAAGGCGGTACAAGGCGATTCTCTTTTGGATAATACATCCATCAGGCTGGCGTATCTGGATGTTTATAAGGGTTCTGATCCTGATCCGCCGGTGGTCATTTTGATCCATGGCAGTCCGATAGCCGTACCTATGTTCTCGGAGCTGATTCCGGAACTGTCTGATAGCTTCCGGATTATAGCTCCAGACATGCCCGGTTATGATGCTTCTGCCCGAGATGTGCCGGATTACTCCATCAGGGCACAGGCTTTCTATATCGAGCAGTTGATGGATTCCCTTGCGATCGAACGGGCGCACCTGGTCGGTTACAGCCTCGGAGGAGGAACTGCCATTAAGATGGCTCACTTTTTCCCCGAGAAGGTGCTTTCCATTGACCTGCTTTCCGCCATCGGTGTACAGGAGTTGGAGCTGTTCGGCAACTATTCCCTGAACCATGCGATACACGGAATACAGCTTGGTTTTTGCTGGCTATTGCATGAAGCAGTGCCGCATTTCGGCTTAGTCGACGGCTTTCCGATCAATGTCGAATATGCGCGGAGCTTCTACGATTCGGACCAACGGCCGATCCGGAGTTATTTACAAAACTATTCGGGACCCATGTTGATACAGCACGGAATTGATGACAGCCTGGTTCCATTTGCAGTTGCGAAAGAACATCACCGGATTGTACCTCAAAGTGAACTGATAACCTATGCAAGCGGACACGGGATAGTTATTTCCAAGGCGAAAAAAGTGGCCGAAGACTTCGGGAATTTTGTGAGAAGGGTTGAAAACAATGAAGCATTAAGCAGGAGAGAGGCATCCCGGCAGCGGTTGTTGATGGCCCGGCAGCCTTTCGAAAATGTAGAATTTTCCGAATTCGAAGGAATTACTCTCATTTTGGTCTTGATGCTGATTTCCCTTTCGACCTTAATCAGCGAAGACCTTACGTGTATAGGCGCAGGCCTGATGGCAGCACGCGGGCTGATCGGTTTCTGGCCGGCAACCTTTGCCTGTTTTATAGGGATTTTTCTGGGAGATATTGCACTCTATCTGGCCGGGAAGTGGCTTGGCAGGCCTGCTCTAAGATATGCGCCCTTCAAGTGGCTCGTTTCTGAAAGCGATCTTGAAAAAAGCGCCGAATGGTTTGGCGCGAAAGGACCTGCTATCATCATAGCCAGCCGTTTTCTTCCGGGCAGCCGCTTACCAACCTACTTCAGTGCCGGGGTGATCGGGGCCGGTTTCTGGATGTTTGTCGGATATTTCATACTGGCTGCCGTAGTCTGGACACCCATATTAGTAGGACTTTCCATGATCATTGGCAGTGAGCTGATAAATTACTTTGCCGTATATCAGAATTATGCGCTGTGGGTTATACTGGGTACTGTTCTGCTCATATTCATGATTGTTAAAATAATCGTTCCGTTTTTTAGCTATAAAGGGAGAAGATTACTGTATTCCAGCTATAGGCGAATCACAAGGTGGGAGTACTGGCCGCCGTACCTTATCTATGCTCCAGTCTGTTTATACGTCGTCTACCTTTGGTTCAAATACAAATCGCTGACCGTATTTACGGCTGCCAACCCCGGCATAATAGACGGAGGGTTTATAGGCGAGTCAAAAATAAAGATCCTGGATCTGTTTCGTTCAAGCGGAAAGGTGGCAAGCTACGATCTTATTCCCAACGGCTGGTCGAATGAGGTTAAGCTGCAATCAGCCCAAGCTTTTATGCGGGAAAATATGTTGGAGTTTCCCGTGGTGTTAAAGCCGGACATAGGTCAAAGGGGAAAAGGAGTAAAGATCATTAAAAATGAGCGGCAACTTCAGAAGGTTTTATATGAATCGGATCAGGATCTCATCGTACAGGCATATGCAGAGGGGGAGGAGTTTGGAGTTTTTTATTATCGCTACCCGGATGAAGAAGAAGGACATATTTTCTCGGTTACCACCAAAAAGATGTTGACACTGAAGGGTGACGGTAAGAGTACGTTGCAAGAACTGATACTGAATGACAAAAGAGCGGTATGTCTAGCAAAAAAGCATCTCAAGCGATACAGTGAGAGTTTGTACAACATCCCTGAGAAAGGCCAGGTTATCCCCCTTGTTGAGATCGGCACTCATGCCCGAGGTGCCGTATTTGAGGATGGAGAAGCTTTGATTACCGAGGACCTGAGAGAACGTATGGATACGGTAAGCAGGGAAGCACCCGGCTTTTACTTTGGCAGATATGATATTCGCACGCCCTCGGTTGAAGATTTAAAGGCTGGAAGGAAATTGACTATTATTGAAGTGAATGGCGTGACTTCAGAATCTACCAATATTTATGACCCATCATTTGGTTTTTGGGATGCACAAAGGATACTTTGCAGGCAATGGAGAATAGCATTTGATATCGGTAACAGGAATAGGTGTAATGGGGTAGTGCCAAGCCGAATTCCGGCACTTGTGAAAAAGCTGGTTGAATATAAATAGTAAGATACGATCGTTACAGTTGCTCAGTACGATTGAGTCTTTATTTAATTAACAGGAGCATGTTATGAGTGACATATCACTGGGCAAAAGAGCCCGATTCTTTTCATGGTTTCTTCAGATCCTGGCTGCCATCATCTTGTTGCAAACTCTTTATTTTAAATTCAGCGGAGCCGAAGAATCCATTTATATTTTTGAAACGGTAGGCATGGAACCTTGGGGAAGGTATGCTTCCGGAATAATCGAGTTGATAGCGGGGATATTGCTGTTGATACCCCGGACTGCCTGGATTGGTGCTGCTCTCGCAATAGGAGTTATCTCAGGAGCCCTCTTTTTTCATATGACTACCTTGGGAATTGAAGTCATGGGAGATGGCGGTGCGTTGTTCTATCTGGCTGTAACGGTATTTGTGGCTGCAGTTTCCGTTCTCTATATTCGAAGAGCTTTTGCGATAAAAGATTTAAAAACTTGGTTTAAAGATAGTTCCGTTTAAACATAAATTTTCTAAACTGATTTCAAGACGTTACTTTGAGCTGTTTTTAAAAGCTGTTACGGGTTAACTACTTTCCTACTCAAGCTTTATTTAACATAATTTAGTATTTAACATTACTAGTTAGATAGTAAATTCTTTAATTTCAGATCGTTTAGTCTATAATCAAAAGTTACCGTCATTTAACTATGCTTCTTAAAGATTTTTTTTCTCTGCTGTGCCGCGGAGCAGGGCTTACCCTTTTGTGTACCTTGTTTTTGGTAACCTTTCCCAGCAAATCTTTTGCACAAACAAATGAATCTACGCTGCGGCTTGTGGTTATTTCAGAAGATGATGGTATTCCCGTTATCGGGGCAAATATCATTCTTACCGGACCGCAGGGAGATACCCTTCATACCGGAGTTACCAATGTGGACGGATTTAAAGAGTTTTCTGATATCGAGCCTCTCACTTACCAGATACGTATCAGTTATATTGGCTATGAAACCCTGCTGGAAACACTGACGTTGCAGCCCGGAGAAACAAGGATATTCAGGCCCGCTTTGCGTACGGCTACGGCCGAACTTGAAGAAGTTGTAGTGGGCGTTTCACGAGGGGCCGTCCGGCGGGAGGCAGGCATGCAAACCATCAGTGCCGAAGACCTTGACCTGGTCCCTGCACCTGGGCCCGGCGGAGACCTCAGTGCCTATCTTCAGACACTGCCAAGTGTAGTTACAACCGGTGACAGGGGAGGAGAGCTGTTCATAAGAGGCGGAACTCCCGCTCAAAACCTGATATTGGTTGATAACATGCCGATTGTCAAACCCTTTCACATTTCCAACCTGTTCTCTGCATTTCCCCAGGACTTTATCAGCAGTGTGGATATGTATGCAGGCGGCTTCGGAGCTGAATATACCGGAGCTACTTCGTCCGTTCTGGATGTAAACCTGCGCCAAGGGAATATGCGACGGTTCAAAAGTAAGGCTGCTATCAGCCCATACCTTGGACTGTTTCAGATTGAAGGTCCGCTCAAAAGAGACGAACAATCTATTTTTGTGATAGGGCGTCATTCTGCCATTCAGGAAACCGGTCCTACTCTGACCGGTCGAGAAGTGCCGATCCGATTTTATGATATGCTTGCCCGCTATTCAGTAAACTGGCCGGGCTTTACCTGTAGTTTTACTGGACTAATTACCCACGATGAAGGCCAGATCAATCCGAAGAGAAATGTCCAATTGAGCTGGAACAACTCGGCCGCCGGTGTTCGGTGTCTGGGCTACCGCGAAGAGCTGAGTCACCCGATTGATATGACTTTCGGGTGGTCGGGTTTTAACAGTTCAGAGACAGGTGTTGATGAGACAGGAAGAAGTTCGGGTGTAAATACAGGATTCTTCCGCTTTGATAATGGCGGCGAGATGTTCGGCGTTCCGGTTGATTACGGTTTTAACTGGAACCTGACCAAGTACAGTTCCAAACTGGATGATCCTTTTCCTGAACTTACGGGATCTCCCATTCGATTTGCCGATCTGGACTCTTCCATTGATGAGTTTATTTCACTTTTTTCGGTCTATATATCTATGCGCTGGGAACCGAGTGAACATTTCGTTATCTCACCCGGACTGACTTCTCAGAACAGACATACGGACATGAAAGTTACGCTTGAGCCCCGCTTGAGAGTCACCTGGAAACCGGATGGCACCGACAACCAGGAAGTCAGCTTGGCTGCAGGCAAGTATATTCAAATGAGAGAGGGCATCACCGATGAACGTGATGCGGGAACGGTATTCTATGTATACAAACCACTCGGTGAGCAAGACCCCCTTCCGAAGGCGTACCACGGAATACTCGGTTATCGCATGAAGATCAGTGAATCACTTGAATTCAATCTTGAAGGCTATGTGAAGCAGCAAACAAATATTCCGGTTGCGGAATGGACTCGCGAACCGGGTAATACGGTACGTACGGCCTCCGCCGACGGCTTCACCTACGGCCTGGATTTTCAGGTAGAATTCAATAAATATCCTTTTTACCTGACAGCCGGCTACGGGCTTTCGGAAGTGACCTATGAAGCCTCAACAGATGAACTTGTGGCTTGGCTTGACTCGGATATATTCCGATATAATCCATCGCATGACCGCCGACATCTTTTCAATGTGGTGGCAAGTTATGAAATTGCCGATTTTACGCTGAATGCCAACTGGCGTTATAACAGTGGGGGGCCATTTACAAAAATTTATGCTTTCGACCTCGCACTGAGAGATTTGCCCGACCAGGATCCATTAGAAGACGCAGGTACTGCCCAGACTTTATACTCAGAGCCCTTTGATGGGGAATTTCCCAGCTTTCACCGTCTGGATGTCTCCCTAAACCGGGAATTCAGGGTGAGCAGTGGCTTCAGTTTTGAGACGGAAGTCGGAGCTATCAATGCTTACAACGTAAAAAACCCCTTTTACTTCGATGTGAATACATTACAGCAGGTAAACCAGACGCCAATACTTCCCTATATCTCAATCACGACCATTTTTAATTGAGCTATACAACCTGTAACAATTACAAAATAAACTTTTGAGTTTTATTAGAATCATGAAACAGATGAGTTCAGCTACAAAAACCCTGTTACACTTTCTCCTGGTCTCAGTACTGCTATTGGGGTACGGATGTGATGACCGTACTATTGATCCGCTGGAAGAGAATTTCGGAACTTTTTCCGTTTACGGTGCCATTTCCCTGACCGAGAGTCCCAATTATGTCAGAGTCAGAGATGTCACCAAGCCCTTTCTTACCGATTCTGCGGAAGACTTTAACGGCACGGTCCTTTTTGAAGATCTGCAGGCGGGCACAAGTACCGAATTACAGGATACGGTCATAGATTTCGGGGGAAACTTTGCCCGAAACTTTAAAATAGAACAGCCCATCCAACCTCAGAAAGAGTACAGGCTTACTGTAGAGGGTTCTGACGGACGAACTGTTACCAGTACTGTAGAGACTCCCCAGATAACCAATGTAGAGACACTGCCGACACCGGGGACCGACAGTCTGTTTTGCGAAACTCAAATCACATTTATATATGAAAATGTAGTAGAACCCGAGGACATACTGATGGAAGTGGGTTTTACCGACAACGACGGGGTTTTGTGGTGGAATCCGATCAACATAGTCGATAAACCGGAGCATGTGCCCGGCAGGGATGAGATGAGGCTCAAAATCTCTCCGCGCCAGATGATGGTTGCCGTATTTCCGCCTCCCGGTATAGACAATCCCTCTATCGATCCCAGAATTTTATTCCCAACTGTTTCATGTAATGACTTGCAGAATACTGTAATGAGATTTCGATATACTCATTTCAGTAAAGAGTGGGATCCGATTCGCTATCCTGACGGACCTCTTGATCCTTTATCATCACCAATGGTAGAAAATGGTTTGGGGGTTTTCGGGGCAATTCTTGAGGGGAGCTTTAAACTTACCCTTACCAACAGGACAAACGATCCCAATCAATAGGACCGGTTCCCGGGCGTTGCTTTGTTTCGCTTCTCATTAAAAAATTTTTTGAGCAACCATTCGCAATCGTTTTCCATAATGCCCTGGATGACTTCGACCTTATGGTTAAGTTTGTTGTTGGAAACGATATTGAACAGGGAACCGCAGGCACCGGCCTTAGGGTCTGTGGCACCAAATACAAGCCGCTTTATTTTGGAATGGACAAGTGCCCCCGCACACATCGGACACGGTTCTAAAGTGACATAGATGGTACAATCTTCCAGATATTTATCCTGAAGGGTAGCACAGGCAGCCGAAACAGCAAGCATCTCGGCATGTGCTGTGGCATCATTCAGCCGTTCGGTTTGGTTGTAGCCCCGTCCGATAATTCTATTGTCCTTCACAACTATGGCACCTACCGGTATTTCATCTTCATCATAGGCCTGTTCCGCCAGGGAAAATGCTTTTGCCATAAACTGCTGATGCTGTTGCCAGGGATTTTGCTCTTGAGATTCCATTCGTTAAAACAGCTTTGTTAGTTATATCAATATCGCTATACTTTTGGGCGTCAACTCCACTTAAAGATATGATTATGGATGCCGTAAATAAAAGTATTATTGAATTATTGGAAGCAAACATCCGCAATATACCGGATTTTCCCAAGCCCGGTATTCAGTTTAAGGATATCACCCCGCTGCTGAAGAATGCCGATACCCTTGAACTGACTTCTCAGATGTTGGCGCGGCCTTTTCGTAATCAAAAAATTGATCATGTAGTGGGTATCGAATCCCGGGGATTCCTGTTCGGAACCAACCTTGCCCAGGACCTTCATGCCGGTTTCATACCGGTGCGTAAGCCCGGTAAGCTTCCCTCCGACATCCTTTCTGCTACCTATGCACTGGAATATGGTGAAGATAAGGTCGAGATCCACTCAGATTCATTGAAAGAAGGGGACCGGGTTATTATTCATGATGACCTGATTGCAACAGGAGGTTCTGCAAAGGCTGCCACCCAGCTTGTAGAAGAACTGGGGGGTACTGTAGTCGGCTATTCGTTTATCATTGAACTTGCCGAACTGAAAGGCAGGCAGAACCTTGGTGCCGATGCCGATATTGAAGTTTTGATGCGTATCTGAGAAGCTGGAACATTTTTCTTTTTGCTGTCTATAATTGATTGACATCACACCTAAAAACAATCAATTAACGCTAAGAGGCAGCAAGATGAAGAGGACACAAATACTTACAATATGCACGGCTTTTTTGCTCCTTGGAGTGACTACCATGGGGTGCAAACAGTCGATGGTTATCAGCAAGGTTGACTATTCCCAGCCTGTCGAGACAGTGTTGACTCCTGATGATGAAGGCTTTGTACAGGATGTACAACACGGTCTGAAATTCAATATTCTACCGTTGCAATATGCCGAGACTCAAGACACTTCGGAAGTTACCACCAATCAGATCCGGATGATTCGCGGCCGCGAAGGCTACTATTATATTACATCAGATGGTTATCAGAATGTCTATGTAATGGCCCCGGAAAAGGGAAGCCTGAAGCTGAAGAACAAGATTAAGGTTAATGAGAAAGGTTTGGCCGAACCGGCATTCAACCAGCGACAGCCATATATACAGTTACTAAACCGAAGCACCGGCGAGACCTACGCCATTAATTCGGAGGGTATTCAAAATCCAAAGAACAAACAATCCGATTAGGGAGGAGACGGCTATGAAAACTTTGACTAACAGATACTACATACTACCTCTTTTCCTCTGTATTTCGATATTGCTTGCCGGCACTACCGCTGGTTTTTCCCAGCAGCAGTCGGACTATGAGTTGCAGCAGGAATTCAAGCAGCAGTACAAAACGATTGATCAACAATTGGAGCGTGTTCAGTCCAGTGCTAAGGTCGACTCGCTTATCGAGCAGATCAAGTCTCTGGACAGTTCATATTCCGCTCACTCCGACTTGCTAAATAAGGTCCTTTACCCTGAGACCTATGAACAGGAGATGGAAGAGCTCAAGCAACAGGCTGTCTCGGTCCGTGAAAAACTGGTACTTATTGAAAACCAGGAGGAGAAGTTGCAAGAGCTGAATACTCAGCTGGCTTCCTATGACAGCAGCATGAAAAGGCTGACAGACCGTACAGACTCTCTCCGCAATGCCATAAGCAAGTCGGTGCAAAGCGAAAAAGAGCTTGCCGCTATGAACCGGCGCTATCGCAGGAGCCTGGAACAAAGAGACGAGCTGATCCTCTCTTTTGTAGACTCCATCTTGATTGCCTATCGTCAGTTGGATACCAAATCATTGCAAGAGATGGAGAATGCTCCCAAGGCATCTCAGCTGGATACTGGTCGTGATGCCCTGGATATGATCCAAACTATCACCGATGCCAACCTGGAGTTCCTCAGCTCAAATCCTGATTTGACAACCGGTGAATATCTTCGGATGAACAATGTTCAGCAACAGGTTTCTGAAATGTGGAGCAAGGTAGGTGAACGGCTGGTAGATATTTATAGTGAAAGCAATAAAGAAGAGACCCTGACCAAGACCGGACAGGCAATCTCAACCTGGGGTAATAAGATCGAAACCCAGACGTGGGGTTCCCTGAACCGGGCATTTTCTGCAGAGGGTATCAGCTTACCTAAGTTTACCGACAGCGAAACATTCTACAATACGCTGAACTCTTACCTTTCAGAGTCTATCAAGGCAAGTGAGAAGAACAGTTCAGAAGCAGAACAGAAGCAGTATCAGCAGTTCAGTAATTTTTGGACGAACCGGATAAAAGCGGAATGGTCCACATTTATGACAGAAGGAGATATACTTTCGGGCAGGCAGATGGCTTCAATAGATCAACAGCTTGACCAGTGGGCTATGCATGCGGAACCTGAATCGAATTTGCTGGTATACCTTTTTGGAGCCAGCGTACTGGCTATAGTTGTGCTGGGTGTTATGCTGGCCAGGGAAAAGACTTCAAATTCAAAGAGTGCAACCTGACCTAATCTACAGACGCTAACCCTTTAAAGGCCTGCTCGCCCCGAGCAGGCCTTTTTATTGTACACGATTGAGGAATTAAGATGTGGTGGTCAGGCAAAGTTTTGGCTCATATCCATAAAGAGGGACGCTCCAAAAACGATGAGGAAGGTTATATAGAGTATCATGAAGATGATACTGATAATAAGCAGTACCTTATGGAAGAAGAAGAATTTTTCTTGGTTCTCGAGTGCCTTGTTAAGCACAAAGAAATCCTTTGAACCGGAAAATTCACGAAACTGATCGGCTGATTCCTTTAACTTCAGGTTGTAGATAATCATGGGTATACCGATGATTGCACCAAAAATAGTGAGGCACATGATAGCACCGTACACAATGTAGAATATCGCAAAAAACTTCATGTGCGAAGCCATTTTGTCAATAATCGACACCATATTTTGGCCGCTTAGTACGGATACGTTTTGAAGGGTGACCTGGCTTCCCGATTCTTTTTCATCCATAGTATTGTGATGGTTATTTATGGGGTGTATTCGACTCTAATAGAAAAGAAGTTTTCTAAGAGTTGCAAGTAAACGTTTGTGCATTAAGCTTTTATATATAAGACGAAGATAGCCTCTATTCGTTAAACTATTGCTGCTTGGTATCAAGTTTGCTCTCTTTTACTGCCTCGATCTGTTCCGTACTCAGACCGTCGTTAAAATTGTAAAGTGCCTGTTCCCATGAACCGTATACCGGATTCGGCAGAATATACCAGCTCCGCCCCCATTTTTTGCGGTGTTCATTGACCAGCTTAGATCGCTCCTGTTCGCTGATATTTTTAGCAGAAACAAAATCGTTGAGATCATCACCGAAAAGCATAAGAATCCGGTACCGGTCTGCCAGAAAGGCCCGTCGCTCTGTTTTTGCAGAAGTCCAGTTCTCTCTTTCGTTTTTTGAGAGGATAACATCTTTTTCATCGTCAAGCGGGAAGCCAAGTTCCTTAAGATTTTTACGGGTGCCGCTCTCAACTTCGGCTTCGCGATTGGTCACATAAAAGATCTGTACTCCTTTTTCTGCGGCCAGCCGGGTGAATTCTAGAGCACCTGGTACGGCTTCGGCATTCGCTTCCATAACCCATTCATTCCAGGCTTCGGGATTAAAGCTGCTGTTTTGCTCAATCATCCGGGCCTGAAAAGGGGAGTTATCCAGCACGGTTTCATCTACATCCAGGATAATGGCAGGAGGGAGGGATTGGTATTGTTCTCCCTGCTCGACAGAGGCCGTCCAGTACGAATCTTCTATAGCAAGTGCAAGGTTCGAGGTTGCCGTTTGATAGATCAGACTTCCCAACGCCTCATATTCAGCTGCGTTTTGAACCCATAAAGTGGCACTGGTAGTGGAATGGTTCAGCGTGCTTTTGCTTCCAGTACAGGCTGTAGAAGCAACCATGGCAAAAATGATGAGAAATAAGCCCGGTGAGCGAAAACGGATTGGCATAGTGTGAGTCATGAGGATTTCTGATATCTGTTTGGGTAGAAAAAATGACATTGGAAAATTATAAATGATATTCGAATAAAAAAGAATTTGACGAAAGTAATAAATGGATGATAGAAAGCAGAATAACTTGTATACTTTAACACAAATTTTGCACTGCTTCTTTATGCCATGAAAGCAGAAAATAATACTGAAAAACCGAATATAATCGGAAGGGCGGAGTTGGTCGATTTCCCTGACTGGGATCTTTTCGGGATAAAGGCAAAGATAGACACCGGCGCCTATACTTCCAGCCTGCATTGCCACCGGATAGAAAGGTATAAAGAGGAGGGACGGGAAATGGTTCGTTTCAATCTGCTTGATCCCTCTCACGATACTTATAACGACAAGCTCTTTCAGCTGCCCATTCACAAGGTTAAAAGCGTGAAAAGTTCCAATGGTGTTTCTGAAGACCGGATCATCGTTGAAACAAAGATTGTAATCATGGGAAAAGAACTGGAGATACAGCTTTCACTGACCGACCGGTCGGAAATGAAATATCCGGTACTTATCGGGCGAAGGCTGATTCGCGGTAATTTTCTGGTGGACGTGTCGAAGAAGTTTTTATCAAAGAAAATCACATAATTAAAAACAAAACTATTGATGCATATTGTTGTTCTGTCAAGAAATTCCAAGTTGTACTCCACCAGCCGGTTGGTGGAAGCTATTGAAGAAGCCGGCCATGAAGCTACCGTACTCGATCATCTCAAATGCGATCTGGTCAGTGAAAAGGACAACCCCTGTATCTACTATAAGGGTACTAAGATTCAGGATGTAGATGCTGTAATACCGCGGATTGGAGCCTCCGTTACATTTTACGGTTCAGCGGTTGTGCGACAGTTCGAAATGATGAAAGTTTTTACCGCTGTAGAGTCTCAGGCGCTCGTTCGCTCAAGGGATAAATTGCGCAGCCTGCAGATTTTGGCAAGAGCCGGGGTTGGTATGCCCAAAACCGTTTTTACCAACTATTCCACCGAAGTAAAAAAGATTATCGCTGAAGTAGGCGGGCCGCCTCTTATTGTCAAACTGCTGGAAGGCACACAGGGAGTCGGCGTCGTTTTGGCCCCTACCCAAAAAGCGGCTGAGTCTATTATCCAGGCATTTCACAGTATGAAGGCCCGTGTGATTGTTCAGGAGTTCATCAAGGAGGCAAAAGGAGAGGATATTCGTGCTTTCGTAGTAGACGGCAAGGTAGTTGGAGCCATGAAGCGGAAGGGCAAAGAGGGAGAGTTCCGCTCGAATGTACACAGGGGAGGCAGTGTGGAGCTGATTAAGCTCACCAAAGACGAGCGCAAGGCTGCTTTGGTTGCCGCCAGGTCGATGGGTCTTTCCATCGCCGGTGTGGACATGCTCCAATCGGAACGAGGCCCGCTTATTCTTGAAGTCAACTCATCTCCCGGACTGGAAGGTATCGAGCGTGCAACACAAACAGACATAGCCAGCCGGATCATCAGTTTTGTAGAACGAAAGGTTACCGAACGTAAAGCGAGCAAAAGCACGCGACGCAGGATTAAGAGTGATGCCTGAGACAATTACCATCAATAAGCAAAAAATTGAAGCCGGTGAGGAGGTAGAGCTTTTCCTTACTATTGCCCGGCTTCCCACCTATACGAATATCGACCTGCCGGTCCATGTTTACCGCGGAAAGCAAGACGGCCCGGTACTGTTACTTACCGGGGGGCTTCACGGCGATGAAATAAACGGCATCGAAATCATCCGGAGAATGATCAGCAAGCAGATGATCAGGCCGGAAAAAGGATCTGTCATAGCCATACCGCTGGTGAATGTGTACGGTTTTATCCAGAATGTGAGGGGAGTGCCTGATGGCAAAGACATCAACAGGAGTTTTCCGGGCGTGAAGGGAGGCTCGCTGGCCCGGCTTCTTGCCTATACTTTGATGAACGAGATCATCCCGGAAATCGACTACGGAATCGACTTTCACACCGGCAGTGCCAACCGAAGCAATTATCCCCAGATCCGTTGCACTTTTGATATCGAAGTAAACCGTGAGCTGGCCAACGCTTTTGCCCCTCCGCTTGCGGTAAACTCCTCTCTGATTGATAAGTCGTTCCGAAAAGCCGCCCACAAGAAGGGCAAGCATATACTTGTTTATGAGACGGGGGAGTCACACCGGTTTGACGAAAAAGGAATACAGGAGGGCATAAACGGGACCCTGAGAGTGATGAAGCATCTGGAAATGATCTCTTCGGCACCCGAACCGCATCAAACCGAATTCTATAACAAAAGCACCTGGATCAGGGCAAAATATGCCGGTCTCTTCCAGCCGAAAATAAAGTTGGGAGATCACGTTAAAAAGCGTCAGGTGCTGGGACATATTACCGATCCTTTTGGCAAGGAGTGGTTTAAATGCATAGCTACCCACACCGGACGCATTATCGGAATGAATAATGCCCCGGTTGTACACAAAGGAGATGCCTTGCTGCATCTGGCTTATAATCAGGAAAAACAGACGGAGAATTAGCATAGATGAAAGAAGATCTGATATTTCACCTCGCAAGTGAAAAGCAGTGGAAGGAGAATAAAAGCAGTGCCGTTTATGCCCCGGAAACGTTGGAAAGTGAGGGTTATATACATTGCTGTACGGGCGACCAGCTACAAAAGACCGCCAACCGGTTTTATAATGGCGAAAAAAAACTATTACTTATAGTAATCAATACGGCCCTGGTGGATCGGGACATTAAATATGAAAAGGATCCTGAATCAGGAGAGAAGTTTCCTCATATTTATGGACCGTTAACCCTTGGAGCCGTAATAGACAAGATCAAATTACGGCCTGAGACAGACGGTAATTTCGAAATCTCTTTTACATCTGACTGATTAAAACCGAAACTATGGACCTGCTTGCCCGAGCAATTTCGCACATTGGGGAAACTGCTGCCGTACCTTCCTTCAGCAGTTATGAAGAGCGGCTTCATCCTTATATAAAAGAGGTTTTTAGCCGTTTGGAAATCTTTGAAGAGTTAGAAGTTGCCGGCAATAACCTGGTTTTTAAAAGCCGTTCTTTCACCCCCGGAAAGGGCGTGGCACTGGCAGCCCATATTGACAAAATCAACCATTACGGCCAGACGTTCCCTGATAAGCTTCCGGTACGGGTAGCGGACCACTTCATAGAGGGAGCCATGGACGACAGCGCCGGCGTTGGCATCCTGCTTGCTCTTGCAGAAATTTCAGCAGAAGAAAATGATGGCGGGTATATATTCTTCTTCTCGGAGATGGAAGAGAGCAAGGGTCTTAAAGAGCATCCCGAATTGCTTAAAAATTCAGGAGTGGGTTACTCTCACGGGATGGGGGCCCGTAGGATTTCCGAAGCCTGTTTGCAACAGGGCCTGACGCCCGCCGAGGTCATTACGGTAGACACGACTCCACTTTTTAAAGGGCGGCCGGGAGTGGCGCTTTATTCCAAGCATTGGGAGCTGAACGAACTTGAGCCCACCCAGGCATTGATAAAAGAGACTGAGAATATGGTAAAAAGGTTCAAAGAAATAGAGGCCGATATCCACCTGGACAATAACACCAATGATTACCTTCACTACGGATATGAGTTCAACCAACAGCAACAGCAGGAGAATCCGGTTCCATCCGTTGCCCTTGAGCCCGCCATTTTCCCCTATCACCAGAAGGGCGAGCGGGTCTTTATTCAGGATGTTGAGCGCGTAACAAGGATATTGCAGCGATATTTCCTATCCAGGAGAAACGCTTCTTGAAGTCCTGGTGCTTTTTATATAATCCGGCAGCAAACAGGAGCAAAGCGGACAAGGCGCTCCGGCAGCTGGAGTTGCTGCTTGCCGGGAGGGAAGAAGCTATAGCTGTCAGGCACTCGAAAAGCCACGGCAGTATAAGGCAGATGGCCAGAGAGGCGGCCCAAGAGTTCAATGTAGTAGTAGCCTGCGGGGGAGACGGTACTGCAAGGGATGTAGCTATCGGTCTGTTGGGGAGCGATGCTGAAATGGGTATCATCCCCATGGGTAGCGGTAATGATTTTGCCAAATCACTGGCTATACCACTCAATATTAAAGAAGCCCTTTCCATCATTGAGCGGGGTACATCAGTTACGGTTGACGCCGGAAAGTGCAACGACCATTATTTTATCAACACACTCGGTTTTGGTTTTGACGGGACCACCAATCAGATCGCCGGCGAAAGCATGATAAGAAACGGGACCCTTCGCTATATACTTTCTGCACTTAAAGCCAATTTGAGGGTACGGCCCTTTTACAGCGAGCTCGAACTGGATGGAGAGAGGGTTCATTCAGGACCGTTGTTAATGCTAACGGTTGCCAACGGGGAGGTGGAAGGGGGCAATTTCAAAGTAGCCCCTGGCGCGTCCAACAGGGACGGGATACTGGAGTTTGTGACAATTGATCCCGTTTCCAGATGGATATTACCCCTGCTACTCCCGCTTTTCTTTTGGGGAAAACAGACGCTGCTTCCGCAATTCACTATCCGGAAAGGAGAGAGGGCGACACTCGGGCTGGATGAGCCGGTATTGATTCATGCTGATGGGGAGACAATCTTAAGTTCATCCACAGAATTTGATATTCGCATCTTGAAAAGGGCACTGAAGGTCAGGGCTCCCGCAGGACTATTTGACAACTCCATTGATAATGTGGATGACCCCGTTTGAGGCCTTAATATTGGTAGTGGTAAGTTCAATGGTGTTGATATAGATCTTCTTATCTCTTTTTTCAATAGCAAGGGTGACTCCACCCAGGGTAGTCACTTTTGACATGTATTGCATGTTTTTCTCAGTTGCGAAGCCGGTCATAATATGATTGAGCAGGAAGCGGTGAATGGAGTCCGATTCCAGCTGCTTGCCGGAAGTCTCCTTATCGAAAAATTCATTTGTCGGAGCAAAAATAGTGAAGGGCCCTTTAGCTGATAATCTTTCATCCAGCCCATTTATTTCCAGCGCCCGGACAAAAGAGCTTATATTCGAATTGCTTTTGAGTACGGACATCAGCTGTTGGCCCTGAGCGGTATCAATGGTAAAAAGGAAAAACAAAACCAGATACCATCCGGATGAGCTCCCATTCAATTTGTACATGCATCCTCCAATTAGGGGTTATAGTCGTACATCTTGCAAAATCAACTACTTAATTATCTCTCGACTGAATAATTTTATACCTAAAGCAAATAAAAAAAAGGATATGAGGCAACAATTGGGACGGATTAAATGGAAGTAATGGTCTCCTTAAGCCGGTCATAATTTATGGGTTTAACAAGATATGCGATATAGTTGGTGGATTTGGCGCGATTCCGGGTTGATTTATCGGAGTTGCCGGTTATATAGATGACGGGTACATGGTGTCTGTTCTTGTTGATCTGCTGCATCGCTTGTATGCCGTCAATTTTCCCTTCCAGCATAATATCCATCAGGATGAGGTCGATGGAGTTAGATCGGGCTTTTTCCACCGCTTCTTCACCGGAGGGCACGGCGCCAATCACAGAATGACCCATACGCTCAACCATTTTGGTCAGCATCAAGGATAAAACGCGGTCATCCTCAACTATTAATACTTGCATAAGCTAAGCCTCTCGATGTTTAAAACAGCTGAAAATTAATCATACGCAATAAACTTCAGAACCACAATAGCTTGTAAATCAAGGGGTTATAAGCTTAAGGCTTCGATAGAAGTCGTTTTTTGAACAAAAAATAGCAAGCTTAACTATTGTTTTTTACTATGTAGAAAATGTTTATCTACAGCTATGGATGCTTCTTTTGATACATGGACAATACTTTTTTTAGTCGCGGCTTTTCACGGGCTGGTGTTGGGAGGTATCCTTTTCTTTAAAGGAGAGGGCCGGAAATCTTCCAATATACTCCTGGGGATTTTTCTGTTCCTTTTTTCGGTAACGCTCATCGATTATGTAGGGTACTGGACCCGATATAATTTGGTATATCCTCACCTGATAGGATTTTCGGATACCTTTACTTTTCTCTTCGGGCCGGTACTGTATCTTTATGTACTATCAATGTTAAAACCGGAACGGCTTTTTCGGTATAAGAACCTCGTGCACTTCATACCTTTTGTTGTTTTTCTTGCCTTAAAGACTCCTTTCTATATACTGCCGGCGCCTGAAAAATTAGAGGCAGCCCGCATAATGGCACAAGGGGAGGGAGCCACCGAACGGATGTTGTGGATTGCAGGACTTAAGGTTTTCCACATGATGTTTTATGCCGGCTTGATCTTATTCATGGTGAAGTATGAGCGGTTTCGTCTATCTTTAAAACAATACAGCAATGGTGATGATTCATTGCGGTGGCTGCGGATTCTGGCGTACTGTTTCGTGGGCTATATCGGAAGCTATGCTCTCTATTTTATCTTGGTGACGACTATAGATTTTAGGGTTGAGCATGATTATATGGTAGCTTTTACCATGGCCGGTTTTATTTTTACAGTCGGATATCTTGGCCATATCAATCCCGATATGATGAGTGAGTCGGAGCTCAGGAAGAAATATGAATCGTCGTCGCTGGAAGACTCACAGGCTGACCGCTATCTCGAGCAGTTGCTCAGGTATATGAAACAGGAAAAACCGTACCGGGAAGGAAGTATCAGGTTAAATGACCTTGCAGAAGAGCTGGTTATACCGCCACATCATCTCTCACAGATTATCAATGAAAAGCTTGGGATGAATTTTTTCGAATTCATCAATAATTACCGGATAGAAGAAGCGCAACAACTCCTCAAGGACCCGCGCAATAAGGACTTTACCATTCTTCATGTTGCCTTTGAAGCCGGTTTCAATAACAAAACTTCCTTTAACAAGGCCTTTAAGGAAGAGGTGGGAGTGACCCCCTCTGAATTCAGGAAAGCCCATCTAAGCAACAATTAGGTCCCGTGATCGGCGATATAACCGGGAAAATAGGTAAACCTTTATAAAAATTAACGATTATGACGGCCATGAGGCGGTTATTGGGATAAATCAGTATTCATAAACCCAATCCTCAGAAGCAATGAAACCGGTCGTTACTTTTATAATATTTGCCATCTCATTGGGAATATCGGTTGAAGCCCGATCCCAGCAGACATCTATGGATGATCAGGATCCCGAATCCTATTTTGATTTCTGGATCGGTGAGTGGGAGATTTCCTATGAAGAGCCTGACGGAACTATCGCCACTGGCCGGAATGTGATCAGCCGAGTTCTTGACGGAAAAGTTATACAGGAGAACTTTGAAGTTTTAACCGGCCGGAATAAAGGCTATAAAGGAAAGTCTTGGTCGGTATACAAAGCAAATACGAAAGAATGGAAACAGACTTGGGTAGATAGTAACGGCGCCTACTTGGAGTTTGTAGGGATAACGGAAGATGGCAAACGAATTTTCCGGGGAGAAGCGATTGGCCGGGAAGGGCGAAAAATACATCAGCGGATGGTTTTTAAAGATATTGCGGAAGACTCGCTCACGTGGGATTGGGAAGCTTCTCTGGATGAGGGCAAATCCTGGCAGTTGCAATGGCGAATTAACTATAAGAGAATGAAGTAAAGGAGCTCAAACAACCACGATTCAGTTATCTATGCTGAGAATCGTTTGCATACTTAATCCAAGTCCCGGTACCTGATCGTGCCGGGATTTTTTTATGTTCTTTATTTAAATAGTGTATATGTGTCGTATAATTTATATTATGTAAAGTTGTATTATTTAACTATTATCCCCTCATATCATCATCTTTAACATAATTCAGGAAAGGTTACTTTTATGGATCCTGTAAGGCACCGGTAATGGCTTCGAAGTCTGGAAGTTTATCCGCGTCTTCCAGTACCTCAGCATAGAGCAAGCTTCCATCCCTCCCTACCACGAAAGCCGACCGTTTGCTTACACCTTTCATCCCATAAAAATCATTGTAGAGTGTACCGTATTTTCGTGACACTTCTCTATTGAAATCACTCAAGAGCGTGAAGTTGAGGTTCTGTGACTTTTTGTACTCCCTCAGTACATGGAAGCTGTCGACACTGATTGCCAGTATCTGTGCGTCAAGGGATTCATAGAGCTTCATATTATCTCTTACACTGCACAGTTCTTTGGTACAGGTGCCGGTATATGCAAGCGGGAAAAAGAGTATCAGCACCTGCTTGTCTCCGATTATATCAGAAAGGGACACCTTGTCGCCCCGTGTGTCCTGTAAGGTAAAATCCGGAGCTTTGTCACCTTTTTTAAGCATTTACGGTCTTTTGCGTCTGTTATAGGTTCTGGCTTTCAATACGCAGTGCTTTATGTGCCTTCTCATAACCGTAGACGGTAAGTAATATGCTGACTGAAAAAAGTACTTTCCATAACCATTCCTTGGCTTCGGCTACGATCGGTAAATACCAGTACAAGAGAAATGTGAGCAGAAACATTCCTGTTCCCGCAAGAACAGGAGCGTATTCTGGGTTCCGGTAGGTATATACGCTGTACATCAGCAGGGCAACCAATATGGCCCCTCCCTGGTAGATCGATATCAGCCAGTCTTTAATAGCATAAGTGTCAACTACCAGGAAATATGAAAGCACGATCAGTAAAGGCAAAGCTGTATAAATCATCGGGAACTGGGCAAATACCGGCTTTGATTCTCTGATAAAGATGGCAAGCGAACTTAGAACCAGTGCCAGACAAATGATATGACCCCATTCCAGTACCACATCAGAATACAGAGTCATCTCATATGACGAAAGTATGCCGTCTATGATAATAATCAGCTGTACTATACCGAATACCAGACAGGTAGCCGCAAGGCCTTCAAATTTGAGTCCCTCGCGCTCTTGAGATAAGCCGTATGCCTTCCATCCGGCATAGATGGAAACTACCAGAAGTAAAAGAGCTCCCCATTCCATTAATACTGTTCTTTAAGAGTTATCGGGATGTGGATTCCGTTGCATTTTACGCTGTTCAATCTCTCTCTGAGTTGCTTTTTCCTGGCTGTAGATCATCACCCGGTCGGCGATATCCTTTAAGACAGACCGGTCAAAGCGAATCATTTCTCTGATGAAATCAAACAATAATAATTCACGGTCATTGTTGTAAATTGTTATCTCCCAGTCAATTAACGGTATATTTTTAATAACATTTACAAGTCCTGCCCTGTGTTTTGCTATTTTGCTGAGCAGCTTTTGAATGTCCTCCAGTTTGTCTTCGTCTACTTTAAAGGTATCTCGGAAGTGGTCAAAATCTTCAAGGCGTGTGGGCCGCGGGTTTTTAAACGCTTCTTCCAGGATCGGCCTGTAGTAGGAAAGCTGGGCGTGGTCGATGAGGAGCAGCATTTCGGCAATAGACTTACCCTCTGGCGGGTTTTCGGTATAAGGTACGTTTCCTATGACATATTTCAGGGCTTCGGCTTCGTCCTGAAGGTATGAGGCGTCATCAACCAGTTGATCGAGCTCTTCCTGCGAGATTTGTTTGTCAGACATCTATGTGTAGTAATTCACTTGCTTAACGTACCCATTCTGAGTCGGCCTGAACGCTGTCGTTCTTTTTCTGGCGTTCCAGCATTTCAACGAGAGAAAGTCCGGTATTGAATTCGCGGTCCCTGTCGCGAACAGAGTGAATGTTGTTTTCCTCCTGAAAATCCCAAAATTGACCGAACTGACGGTTTTTATACTTCCTAAGGAAGTCCAGCCGCTCCTTGAGGTCTTCTTTCGGTACCAGGAGCCGCTGCTTGTCGTAGACCGCCTCTTCCCTGCTCTCGAATACAATATCGTAATCCTTACTCATTACAATAGCCTCTTCCGGGCAGACCTCTTCACAGTAGCCACAGTAAATACACCGCAGCATATTGATTTCAAATACATCCGGATAACGTTCCTTGGGATCGTCTGAATCTTCATTGGCTTGCATGCTTATAGCCAGCGGCGGACATGCTCTTGCACAGAGCCCGCAGGCAACACACCGTTCTTTGCCGTTATCTTCAACCAGTACCGGCCGGCCTCGGAATATAGAAGGCGGATCCCATTTTTCTTCGGGATAGTTGAGGGTAACCGTAGGCTGAAACATCTGCTTCAGCGAATACCAAAGTGCCTTGAATATTTCGGGAAGGTAGAGCTTTTCAGTAAACGAAAGGTCGCGTTCCCTGTCGTAATCCTGATTGAGCGCGTTGGCACGTGGCTTTTCCAGATTTTCTACTTTAGGCATGTGTAATGGTTAGCGCAATTAGTAATGGCGTTGTTTGCAACGAGCTAAAAATAAATGATTCGCCGCTTCACTTCAAAAGATAAATTAACTATTTCTCTTTAAAAGTCATGGTTATGGGAACCCCCTTGAAACCGAAGCGCTCCCGTATCCTGCGCTCTATAAATTTACGGTAATTGGCCGGAAGTTCGGAGGGTGTATTCATAAAAAACTTGAAAACCGGAGGATTGGATTTTACCTGGGTGGCATATTTAATCTTTAGCGGATGTCCCCTTTTAATTGGCAGTGGCTTCTCTTTCATAATTTCTTGCAGGAAGTCGTTGAAGACTGGCGTGCCGATCTCTTTTCTGCGTTCCTCCATAACCTCTTCTGCTACATCAATCACCCTGTGAATACGCTTGCGGTCGGTGGCCGAAATGGAGACAATGGGGATCCAGTCCATGGAGGGTACTTGACTGTAGATGTACTCTTCAAACTCTTTGTGCACATTGGTATCCTTATCTGGCACCAGGTCCCATTTGTTGAGCACAATAACGACACCCTTATTGAACTTTACCGCCTCGCTGAGAATGTGTTTATCTTGTGCCTCGAATCCCTGCATGGCGTCAAGCATAAGAATAGCTACATCACACTCCCTGATGGCACGGTCGGTGCGGACGGTACTGTAGAACTCGACATTCTCTTTGACCTTGCGGCGTTTCCGAAGCCCGGCCGTATCCACCAGAATATACTCACGTTCATTGTAGATAAGTTTGCTGTTTATGGCATCACGGGTGGTGCCGGGTATGTCGGTTACGATACAACGTTCGTCGTTTAGCAAAGCATTCACAAAACTGCTTTTGCCCACATTGGGACGTCCCACGACGGCGAGTTTTGGGAATTTGCTTTCCGGTTCATCCTGTTTCTCGGGCAGTACCTCTACCAGCTTGTCAAGCAGTTCTCCGGTACCCGTGCCGTTGAGGGCCGATATGGGATAGAGTTCCTCGAAACCGAGCGCATAAAACTCACTGGCATTCAGCGCCCGCTCTTGGTTGTCGGCTTTGTTGGCGACCAAGAGTACGGGCTTTTCCTGCTGGCGCAGCAGATTGGCAACCGATTGATCAAGGCTGGTGATGCCGCCTTCAGTATCGACAACAAAAAGGATGACGTCGGATTCTTCTATGGCAATATGCACCTGTTCACGAATGCCTTTTATCATTACATCGGTTTCGTCGGGCAGGTAGCCTCCCGTGTCGATAACAGTAAATTCACGGCCGTTCCAAAAGGACTCTCCGTAGTGGCGGTCTCGGGTTACCCCGTACTGGTCGTCGACGATAGCCTTTCGGCTGCCGATCAATCGATTAAAAATGGTGGACTTGCCAACGTTGGGTCGCCCTACTATTGAAACTACCGGAAGCATCTTGTAAATATTCTTCTTATTTTTTCGGTTTGCAGAAAGCCACAAAAATAACGAATAAACAGCTGAAAGTAGAGCTTTTATTTAGATGCTAGAGACCTTTTACAACAACTTCGGATTTTTCGGTTCTATCCTTATCGCTTTTACCCTATTCATGGTCAGTATTTTCTGGATGGCGGGTGTAGCGGGCATTGCGCAGCTGCCGGCATCCAACAACAAAACGTTGAAACTGGTTTTATGCATTCTGATCCCCATCTACCCTTTTCTGTGGCTTTTCTTCGATATGTACCACCAGTGGAAACATATGAAGGAGTAGTTGCGGCCGCATCTTTTTGAAATAAAAAAGCCCCGGTTTATATCGGGGGCCTTTTGTTTAAGGGTATTGAATTACATGCTAGTGCTTGTCAATTAGGACTCCACAACTGCATTGAATATAGCCGTGCGAGCGGGTATCGGCATCTGTAGTGGCATGCCAGTCAAATGCAGGGTCATAGCCCTCCAGCTCCCACCAGAATGGCAGGCGCTCTTTTTGCCTGTGCCCTATCTCATTCATAGTTGCTGTATCATATAGGCGTCCGTTAATCATCGTATGCGTGACGTTCTCGGTTTCGCGGATATTTTCGAGCGGATTTCCATCAATCACGATGAGATCTGCCAGCTTACCGGATTCCAGCGAGCCCAGCTCATGGTCCATGCCGATATATCTGGCGCCGTTGATAGTGGCAACTCGCAGTGCGTCCATCTCATCCAGGCCGCCCTGCTCGAACATCCAGAGCTCCCAGTGCGCACCGAGTCCCTGCAGCTGCCCGTGAGCACCGAGGTTGACGGTTACCCCTTCACGATACAGATCTCCGGCCATAGCGGCGCTCATAATGTGCCCGTTTTCATACTCCTCTTCTGGGATCATGGTGCGATGACGTGAGCGGCTGTCTACCACAGACCGAGGAGTATATTTGAGCAGGTGTTCTTTCTCCCACACCTTGGTATGCTGGTACCAATAGTATTCACCACTAACACTTCCATAGTTCACAACAAGTGTAGGTGTATAGCCTGTATTGCTTGCGCCCCATAAGGTTAGAACATCCTTATAAACCGGGAATATGGGAATGTTATGCTCGATTCCCGTATGCCCGTCCAGGATCATGCTCATATTGTGAGTAAAAGTGGATCCTCCTTCGGGCATGACCATCATCTCCAGTTCTCGTGCTGCCTTTATAACCTGCTGGCGCTGATTTCTTCGCGGCTGGTTATAGCTTTTAACCGAGAAAGCGCCGAAAGCCTTTGTGCGGCGGAGCGCCGATTTAGCGTCATCCAGGTTGTTGATAACCGCTTTGAATTCGGCATCTGCACCATAGAGGATGCGCCCGGTCGAGAAGATTCTGGGCCCTACCATATTCCCGGCCCGTATCATCTCAGCCTGAGAAAAGATCATTTCGGTATTGGAAGAAGGATCGTGAGCCGTGGTAACCCCGTAGGCTAGGTTTGCAAAATACTCCCATTGCTGTTGTGGGCTCAATCCCTGACGGAAGTTGCCGATGTGGGCATGCACGTCAATGATTCCCGGCATGATCGTTTTGCCGGCGACGTCCACAGCAGTTGCGCCTGAGGGTATAGATACTTCCCTGGCCGGACCTACTGACTCAATCCTGTTGTCGCGGACTACGACTGTCCCATTTTCGATAACGTCATTATTGCCGTTCATGGTAATAATACGGGCGTTGGTAAAGGCAATGACGCCGGAAGGTTTGTCAGAATTCATCTGAAGGTTGATATCGATACCCTCGGCCGTGGCAAGTGGCAGTTCGGTATCAGATTCTCCATTCAGGAAGTCAAAGGCATCATTCAGCCCCACAGTGTAATACTTAGGCCCGAGTGTCCAGTGCAGCTTGTCACTATTGGCTGACCAGTGAAGGTTGATACCGGCATCTTCGGCCACGTGGGTGACCGGGATCGATTTTGTATCGGCGCTGAGCCCTATTTCTTTACCGGCCATCGGCATAGGGGCCACATACACCTTGAACAGTTCGTTGAAAGCGACCCATTTGTTATCGGGGCTTACCACAAAATTGTTGGCGTATTTGGATGTGAAGTGTGTTCGTTCGTCGTTGCCGCCCAGATCGACGCTCTTATAGGCATTGTCAAGATAGGAGCCTCCCATGAAAAAGATGCGCTTGCCGTCGGCGCTGAAAGAAGGCTCGCTGCCGTCTTCCGTGATTAGCGTTGCCTCTCCCCCTCCCGCCGGCATAGTATAGATACCGGGATCGGTGGTATAGGACGTGCCCTGGTGGCCGTTGCCATCTTCTTTGCGGAAAACGATTGTACTTCCATTGGGTGAGAAAGAAGGCTCACGGTAAATGCCTTTAGCGTCGGTGATCTTATTGGGCCGGGCATTGCGCCGGTTCATATCCAGCGTCATGATGGCCCCTTTCTCAGTATCACTCCAGGTGACGTAGGCCAGGGTCCTGCCATCTCTGGAAAAGGCAGGTTCGAATTCCAGGGCCGTACCCTGCGTAAGCCTGCGAGGCGTCCCATCGGGGAGGTCTTTTCGCCAGAGGTAGCCCGCGGCATTGAATACCATGTAATTTCCGCTGGGAGCGGTTACGGCATGACGGACGGCTTTGGCAGTGAAGGTGTCGGGGGCAGGATCCTGCCGGAAAGTCACGGCTTCAGCAACCTGGTGACTCGATTCCACATCAAATGGAATGACCTCAGACTGAAGAGTCTCGGTGTTGAGTTTGTTGATTTTTCCTTGAGACCAGAATACCAAAGTTTTGTTGTCGGGCATCCAGTCGATATTGACATAAGGCCCAAAGATGGCCCATGCTTCCTGCTGGTCTTTGCTGAGCTGGTCATAAACGGGTTTCTCAATACCGGTATTAAGGTCACGGATATAGATTACGCTTTTTGTTCTTACGCGGCGAATAAACGCCATTTTGGTACCGTCAGGCGAAATGGTGGGACTGATAGCTCCCCCTGCCCCTCCGGTGATGCGCTCAATCTCTCCGGTCTCGCGGTCATAGCGGTTGATGGCGTAAATCTGGCTGTTGGGATCCTTGTTATACTGAAAATACCCTCCGGGATAGACTGCTTGACTGTAGTAGACATATCGCCCGTCCGGGCTTGAAAAGGGCTGGCCGAGATCCTGCTGGGCATTGGGTTTTTCTACCAGTTGAATGCCCGCACCTCCGCTTGTATGGTAGAGCCAGAGCTCACCAGCTCCCAGCGAACGGGTCGAGCTGAAGTGTTTTTTAGCTATGATGTATTCACCTTCCGGTGACCATACGGCATTGTTGAGCAGCCGGAAGCTTTCGTTGGTAACCTGCCGGGGATCCGAGCCGTCGCGGTTCATAATCCAGATGTTGTCTCCTCCCCCGGCATCGCTGGTAAATGAGATCTTGCTGCCGTCAGGACTGAAGCGCGGTTGTATCTCATACGGAAGCCCCCGGCGTAAAACGGTTGCCGGGCCGCCTGAAGACGGCATTATGTAGATATCTCCCAAAAGGTCGAATACAATGTGATTTCCATCAGGGCTGACATCTACGTTCATCCAGGTGCCTTCGTCCGTAGTGAAAGTCACATCCTGGTGAGGTCCGCCGGGATTACTGACATCCCATTCTTTTTGTTCTTCCTGTGCCCGGGCGGTGAGCCAGCAGAGCAACAGTACCGAGAGTGCGAGAATTCTTTTCATAGCGATTGGATAAAATTGATGATTGAGTGCCGATAATGTATTAAAAATAAATTCAATAGTTAGTAAATCTCTTTAAAACACAGAAGCCATCGCTTGGACGATGGCATCTGTATACTACTTATATGTTTTTTCTGCTACTGGCGTATACCGGGCAGTGAAGATCCGGGCTTATCCTGCTTCCACCAGAACGGGCCGGCCTGTTGCTGGCGCGGCCATGCTTCATTCAGGCTGTTGCCGTCGTAAAGCCGGCCGTTTTTCATAACCGAATGAACAGTGTTGGTATTGCGGATATTATCCAGTGGATTCCGGTTCAGGATGACCAGGTCGGCCAGCTTGCCGGCTTCGATCGAGCCGAGGTCTCCTTCCAGGCCTAGCGATTTGGCGCCCAGAATAGTTGCGACCTTCAGTGCATCGAGTTCTTCCATGCCACCTGCCTGGATGGACCATAGCTCCCAGTGGTAGCCGAGGCCTTCGAGCTGTCCGTGGCTTCCCACGCCTGCAAGCCCGCCGGCCTCAACCAGGTCTTTCATGAATTCGGCATGCTTCTGGAATACATGCTCCTCCTTCATTGACCAAAAGCCACGCCGGCGTGACTTGCTTGCCAGTTCCGCATAAGGAGTAAACCTGGAAAGCTTTGGATCGTTGTAGGGCTGCTCGGTGGCATAGTAGTAGTTTTCCGCCCACGGACCTCCATAAGCGACCAGCAGTGTCGGTGTTACCGCCATCTGCGATTCAGCTGTCATTTGTACTACGTCCCGGTAAATCGGGTGGATCGGGAAGGAATGTTCGTGTCCCGGATAGCCGTCGAGCATTTGAGTCATATTCAGTTTCCAGTCCAGAGCGCCTTCTGTCGTAGGTAGGATCTCCTGATCTTTAGCCGCCATGATAATCCATTGCCGCTGCTTGCGGTTACCGGCCAGGTACATCTTGATGTACTTGGTCTTGTAGTACTCGCTGTACTGTTTCATGACGTCTTTGGCATGGTCCAGGCTCTTAATGTTATAAGCCCAGAAGCCGAGACCCGGTCCGGTGGAATAGACGCGCGGTCCCAGCATACTTCCGGCTTCAACCATATCGCTATAGGTAAGTACATCGGTAGTTGCTGTCTGGGGATCGCGGGTAGTGGTAACACCGTAGGCCAGGTTGGCAGAGTAGTTCCAGACCTGGCTCTTATGGATACCCCAGGTGGGCCACATGTGGGCGTGAGTGTCGACAAAACCCGGTATAATGGTTTTGCCCGACATGTTTATTACCTCCGCGTTGGATGGCACGTCCAGCGAACCGCCAGCGCCTACGGCTTTGATACGGTTATTTTCGATGAGAATATCCCCGTTCTCGATAACCTCGTCTCCATCCATAGTGATAATGCGGGCGCCTTGCAGCAGGGCGACGCCTTCAGGGATATCGCGGCTGTAGGTTATTTCAATGCGTTGTTCGTCAGGCTGGTAGGTATCGGGCTTTTCATCTTCTTCCTCGAGCTCTTCCTTTTCAGCCGTTGCTGACGTAGAATCGGCATCGGCTTCCTCCCCTCCTTCTAATTCTTCCTCTTTATCTTTTGCTTCCTCTTTCTTCTTCGCTTCTTCCTTTTTGGCAGCTTTTACACTGTCTTCGAAAGCTTTGGCATCATCGAGGTCATATACCAGATGGGCATTTCCGATCGACCAGTGGACTTTGCGCCCATCACCGCCCCAGACAGGGAATTGTCCCCCGATAGTGGTAAGTTTTTTGGCCGGAAACATGGCGGCCGAGGGATTGGCTACGGAAATTGTCGGTGCTTCGCCGATCTGGGGTACGGTAAGCACATAGATCTCATTGTTAATCTGTGCCAGCGCCTGGTCACCTTCCGGTGCCATAGTCACAATCGAGGCAGAGCTGGGCGGATTCGGTTCTTTCGGTTCTTTGTATGGATGAAGGATGCTCATTCCGTGTGCATCTTCTGCAGATTCCATGCCGTAGCCACTGAATCCGTAAGTACGGATGCCTGTAACTTCTACATGGCGTTTCTCATCGGTTCCGTCCCAGCGCAATGAAATCAAGTCATTGCCCCGGTTCATGTAGATACGGTCGTTGGCTTTCACAAAGTGAGGGTTGCTGCGTCCGTTGGCTTTGGCAATGAAATGTTCCTGTCCGCCATCCGTAGAGATCCAGGCAATATCGTCGATAGCACCGAAGAAGGCGAAAGGTCCTATACTGTCCTTAAAGCTCTGTGCCGACCCCTTCAGGTACACAATCCGGTCGCTATTATATGACCAGGCCGGGCTGCCATAGATAGCCGGCTGCGAAGTGAGGCGCTCCGGACGCGGGCGGCGGCTTTCGGTATTAATCTTATAGAGATGGCCTCCATCACCCTCCCAGCTGGCATAGGCAAGCCAGCGACTGTCGGGCGACCATGCTGGATTGGCTTCAGTAACTTCCGTATTAGTCAGCCGTCTGGGTGTCCCATCCGGATAATCCATCACATAGAGACGGTTCAAAACGGTAAAGGCCAACTTGGTTCCATCGGGTGACGGCACCGCGTCGCGAATCTGGGTTGCAATTGCTTCCTTGTTGTCCGAAATGGGATACTGGAAATCGAGTTGCGCTCCCATCTCCTGTTCGATGTCGACTTCAAAAGGAATCTCGGTAGCCTGTCCTCCCGTTAGAGGAATGCTCCAGAGTTTTCCTCCATAAAATGCAATCAGGCGACTGTTATCCGGAGTAAACGACATACCGGGATAAACCCCCATCGTCGCAATCGATTCCTGGTCGTCGCGCTGTACGGGATACGCCAGCCAGCGCTCTTCGCCGGTAGCAAGAGTCCTGATTACCAGGCCTGTCTTCTCCTCAAAGCGGGTTCCATAGACAATATACTTTCCATCGCCGGAGAGTGTAGGCGTAAAGGCAGAGCCGTAACGTGAGGTGATGGTGCTGCGTTCTCCGTTCTCCCGGTCATAGACACCGATCTGATACTGGGGCAGCTGAGCGTTATAGTTCCAGGCACCGAAACGTTGCGAGTAATAGATAAAACGCCCGTCATGGCTGAAGGCCGGTTCAATGGTTTTCAAGCCTCCCGGCTGGTCGATAAGCTGCACTCCCCTGCCGCCGTCTTTGTGGTACATCCAGAGCTTGTTAGTCAGTCCGCCCTTGCCTACTACGATATAATCTCCGTCGGGAGACCAGTCGGCCGAAGGTACCCTGTTGTTCCCGTCGGTGACCTGGTGGAATTTTTCTTCCTCGTCTTCTTCCTGCAGATCCAGGTACCAGATGTTGTCGGCGCCGTCGCGGTCGGAAGTAAACAGCAGATATCTTCCGTCGGGGCTGTACCTCGGATGGGTGTCGAAGGCCAAGCCTTCGGTAATTCTTGTCGCCTTACCGCCTTCAACAGGTATGGTATAGATATCGCCCATCAGGTCGAAGGCAATGGTGTTGCCATCGGGGCTGACATCAACCGACATCCATGTTCCTGTCTCGGTAGTAAACGAAACGGTTCGTTCCGGATCCAGCGGCAGATCCTTGTTCGTTTTCTCCTCGGCTTTGGTAGAATCGGCTGCCGTACTGTCGGTCGTATCGGCCTGGAAAGAGAAATCAGCAAAGTTCAGATTGGTATTTCTGTTAAAAGAATATGTAGTCGTAAAGGCTTCGGGCGCAGAGAGCAGAAAAACTATTCCCAGTACCAAAACCGTCTTTAAGGTTTGCATACGTATCCCGTTTAATTGTTGATTGGTAAATGCAAAATAGCAATGTATTGCAAAAATGCACTTTGGGTGTACTTATTTGTGACGAAAAAGTTGAGACTTCATTACGAAGCTACAGAAAATCATCGGAGCGATCGATTCATGGGATAAGCCGATTGGCATCATAAATCATGTTATTGGCACATTTCTCCTTTTCATTTTAAGCTTCACACAGATATATTCACTGTTTTGAAAACCATAATAATTTTCTCGCACCGAAGCGCTATGTTCAACGAACCCTCTTTTACGCCTCAGCAAGCCGGCTGGATCGAAGTGATCTGTGGAGGCATGTTTAGCGGCAAGACCGAAGAGCTGATCAGGAGGGCCAAAAGAGCGCACATAGCAGGCCAGAAAATCATTATCGTGAAGCCTGCCATCGACAACCGATACAGTGAGGAAGAGATTGTCTCGCACAATGAGAATGCCCTGCCCAGCATCGTTGTGGATACAGCCGACCAGATTGTGCTGCTTACCTCCGATGCACAGGTTGTATGTATCGATGAGGCGCAGTTCTTTGATCAGCGTGTCATCGATGTGGCCAATACCCTTGCCAACGATGGAAAACGAGTGATCTGTGCCGGCCTCGATATGGATTTTGAGGGACGCCCCTTTGAGCCCATGCCCCAGTTGCTTGCTATTGCGGAATATGTGACGAAGCTTCACGCCATCTGTGCCGAGAGCGGGACGATGGCCCACTATTCGCAGCGTGTAGTCGAAAGCAAAGACCGGGTACTGGTCGGAGAGAACGAAGCCTATGAGCCTCGCTCCCGCCAGTGTTTTCGTCCGCCGGTTGACAAGCGCCGTGGCAAGCCTATAACCCCCTTTAAAAAAGCTGAAATAGAAGCAGAACAAGAAAAAGAAGAGAATTTATGATAGATATTATTCGTGGCATCATCGGGATGGCGGCTATAGTGGGCATTGCCTGGCTGTTCAGCAAGAACAAGAAGAAGATCAGCTGGCGAATGGTGGCTACCGGTCTGGGAATTCAGTTCGTGCTGGCGGTCTTTATTTTAAAGGGACCTGATATGGCCCAATTCTGGAGTCCTCTGGGATGGCCGAAGGCATTCTTCAGCTGGGTATCGGGATTTTTTGTACTGGTATTGAACTTTACGACCGAGGGAGCGGAGTTTATTTTCGGCGACCTGGCCTACAGCCCGGGTATGGAAAACAGCATGGGTAATTTTTTCGCTTTTCAGGTGCTGCCCACCATTATCTTTTTTGCCTCATTGACTTCAATACTCTACCACTACGGTATTCTGCAGTGGGTTGTAAAGTATATGGCCAGGGGCATGCAGAAGCTGATGGGAACTTCGGGTGCCGAGTCGCTTTCCGTTATTTCCAATATTTTTGTGGGCCAGACCGAGGCTCCCCTGGTCGTCGAGCCCTACATTGAGAAGATGACCCGCTCGGAACTCATGGCTGTGATGACCGGCGGCATGGCGACTATTGCCGGCGGGGTGATGGCGGCCTATGTTCAGATGTTGGGCAATTCCTATGCGCAGGCAAATAACGTAGCTCTTGAAATCGGACAGCAGCTTTTCGCCGAGCAGTTATTGGGAGCCAGCCTGATGGCGGCGCCTGCGGCACTGGTAATTGCTAAAATGCTTTTTCCGGAAGTAGACGAACCGGCCACTAAGGGGGATGTCAAAATCGCGATCGAAAAAACCGATGCGAACGGAATCGACGCGGCGGCCAGCGGTGCCGGTACCGGCTTGAAACTGGCTGCCAATGTCGGCGCCATGCTGCTTGCTTTTATTGCGCTGCTGGCAATGGGTAACTACTTTTTTCAATGGTTTGGTGGATTGACGGGTCTCAACGAACTGATACCGGGAGGTGACTTGCGGATTGAAACCATACTGGGCTGGATTCTGGCTCCTATTGCCTATATTGTGGGGGTACCTTGGGCCGATATCACCAATATGGGATCCCTGATAGGAACCAAAGTGGTGCTAAATGAGTTTGTGGCTTATCTACAGTTATCCGATATGGTGAGCAACAATGTGTTGTCACCCAAAACCGTTACGATGGCCACCTTTGCCCTTTGCGGCTTTGCCAACTTCTCCTCCATTGCCATCCAGATCGGGGGAATCGGAGGACTTGCTCCCAGCCGCAAATCGGACCTGGCCAAACTGGGCTTGAAAGCGGTTCTGGCAGGTACCATGGCCAACTTAATGACAGCTACCATCGCAGGAATGTTATACTGATTATGCACAGATTAAATCATTTATATTCTCTTAGACTGGTTTTAGCGTTATCACTTTGCCTGCTTATCCTTGCCGCGTGTAATAATTCCGGTAATAATACGGAACCTACGCGCCTTGCCCGGGTCGGCAATACCTATCTGACGGTTGAAGAAGCGCGTGCCGAAATCCCGGAGTTCGTCTATCGGCAGGATAGCACCCAGGCCCTGCTGGCATACCGGGAAGAGTGGATACAGAACCAGGTCGTACTGCAGGAAGCTGAGCGTCTGAGGCTGCGGCAAAACGAGAATGTCCGTAACAGGCTGCGCCAGGCTCAGCAGGAAGTACTCTCCCAGGCACTCAAAGACTATGTGCTCAGTGAATATAACGAGAACCTTGAAGTTACCGACGAAGAGGCCAGGAACTACTATCAGGCGCATAAAGACCAGTTTATTTTAAATGAACGTTATGTTCAGTTCCGGCATGTCGAAACAGCTGACCTTGAGTCGGCACGAGCGGCCAAACGAGCCATCATGCAGGGCCGGCCCTGGGAAGAAGTAGCTCGGGAGTACTCAATAAATCCTGAAGCCAAAATCAGGGCATCGAACCAGTACCTGCCTATATCTATGGCTATGGCCGATATCAATATCATGAACCGATATTTGAATATTATCGGGCAGACCGAAATCTCTCCGATCCAGCGTGTGGGCAATACCTACCATTTTGTTCAGTTAATGGATTCGAGAGCCCAGGGTGAGCATCCCGACCTGGAGTGGCTTATCGAACAGATCAAGGACTGGCTCTTGCTGGACAAGCGCAGAAGACATTTCAGTTCCTACCTTAAGAATCTTTATCTTAAAGCGAAATCGAATAATGAAATTGAATCGTTCAACGTTCTCACTACGAACTCCAATCCCAACGAAATACCTTCAGATACTCTTGAAACAACTACACCGAATGAATAAGACGTTCCGCTTTTTCTATCTATTCCTTTTTTGCCTTGCCCTGCCTTTTTTCGCCAATGCACAAAATGCTTCGGGCGGTGATACCATCGACCAGATTGTTGCCGTCGTCAATGACCACATCATCCTGAAATCGGATGTCGATCAGCAGGTAACCGATTATATGGTTCAGATGAGGCAGCAGCGCAGCCAGAATATTTCTTTTAGTGAAGATTTGTGGTATACCACCCTTCAGAATATGGTCGAACGTTATGTCATGCTCGATGAAGCGCGGGAAGATTCTATTACCGTTAGCGACGAGCAGGTCGACCAGCAGATTAATGCCCGCTTGGACCAGTACATTCAGCAGGTCGGCAGTGAAGCGGCGCTGGAACGGCAGATAGGCAAAAGCATCGTTCAGCTTAGGTCGGAATTGCGGGAAGACTATCGCCGGGAAATCATTGTGAGCCAGTTTCGCCAGCAGCGGCTGCAAGACGTAACCATAACCCGGCCCGAGGTGGAGTCTTATTTCCAACGCATCCCCCGCGACTCCCTGCCGACTATCCCCGAACGGGTTGCGGTATCACAGATAGTAGCGGTACCCCCTCCCCTTGAGAATGCACGTGACCAGGCCTATGAGTTTGCCCAGCAGCTTCGGGATTCCGTCCTAAATCATGGTGTGAGTATTGAAGAACTGGCACGCCGCCACAGCGACGGCCCTTCGGCTTCCAATGGCGGGAAGCTCCCCATGATGGCTATCAACGATCTTGTTGCGGAATACTCGGCGGCAGCTTCGGCTTTGGAGCCCGGGGAGATTTCGGAAGTTGTGGAAACATCTTTCGGCTTTCATGTGATTCGCCTCAACAAAAGAGTCGGTGACCAGATCGACACCAATCACATTCTCATCAGTGTGGATAATGAAGGTTATGACGACCAGGCTGCTATCGAACAGCTCAAACAGTATAAAGACAGCGTTCTTTCCAACCCCGACGTATCCTTTAGCGAGCTGGCACGGAAGTACTCCGAAGACCCCAACACGGCACCGCAAGGCGGCCGCATCCTCAACCCGCAAACCGGTGAACGACTCATTGCACTTAATCAACTCGATCCTGCCCTGTACCGTATCGTACTTCTACTTGAAGAAGTGGGCGACATTTCTGAACCCAAGGAGTTCAATATCGGCAGCAACAACAATACAAAAAGGGCTTATCGCATTGTCCGCCTGGACAACCGCATTGAGGAGCATGTTGCCAACCTGGAACAGGATTACGATCGAATCAAAAATGCTGCCCTTCAGGAAAAGCAGTTCCGCATACTTACCGACTGGATCACCGAACTCAAGAAAGATGTCTACATAGAGTATAAGATCCCGGTTCCTGCAAAATATAAACAATCATAAAGCACAGCAGCTGATGAGTTCAATCCCCGAAGAGCCGGTGAAGGCCGTAGATTTTTTCCAGGAATCGGTCGATTCCATTAAAAACGAGATAGGTAAAGTCGTTGTCGGTCAAAAAGATATTATCGACCAGCTTCTTATTTGCCTGTTTTCCAGGGGACATTGTGTGCTCGTCGGCGTCCCGGGCCTTGCAAAGACCCTTTTGATACGTACGGTGGCACAAACCCTTAATCTCAGCTTCAGCCGCATCCAGTTTACCCCCGACCTGATGCCCGGTGATATTACCGGGACGGAAGTTATAGAAGATGACCGGCAGACGGGCGGGAAGGCGTTTAAGTTTGTAAAAGGCCCTGTTTTTGCCAATATCGTTCTGGCTGACGAGATCAACCGTACACCGCCCAAAACCCAGGCGGCCCTGCTGGAAGGAATGCAGGAGTATCACGTTACGGCCGCAGGACAGACTTACGATCTTGAACTCCCATTCTTTGTGCTGGCTACCCAAAACCCTATTGAACAGGAAGGGACTTATCCCCTGCCCGAGGCCCAGCTTGACCGGTTCATGTTCAATCTCTGGCTCGATTATCCCAGCCTTGATGAGGAGATGGATATCGTCAGTCAAACCACTTCGGCAGAAGAAGCTACCGTCGATGCCGTACTTGACGCTTCCCAGATATTGGAGCTTCAGAATCTGGTAAGAGAGGTCCCCGTACCGGAGAGCGTACTCAACTATGCCGTTCGACTGGTAGCTATGACTAGGCCCGATTCGGACATAGCACCCGACTTTATTAACAAGTATATGAGCTGGGGAGCAGGTCCCCGCGCTTCCCAGTTCCTGATTCTGGGCGGTAAGGCCCGGGCCCTGACCAGAGGCCGCTACAACGTGACTGAAGAAGATATTCAGGCTTTGGCTCGGCCTGTACTTCGCCATCGCATCGTAAATAACTACGCCGCCGAAGCGGAAGGACTAACACCTGATAAGCTGATCGAGATGCTTATCGAACACCTCTAAATACGCTACCGTGGACTTTGTATTTCAAGGCTTCCAACCGGCTTTGCCAGTTTGGCTGTATTTTTGCCTCATACCGGCTGCCCTCGGTCTGGCATGGTGGTCATATCGCGATATCCAGTCCATCTCTCCCCTGTACCGGTACTCCCTGATGGCACTCAGAGGCACGGTATTCGTCTTACTTTTTGTCCTGATGCTTAATCCTTTTTTTAGGTCGGAGCAGACCTATTTTGAAAAACCCGAACTGCTTGTGATGATGGACAACTCTTCCAGCACCGCAGTTAAGAAGGGTGATTATAGCGGTGAGGAAGCATACCGAAGCGTTTTGGATCGCCTTAATCTGAATGACTCTTCGCGTGTGAGTTTCCGGTTCTCATCCTTCGACCGTGATGTGAAAAGCACCTCGCCCGATTCCCTCAGCTTTGCCGGCAACGAGACCAATCTCTATAATGCCGTAGAGGTTATAAAGAATTCGGAACAGGATATTGCTGCTGCGGTACTTATATCCGACGGGATTTTCAATCAGGGAAGGAATCCCGTATTTGAATCTGCTACACTCGAAATCCCAGTTTTCACAATTGCCGTTGGTGATACCAGCCTTCAGAAAGACCTGCTGGTTAAAAGTGTTGTAACCAATTCAACCGGATATGTAGGCACCCGGCATCCCGTTGAGGTTACTGTTATTAATAACGGAATAAATGAGGGCACTTTTTCGGTGCGGCTTATGAGAGGTTCCGAAATGGTAGACTCACGTACACTGGATGCAGGCTCCGGTGCTTCTACCTACACGCTTGACTTCGAACTGCAACCCGAGCAGGAGGGTCTTCAGCAATACCGTGTGATTATACCCGCACTTAGCGAAGAATGGACTACGGAAAACAATTCGCAGCCTTTTGCGGTCGATGTGCTGGATGAGAAACAGCGTATCCTCTCCCTGGCTTTTGAGGTTTATCCCGATGTACGCTATCTGCGCTCCCTTTTACTGGCCGATGAGAACACTCGCCTCATCAAACGGACCTGGCTGGGTAATAGCCGTTTTTTAGAGGGCCAGCTGAATATCGGTCCGGACAGCCTCGACCTTATTGTTTTACATGGCTACCCCTCAGGGGGTCTGGGCTCCAGCCTCAAGGGCACTGTAGTGAATCTTTTAAGAGAAGTGCCGTCGATTGTCATAGCCACTCCTCTCTCCTACTTCAGGGAGCTTGATCTCACGGAAGGTTTCTCCCTTCCCGTACGGTTTCCACCGACTCCCCAGTACGACGAAGTTGTACCTCAGCCAAGCGTGGAACCTACTTCACATCCGGTCATGGAACTTCCGGGGGTAGCGTACAACCGGCTGCCTGCATTGAATGCTCCTATCCGAGGTACAGAGGTAACAGCTGGTGCCAACATGCTTTTTGAAAACAGCTTCCAGGGTAGAAATACGGGCAGACCCCTTATTGCAGTTGAAGAAACCGGGAACCTTCGCAAGAGCATGATTACAGGATACGGCTGGTACCGTTTGGGGCAGAGCAGTAATACACAGATTCGCGATTTTACCGAGCAGCTTTTTTATAATATCGTGAGCTGGACGGCTACCAGGCCCGACAACAGGCGGCTGCGGGTAGAACCTGCTCAGAAGGTGTTCACCGGAGGTGAGAGTGTGGTATTGAATGCGTTCTTAACCAATGAGCGGGGAGAAAAAGAGACCGAGGCCGTTATAGAGGTCACCATCTCAGGCAGTGATATGGAAAATCGCTTTTATTCAATGAATAACGAAGGGAACGGACAGTATCGCCTGGAACTGGGATCCCTTCCTGAGGGAGTCTATTCGTTTGAGGCAGTGGCCAGGAAAGGGAGCCGTGAAATCGACAGGCAGAACGGAGAGTTTTCAGTCAGCGGCACGAATATTGAATTTGTCAATACCGTTAGAAATGACCGTCTTATGCAACAGATTGCTGACAGGACAGGCGGCACATTTTTCCTCTATAATAGCCTTGACGATTTTTGGGAAGTGCTAAATGAAAAAGGAATGCTGAAGCAGGAAGAAGAGGTTGCTACCAACCTCTTCTATCCGTATCAACATTCCTTTTGGTTTATTCTTGTAGTACTGCTTTTGGCAGCAGAATGGATAGTCAGGAAGCTTGTTGCACTCCCTTAAACAGCTTATGATTCGTTTTCCATCATGCTCTTATTAAATATCAACTGGCCGTTTGCAGTATTTAGAATTAAGCGGTTGCCTTCCCGAACTTCAAATGATTCTGTATTCTTCAGCGCTGAAATATATTCGCTGGCGTCCGGGCCGGACTGGCATGTCGCTTTAGTAGAAGAGAGTCCTGAGAAACTTACCATCCCTTCCTGCTGTGCGTCATACTCGCCTGCAAAATAATTGCAATTTGCTTTACCGGCGACGGTTCCATCAGTATTAAAGCTTAAGGTATAGTTGCTTTCACCGCTCATATCATTATTGTTCATAGAAGTCAGCTCCCAATCTCCCTGAATAGCACCGGGACTGGTTGAAACCGCTTTGGTTCCTGAACAAGCGGTAAATGCCACCGCGGTTATAATCAATGCGAATAAATAAGTAACTTTTTTCATGGTTAATAATGGATTTTTATTAGCCTTGTGATGATTTATGACTTAGCGGAAGTAGGAACTTCGAGCAATGTCAACGTCCCTTTCCCCGCATTCATAGATGCTTCAATTCCTACTGGGATGGAGAACATATCGTCTATATGACCGATCATAGAACCATAGAAAGCGGGTATCTTCATTGGTTTAATGTGATCTGCAAGAACTTGTTCCAAGCTGTGGCTATTTGCGGTTCCTTTATTACAATCGGTACAATCACCAAATATAAACCCATTTAACTGCGATAGGATTCCATTTAATCCCAATTGGGTAAGCATACGGTCTATTCGGTACACATCTTCTCCTACATCTTCTACGAACAGAATACTTCCCTCCCAATCGGGCAAATACTCAGAACCCAGCATAGAGGTGAGTACCGTTAGATTTCCTCCCAGGAGCTTGCCGGTGGCGTTCCCATTGGTAATCGTAAAGAATTGCCCCTGGTAATCATCGGGCCTTTTCATACTGAAAGTTTCGCTTCCCATCACGGCTCTCTTAAAGTGTGACAGTGTAAAGTCGCTCCAAGTGGATTTGGCTACGGGCCCGTGAAAGGTAATAAGGCCCGTTTTGGCATAAATGGACAACAATAATGAAGTTATATCGCTGAAACCGATCAGCGGCTTTGGATTTTGGCGGATGGTTTCGAAATCGACCAGATCCAGTATGCGGTTAGATCCCCAACCGCCCCTGAAAGGCATGATGGCATCTACTTCAGGATCCGAAAACATGCTGTTAAGATCAGAAGCCCGGGCTTCGTCGGTACCTGCCATGTCTCCGTAGCTGTCTCTGTAATGTTCTCCAAGCTTAACTTTGAAGCCTAGCTCCTTTATCGACCCAATAACCTCTTCATATGTCAGCGGAGGCGCCAGTGAACTTGCGGGACTGATTAGGCCGATCGTGCCTCCCTCCTTAAGGCGTGGAGGCTTCAGGAGCGCAGGGAAATTGCTTTCCGGATAACTAAAACCGGTATTAAAAAAAGTGGCTAATCCACTTAAGCCCAATGCCTTAATAAATTCTTTCCGCTTCCATTCCATAACAAAATCTATGTGTAGAGGTTATGTTCTTTAATATAAGATGCTACATCCGGTGTGATGTCATCAGTGACTACCCCCTCGGCAATTTTTTCCCTTATATCTGAAGAAGAGACAGCTACCGGTTTGTGATCTGCAAAGTGGACTTTTTGTTTCAGTTGCGAGCCGAGCCGGCTTGAGTCCGCCGAAGGACGGCTGGCAACCAATAATTGGCACTCATCCAGGATATCTTCCCACCGGTACCACTCGGTAAAACCGGCCAGGGAATCTTCGCCAATACAGAGGAATAGTTTATAGGCTGGATATTCGTTCCTGATGTGGTGTATGGTCTGAATGGTATAGGATGGTGTAGGAAGGGACTGTTCCAGGTCAGAAACGACCACATTCTCAACATTCCGAAAGGCTATCTCCAGCATTTTCAGCCGGTGACTGAAGGCTGTGAGCTTTCGTTGCTTTTTATTAGGCGGTTGCGGTGTCGGCAGAACCCACAGTTCATCTATTAAGGGGCTCCTGTTATAAGATGCGGCGGCAGCTTGGTGTCCCCTGTGTACGGGATCGAAGGTACCGCTGAAAATACCTATAGATTTTTCATCGGAATGCATATTACCGGTTGGATGTGGAACCGGTAGAACTGCTGGATGGCGGGCCTAAATCGGCTAGTGCGCCACGGGCTTCATCGACGTAAGATTCCGCCTCCGAACGGTTCTTGCCGTTGGGGAATAACTGCAGATACTTTTCATAAGTGGCAACGGCTTGCTGGTAGCGTTCACGCTGTTTCGATTGGATACTTCGACCCGCATAGGTAACATAGGCATTGATTTCGTCAACCAGGGCTCGTTCCGCCCATGCGGTTTCGGGATAGCGATCAATGATCAGGTCATAATAGATGATGGCGGCTTCATAGCGATCGGTCCTCATATAGAGATCAGCTGCTCCATAAAGCTTGTGTGCAAGCTTGGTGCGCATTTCGGATATATATTGCGCGGCTTCCTCTACCCTGTCCGATTGGGGATAGCGGGAGTTGTAGAGCCGAAATTTTTCAATCGCCCTCCGGGTGTACTTCTGGTCGAGGCGGTATCTCGGACTCATATTGTAATAGCTGAGGGCTTCCTTGAAGTCGGCTTCCGGCCGTTTCGGTGACCTTGGGAAAAGAGTGCTGTAGCGTTCATATTCTGCCGCAGCTAACAGAAACCTGTTGCTGTTGAAGTACGATTCCGCCAGAAAATACTGGGCCTCCTGTCCATAATCGGATCCTCTACCGATACGAATTACAGTTTCAAAAGCGCTGGCCGCTTCACGATAGTTCTCCTTTTGATACTGGGCCATGGCTTTGTTAAAAGCTTCTTGAAGGGTGTCGCCCGGTTGAATCAAATCTTTGCGTGCACAGGACATCCCTGAAATGACGATAAGCAGAAGTACCAGTAATGTAGTAGCGTTTCGGTTTAGTAATTGACTCATTCTATTATATTACAGATTTCAGTATTCTCGATTAATTAAGTTGCTTAGGAAGCCTTCAAGGTCTTCTTTGTATTCCGATTCGGTCAGGGAATCAAGATGCTGCAACGCATTATTGTAATGGTGTTCCACGGCAGCGGAGGTTTTCTCAATAATCCCCAGCGAATCGTACAGTGAAATAACCTTGTCGATTTCTTCGGGCCTTATGATCTCGTTTTTATTGTTAAATATCGAATGCAGATATTCAGCTTCTTCATTCTCTGCTAGCTGTAACGATAAGATCGACAGATATGTTTTCTTTCTTTCTTCAATATCTCCGCCTTTCTTCTTTCCGAACTTTGAAGGTTCCGCAATAACATCCAGCAGATCATCCTGTATCTGAAAAGCAGTTCCTACTTCATTGCCGATCAGACCCAGTTCTTCAATCTCCCGGGATCCCGCTCCTGCTACGGCACCGCCCAGACGGAAGGAACCGCTGATCAAGGCACCGGTCTTTCCCCTAATCATATTCAGGTATTCCTCAATAGTAACGTTGTCCCGGTCTTGGAACTCAAGATCATACGCCTGCCCTTCACAGACAAGTCTCGCACAGCTCAAAAAGATAGAAATGATCTGCTCATACTGCTCCTTGCCGTAAGCATCCTTCGATCCGTAATACTGAAGCTGTTCGAACGCCCAGGCATACATCGCATCGCCGGAAAGTATGGCCGTTGACGTATCCCACTTCTTGTATACACTGTCTTTGCCCCGACGGGTGTCGGCAGCATCCATAATATCGTCGTGAAGCAGGGTAAAATTGTGAAGAAGCTCGATTGCCATCGCGGCAGGCATAGCTTCCCGGGGATCGCCGCCGCTCATACCGCAAGCTACCAGGGTGAAGTAAGGGCGAACTCGCTTTCCGCCTAATGAAAGGGTATATCTCACAGGTTCATAGAGAGAAAAAGGTTTCTCGGGCAGATGGAGCTTCTGCAGTTCCTCTTCTACAAGATCGGTAAGTTCCTGTTGTATCTTTGTGGTGATCACTCTGGTCTGCTGAGTTTTTACGAAAGGGCAAATATAAGCATTTTAGCTGAAGATGCTATGTACTGAAGTTGCCCTGATAAAGATGCTGTGCGGACAGTTCGTTCAACTGTTCGCAGCCTAACAGGCTAAGTATTATTTTAAGTTCCTTACGCCACTTTTCGTAGAGTTTTTCGAGGCCTTCATACCCTTCTTCAGTTACCGCTTTAATAACCGGCTGTGCGGAAGCCGCAAAGTCGGCTCCAAGGCAAATAGCTTTGGCGATGTCGAAGCTGCTGCGTATACCCCCCGAACCTATCAATTCAAAATTAAAATCATCTTTAAGCAGTGCTGTCTGACGGATACTTTCAACCGTAGGTATCCCCCATTCATTAAATATTTCATCGGACCCATCTGAAACTGGAGGCTCCTTTCTCATATTTTCAACTTTCGACCAGCTGGTGCCGCCCGCCCCTGCTGTATCGATAACTTTAACGCCGGCTTCGAGCAACCGTTCGGCTACTTCACCTGAGATACCCGCTCCTGTCTCTTTGACAATGACAGGAACGGGGCTCTCTTTCACCAGTTTATGAATTCCTTCTTCAATCCCTTTGAAGTTCCGGTCGCCTTCTGGCTGCATCAGTTCCTGCAGGGGATTCAGGTGTACAATCACCGCATCAGCTTCGATGCTGTCAACAAGCAAATTGAGGTTTTCGGCTGAGAGGCCGCCGGCCAGCTGGGCTCCTCCAATGTTGGATGCTATAAATGCCGATGGAGCTTTCTCCCGTACGATGGAGAAGGTCGGTATACTGTCTGGCTCTTCAAGCATAACGCGTTGGCTGCCGACTCCGAAAGGAAGTTTGTAACTCTCACAAAATTCAGCGATGACGGCATTGACCGAACCGGCATCGGTATAACCACCGGTCATGGATGAGATAAAAAGAGGAAACGAAAAAGTTCTGCCCAACAGTCCGGCCTCTGTTGAGATCTCAGAAATATTCGTTTCCGGAAGAGCATTGTGAATAAAATGCAGCTGTTCAAAACCGGTAGCCTGTTCATACTCTGCTTCCCCCGAAACAGTAAGCTTTATATGGTCTTTTTTTCGTTCCTTAATGGACATACTGCATATTGATTATCGATTTCCAAACTGTTGAGCTAGCTCTTCAAGCTTTTCCCCGCTAAGGCGGTAAACGGTCCACTCATCCATGGCAGTTGCACCGAGCCGTTCATAAAAATCTATTGCAGGGCTGTTCCAGTCCAATACCCACCATTCTACCCTGCCGCACCCTCTCCGGACGGCCAGGCGGGCGAGATAGGTCAGCATGGTTTTACCAATACCTTTGCCTCTTACGCTCTCTCTAACATATAAATCTTCCAAATAGATTCCGGGCTTTGCCAGAAAAGTCGAAAAGTTGTGGAAGTAAAGAGCGAATGCCACGGCTTCGGAGTGGTACTCGCCGATAATGACTTCGGCATGCCGGCGCTTGCCGAAGAGGTTCTGCTTTAACAGTTCTTCGGTAGCGGTCACTTCATCTTCGAGCTTCTCATAGCGGGCGAGCTCCCTGATAAATTCCAGAATAAGAGCGATATCTTTCTCCCCGGCCTGGCGGATCCTGAAATCCTGAATACCGGTAGACTTTGAAATGGAATCGGTCATAGTCAAATCATATAGGAGCCGCCGTTGATGTGGAAAGTCGCACCGGTCATATGTGGTACTTTTCCACTTGCAAGAAATGCTACCAGCTCCCCCACCTCTTCGGGAGACGTAATCTCGTCAAAGGCCATTCCATCAGTGAGATATTCTTCTCCATACACCTCGATGGAATCCATTGCCATATCTGTTTTAATAAAGCCGGGAGCTATGGAATAAGCTGATATTCCATCTTGGCCGAAATCGCGGGCAATGCTTTTGGTGAAGGCCACCATCCCTCCTTTTGAGGCGGCATAGGCGGCGTATTCCTGTGTATCTCCTCGATAAGCCGCACGCGATGCAATATTAATAAGTAACCCTCCGCCCTCTTCTTTCCACCGGTTCAGCGCCCATTTTGAGAGAATTGCGGTAGCCCTGAGGTTAACCTGCATGGTCTTGTCCCAGCTTGCCAGCCAGCTTTGGTCATCTTTTTCAAAACCGCTCTCCAAAAATATTCCCGCATTGTTAACCAGTACATTAGGCGCTTTATCCCTCTCAAATACAGGCCTGATATTTTCTTCAATTTGCCCGGGATCTGAAAGGTCTACATGCATCCCCTCAAAATTGACATCGGTAATAAAAGAATCGGGAAATGCGGAACTTCGGGCCGTGCCTATAACCTTGGCGCCATTGTCGAGCAGTATCTGGGTTATGGATTTTCCGATTCCACGTGAGGCCCCTGTGACAAGGGCGAAGGTATGTGTATTGTCCATAGTAAGCTTCTTTTAGAGGTGAAGTTAATACAGGGCATGCCGGTTTTCAATAAAGAAGAAGAGCTGAATCGAAGAGTAAGAATTACCCCCGGTATACCGGCACGTTGGAGCAGGCCTCGCCATACATCAGTTTTTTGACATGAGGGACGAGCTTGTTGGTCGCATAGAGATATACGCTTTCCGGTACCGGTTTTTCTTTGCTGCTGCATCCCTTGAGAATGACGAATTTGCCCTCGTACTCTTGCCAGTCAATTTCCTGGAGTTTCCTGCGGTAGAGTTCAAAAAGTATGTCTTTCTTCCGGCCCTTGAAGACATCTTTGGTATAAGGCGCAGCGTGTTGTGCTACAAGCATATAGGCCCATTTTGAAATGATTGCATCCGTCGAACAGTAAACCGTAAGGTAAGCATCCCGGTATTGCTCCCAATCGTGATTTTCGAGCTGCTCCCTGAATTCCTTCTCTTTAAGTACCAGTCCTTCAAAAAGGAAGTCTTTGAGGTCCAGTTCGGCGATCGGAGTTTCATCATAGTACTCCTGCAGGTCGAAAGTAATGAGTTTCTTCGACTGTTTGACCTTATTAACTATTTCGCCTTCCTGGGTAGCCATAATACTATACCGAAAAAGATTCGCCGCAGGAACAAGTTCGGGAGGCGTTGGGATTGTGGAAATGAAAACCCTGCCCTTCCAGTCCCTCGGTGTAATCAAGCTGGGTTCCTGAGAGGTAAAGAAAGCTTCTCATATCGACGATAAGCCTTATGCCATTATCTTCAAACAACTGATCTTTCTGCGACTGGTCGGGCTCTTGCTGGTCAAAATCTAACTCATACGTCAGCCCGGAACAGCCGCCGCTTACGACACCTACGCGCAACTTTGCATCCTCAGGGATATGCTTCTCTTCCCTGATTTGATTGATGCGCTGGGCTGCCCTGTCACTGATGGTAATAGACATAATTGCTTAATTTCCGATTAAACAGATACGACTTGAATTTCGGGATCAATCCGTTTAACCATGCTTTCGATCGCATAAAGCGTGCCTGAGGTAGCTGTAGGACATGTTCCGCAAGCCCCCTGGTAATGTACTTTCAAGCGGTTTCCGTCAAGGCCGAGAATCTTAAGGCCTCCACCGTCGGCTAGCAGGTAGGGACGTACCTGTTCGTCGAGCATTTTATTGATCTCGATAAGGCGTGGATCATCCGACTCCTGAACCTCTTTAGTAGCGTGTACTTCATCATCTTCTATGGCATCTGTTTGAGGCTTGGCTTCGCGGATGGGTGGTGCCAGCTGGCGAAGCAACTCCGACCATACTGCTTTGCCATCCTGTGTAACGGTAACATATTTGTCTACATAGTAGACGTTGATGACGTGATCGATGGCAAAAAGTGATGAGGCAAGATCATCGCCCTCGGCTTCTCCGGCATTCTCATACGATTTGGTAACGCCGTTGGTAAGAGATTCACCAAGCACAAAACGCATGGCATCGGGGTTGGGCGTCCTTTCTATTTCCTTAATCTTGGGCATAGTAGATGTCGTTATATTTTTCTCTGTTTCGTTGTTTAGAACGAATATAAATAAATTATAGTTTCCGGTAAAACTTCATATCAGTCCCTTCGGTCGCTAGAAAAATTCCTTGGCCTGTTTCACTCCTTCAACCAATCTGTCCATATCCTGCTTGTTGTTATAGAATGAAATGGATACCCGCGCAGTACCGGGCACGCCGAACCTTTCCATGGTTGGTTGGGCACAGTGATGGCCCGTTCGAATGGCTATTCCCTGCTGGTCAAGGATGGTGCCAATATCGGTAGCATGGATGCCATTAATTACAAACGATACTACAGAAGCTTTGTCCGGGGACGTACCGATAATCCGCAGGCCTTCAATCTCCAGCAGCTGTTCGGTAGCATACCGCACCAGCTCTTCTTCCCTCTTGGCAATAACATCCATTCCGATTTCATTAAGGTAGTCGATTGCCGCACCGAAACCGATGCCGGCTGCTATCGGAGGAGTTCCTGCTTCAAACTTATGAGGGAGCTTGTTATAGGTGGTCTCTTCAAAAGTAACCTTGTCAATCATATCGCCGCCGCCTCGGTACGGGGGCATCTTATCCAGGTAATTTTCTTTGCCATATAGAATACCGAAGCCGGTCGGGCCACACATCTTATGGGCGGAAAAGGCATAGAAATCCGCATCCAAATCTTGCACATCAACTACACTGTGAGGAACGGCCTGTGCCCCATCAATCAGTACCGGCACATTGTATTTATGGGCTTCAGAAATTATTCTCTTAACTGGATTAATCGTCCCCAAAGCATTGGAAACGTGCCCGACAGCCACCATGGCCGTCTTTTCGCTTAGCAGCTTTACATATTCTTCCCAAATAATCTCCCCGGCATCGTTCACCGGTATCACACGTATGACTGCTCCGGTCTCTTTGGCGATCATCTGCCATGGGACGATGTTGGCATGATGCTCTATCTCAGAAAGAATAATTTCTGCACCATTTTCAAAGAAAGTCCGCCCGTAACTGTTGGCAACAAGGTTGATGGAATCAGTGGTACCGCTGGTGTATATGATTTCGTGACGATGCCGGGCGTTAATGAGGGCACGGGTCTTTTCCCGGGTCGACTCGTAGAAATCAGTTCCCTCCTGGCTCAGCGTGTGGATTCCACGGTGTACGTTGGCATGTTCCTCACGGTGATAGCGGTCAATCCGGTCGGCTACCTGCTTTGGCATCTGGCTGGATGCGGCATTGTCCAGATACACCAAAGGATTTCCCTTTACGGTTCTTTCAAGAACCGGGAAATCCTTTCGGATAGACTTGAAGTCTACTTTTTTGTCCGATATGGTATTAAGTGCGTCCGGCATGTCGGTTATTCCGCAATAAGCTCGGAATCCAATTGGCGGTTGGTGTATTTGTGAACCTGGTCAACGAGCAGTTTTTGAACAGAGTCGACGGTAATATTTTCAATGGTTTCCAGGGCAAAAGCATAAATCAACAACTCTCTTGCCTGATGTTCATTGAGTCCGCGGCTCTTCAGGTAGAATACCTCGTCTTCTTCCAGTTGTCCCACGGTCGCACCGTGTGTACAAACTACATCATCAGCAAAAATTTCAAGTTGCGGTTTGGTATTGACCAGCCCCTTGCGCGAAAGCAGCAGGTTCCGGTTTTCCTGGAAGGAGTCGATTTTCTGGGCGTCTTTCCGAACGAAAATCTTCCCGTTAAAGACAGAATGAGCCTTCCCGTCGATGATGCATTTGTGCAGTTGGTGGCTCTCACAGTGAGAAAATTTATGATCCATTACGGAGTGGGTATCCGATACCTGGTCTCCATCTATAAGTACCAGGCCGTCGACCGTAAATTTGACCTCTTCTTCAAGCTGGGTAATTCGTGGTTCATTCCTGGAAAGCTTCGCCCCCAGGGTAATGGTATAGGACTCATAGTTGGCGTGATGGTTTACATGTGCACCAACCCGGGCAACGTGAATAGCCTTTTTGCTGTCGCGTTGGATCTTGGTGTGCTTGACAAAAGCCTCACGCTGCAGGTTGACTTCTACAACAGGCAAGTTGAAATATTTGTTATCACCCAGGCCGATGTGGTCTTCCACAAGTGTGAGTTCCGATTCCTCGTCGGCAACAATAAGACTTCGAGAAGTGGTAAAATAGGTCTCTTCTGCATCAGTCTGTATATTCAGCAGGTGGACCGGTGTTTCTACCTTCAATCCCTTCGGGACATAAATAAAAGCGCCGTCCTGAAGGAAAGCCGTATTGAAAGAGGTAAAAATGTCATCCTCAAAATCGGCATAGCTGTTGAGATGCTGTTTGATGATTTCATTGTCATCCGCTGCAAGATCCGCGAGGTTCCCGATTACAAGCTCTTCCGGCAGGTCGTCGGTTGAAGAATGTTCGGCTGAAAAGATGCCGTTTATAAATACCAGCCGTGCGTCATTGCTTTCAGGGATATAATAGCTGCTTATGTCAGGTACCTCAATTTCGAGTTCCCTGGCCGGAGTGTAGGTATCGTTGTAGAGTTCTCTCAGGCTGATGAATTTCCAGTCTTCATCTTTCTTGTCGGGAAACGGCATTCTACGGACCTCTTCAGCACCCTTAAGGCGCAGTTCGTCCAGCAGTTTCGATTTGCCGTTCAGGGATCCCTGGAATTTAAGCAGTTCGGGTAAAAATTCGTCGGTCTGTTTCTTGATATTCGCCATATGCTTAATTCTGTTCTCCATTTATTGATACAGATGCCAGATCGGTAAGCCAGTCGTATCCTTCATCTTCAAGCTTGACAGCGAGATCCTTGTCGCCGGACTTCACAATTTTTCCGTCCAGCATAACATGTACTTGGTCGGGCACCACGTAGTCAAGGATTCGCTGATAGTGCGTGACCAGGCAGATGGCTTTATCATTATCGGCCAGGTGATTGATACCGCTGGCTACGATTTTAAGGGCATCGATATCGAGGCCTGAATCCGTCTCGTCCAAGAACGACAGCTTGGGATTAAGCACGGCCATCTGGAAAATTTCATTGCGTTTTTTCTCGCCGCCAGAAAAACCGGCGTTGACGCTTCGGTCGAGAAACTCTTTCTTCATTTCGACAATCTTCAGGCGTTCTTCCACATAATCTTCGAACTCCAGAGGATCTAGCTCTTCCCGTCCCTGTTCTTTGGCTACGGTATTGTACGCCTGACGCAACAATGTCTTATTGGTCACGCCGGGTACTTCCACCGGATACTGGAAAGCAAGGAAGATTCCGAGGTGAGCGCGCTCTTCAGGGTCCAGCTCTAAAATACTTTCTCCTTCAAAAAGCACGTCGCCCTGGGTTACTTCATAAGCGGGATGACCTGCTACAATCTTGGCAAGCGTCGATTTACCGCTTCCGTTGGGGCCCATGATGGCATGGATCTCGCCCTTGTTCATCTTAAGGTTTACGCCTTTGAGGATTTCCGTTCCGTCCTCTTCGACAACAGCATGTAAGTCTTTAATCTCTAGCACGTTATCGTTCCTTTACTAATGTTTGGTTGGTTAATTTGTTTACTGAATCAATTTCAATCGGTGCAAAAACAGGCTTATCCCACGCTGCCTTCGAGCTTGATGCCGAGCAGCTTGTCGGCCTCGACGGCAAATTCCATGGGCAGCTCTTTGAGTACTTCTTTGGCAAAACCGTTCACCACCATCGAGATGGCATCGTCTTCATCCATGCCCCGTTGCTGGAGGTAGAAGATCTGGTCTTCGCCGATGCGGCTGGTGGTGGCTTCGTGCTCTACCTTGGCGGTCGGGTTGGCCGACTCGATATAAGGGAAAGTATGTGCTCCGCAGGTCTGTCCGATGAGCATGGAGTCGCATACCGAATAGTTTTGTGCATTTTCAGCACGCGGACTTATCTTCACCAAGCCGCGGTAGCTGTTATTCGACTCCCCGGCTGAAATACCTTTGGAAATAATTGTACTCTTCGTGTTTTTACCGACGTGAATCATCTTGGTGCCGGTATCGGCTTGCTGCCGCTTATTGGTAACGGCTACGGAGAAGAACTCGCCAATAGAGTTATCTCCCTGCAGGATCACACTGGGATATTTCCAGGTGATGGCCGAACCGGTTTCGACCTGGGTCCAGGAGATCTTTGAGTTGTCCCCGCGGCAGTGTCCGCGTTTGGTAACAAAGTTATAGATACCTCCCTGGCCCTCTTCGTCGCCGGAATACCAGTTCTGGATGGTAGAATATTTGATCTCGGCATTTTCTTTGGCAACAAGCTCTACAACAGCAGCGTGCATCTGTGTTTTGGAAAACATGGGCGCCGTACACCCTTCGAGGTAGCTTACGTGGCTGTTATCCTCACAGATAATGAGCGTACGCTCAAACTGCCCGCTCTGCATGTTATTGATGCGGAAATAGGTGGAGAGCTCCATCGGGCAAACGGTGTCTTTGGGTACGTAACAGAACGAACCGTCGGAAAAGACCGCCGAATTCAGCGCGGCATAGAAGTTATCGCCTTTCGGAACTACCGAGCCCATATACTCTTTTACCAGCTCGGGATATTTCTGAATGGCTTCAGAAATAGAGCAGAAAATAACGCCCGCTTCCGCCAGCTTCTCTTTGAAAGTCGTAAAGATGGAAACGCTGTCGAAGACGGCATCCACGGCAACGCCGGCAAGCATCTTCTGTTCCTCAAGAGGAATGCCCAGCTTGTCGTAGGTCGCCTTGATTTCGGGATCAATGTCGTCCAGGCTTTCCGGCTTGTCCTTGTCCGGCTTATTTTTGGGAGCCGAATAATATTGGATGTCCTGGAAGTCGGGCTTGGGGTACTTGATGTTAGCCCAGTCCGGCTCTTCCATCTGTTGCCATTTTTCAAAAGCTTCAAGACGAAATTCAAGCATCCACTCGGGCTCATCCTTGCGACGGGAAATCTCCCGGATGATATCCTCATTGATGCCTTTCGGAAAATCTTCATATTCCACATCGGTAGTGAAACCGTATTTGTATTCACCGCCGATCATGGATTCCATAGCTTGCGTTTCGCTCATAAGTATAGAGTGACCGAGTTATTGGTTACTGATTGTCAAACTGCTTAACACTGGACCCGATTTGTCCGTTCAATGCTAAACTGGACTAAGTCTAGATTGAGGTGCACAAAGCTGTAGAACTTTCTTTTTTTATCAGCCCGGGAACAGAGTCCAAATATAAGCAATGTTCCCTGCAAGTTAAACTTTTATATCGGGTGTATTGGTTCTCCTAGCCTGCAAATACTATCATGAATGATCTCGCTTTTTTTGTAAGGCTTCCAATCGAAAGGTCTTATGCGGGCTATCGAGGGAGGTTATCCCTATCTAAAGTTCCTCTCCATTTGAGCCTTTGCTCTGTGTTACAAATATTAAGGCTATTGATATTTCAACAAAATTGTCGGGAGGTAGGAAAGATGAACTTAATAGAACGCCTGAAGTCTATTCTCGGTGCCGGGGACGATTCCGGTCCGGATCCGGAATTTGTTGCAAGTCAATTGCGAAAACCTGAGGGAGACTTTGCACCCAAAATTTCAGCAAAGATGGATGAGGTCAACGCCCCGCTGTTTGACCTCACCCTGGAAGTTATGGAACCTTCGGATGGAGAGTCGATTCTTGAAATAGGATTCGGAAGCGGTACTTTTTTTGAGAAGCTTTTTGGTGCAGCCGAAGAGCTGAAGGTAAGCGGAGTCGACTATTCCCGGGAAATGGTAACGCAGGCATCCGACCAGAACCGATATCATGTTAATTCAGGCAGGCTCTCGTTGGTACAGGGCAACAGCAATGACCTCCCCTTCCCCGATAACTTTTTTGACAAGGTGTATTGCAATATGGTAATCTATTTTTGGGATGAACCTTCAACACACCTTAAAGAAGTCCGCCGCGTGTTAAAAAAGGGCGGCAAGTTTTATACGGGAATCCGGTCGGTAGAAAGTATGAAGAAACTACCCTTCGTTGAGCACGGCTTTAACCTTTACAGCCCGGAAAGATGGAGTGAAATGCTGACTGAAAACAGTTTTTCAGTCAGCAGAACAGTAAGTAAAAAAGACCCGCCCCTTGAAATCGAAGGCAGAGAAATGCAAATGCATTCGGTTTGTATAGAAGCTATAAGAGCGTAACTAATCTGCCAAAGCGGTATCTATATAAAGGGTATAGAGCCCCTTCCGCATCCTCCTTCTGGAGGTACTGCATTAAACTGATCTTCCGGAAATCTTTCTATTGTATGAAGCAATTCTTGAGTTGAACGAGCCAAGTCGGCTGCAATCTCTTCTCTGGTATATGGCATGTACTGTCTGTACCGTAAATATTATTTTGTATGACGATTTTATTTTTTACAATCTTACACAACCGCAAAAGCTATAACATATAAGAATATGCCGTCTGATACTCAATACAATAGTGGTACGAGTGACTTTAAAAGTGTTTACAGTTTTCGCAAGAGAGTAATCTATACCCTTCTGGCTATTGCAACAGCAATTACCATAGCCGGTTTCTGGAATTATCACCTGGTAGATGGTTTTGGCAAGGAAGTGGTGGTAGGCAACACCATCGGTAATTCTTCCGAGCTTGCAGGTAATTTTGCCAGCAAAGGCAGTGGCTTCGGATTTCTCTTTGCAGCCATTGCAGGATTGGCAGCCACCTTTACGGCCTGCAACTGTGTGGTTTTTGCCATGATCCCGGGCCTTGCTTGTTCGGTTGACGACCAAGGCGGCAGCCGCACTGCCTGGAAAGCGTTCCGCTCTTTTGTATACGGAGTGATGTCGATTACAGCTTTTTACGGCTTTTTTATCGGTTTCCTGGGACGCGAGGGTGTAGAGATGATCAATGAACGCGCTATCCGACTGGCTCAAGCCCAGGCGGTTTTCAGCCTCTTGGGTATCATCATGCTGGTTTGGGGAGCATTTGAGATGGGTTATCTGGATAAACTCAAGTCCAGGCTCTCTAAAAAGACCCGAAGCTTTTTGGCTCAGGATACCGTAAAAGCCGGTTTACTGGGTACACTTGTAGGATTTTTTGCTGTCGGCCGGCCCTTCCCAGTCTTTAGGGAGTTTCTTGTTTACGCCGCCAGTGCATCCAACCCGCTGTATGGTGCCCTAACTATGATGATACAGGGGCTTGGGCAGATAGCGGTTATGGCGCTTATTTTCTTCCTGGTAGTTTGGCTTGCGGGAGAAAAGATCGGTTTGGCGGCTCAAACCAAACCTTACAAGTTCAGGATGATCAGCAGCGTGGCCCTAATAACCGGAGGTATGTACTTTGTGTATTACTGGGGTCTTGCATTTATCTTCGATATCGGTCGCTGGGGATTTAAACTGGGCTGGTACGGATAGATCTAATCGTTTTCTCCCATCAATACCGCGACGCAGGCGGCATTGACGATATCCATCCAACCGCAGCCGCGGGACAGGTCCATCATCGGTTTTGCCAGGCCCTGGAGGATAGGCCCGGTTGCCGTAGCTCCTCCCAACCGCTCGGTAATCTTGTAAGCAATGTTCCCGGCATCAAGGTTAGGAAAAATAAAGACATTGGCATGGCCGGCTACTTCCGACTCCGGTGCCTTTCGACCGGCCACTTCCGGGAGCAGCGCTGCATCGAATTGAAACTCCCCATCAATCACCAAATCAGGTGTTTTTTTACGCACGATACCGAGAGCGTCTCTGACAAGGTGCACACGTTCATGATCGGCACTTCCCTTCGTGGAAAAAGAGAGCATAGCTACAACCGGCTTTTGTTCTGTAAGCAGCTCGTGGGTTCGGGCCGATTCAATGGCAATATCGGCCAGCTGGTCTTTATCGGGATAAGGAACCACTCCACAATCTCCGTAGGTAAATACTCTGTTATCCGGCATTGCCATCAGAAAAATACTTGAGACAATGGATACCTCATCTCTCATGCCTATGCATTGCAAGGCAGCTTGTATAACCTGCCCTGTTGTTGCTACGGAACCCGCCACGCAGCCATCGGCATAGCCGTAACCTACGGCTGATGCTGCAAAGAAAAGCGGGTCTTCCAACAACTGTTCCACTTCTTTCCTTTTTAACCCTTTATGCTTTCTTCTATTGAAAAGATAGTCGGCCAGTTTATCGGACTGATCCCAGTTTTGAAAGTCAAGATAGCGAACCGTATCAGGGATGGCTATCTCGTTGTTGTCTGCCCGCATCAGAACATCGCTCTTTTTTCCGATAACCGAGACGGAACAGAGGCTATTCTCACAAAGGTATTGAACGGCTTTCAGTACCCTGGGGTCTTCACTTTCAGGAAAAACGATGTGCCGGTTACGGGATGCTGCGCGTTCGGCTATGTCTTTCATCAAGTCCATTTTACAATAAAATAATAATTGAGATGATTGCTATGGCCAGCCCCACCCACTGCCGGGAACTAACCTTGTCTTTCCAATATAACATTCCCAATGCGGTTCCGGCACCGACACTTATGATATTAACAAGGGGAAATGCAATGGATCCGTCGATATCGGAGAGAGCATAAATAAGAAAGACCGATGAATAGAGGTTCGGCAGTCCAATAAGAATTCCCATCTTGATCTCCTTGCCGTTGAATACCGGCCCTTTACGTACCAGGCACATTACCAAACCGATTAGAAAGGCAGCAGAAAATATGATTCCCATAAATTGAAGCTCATTAAGCTGCAGGCTGAATTCTTCTTTATACACTTTCAGTGAGGCGTCTGCCACACCGGTCATGGCAAAGATGATAACCAGCAGCCAGCCGGCATGAATATTTCCTATCCTGCTGCTGTTGTTTTTAGGTACCAGTAACACCAGTGAGCCGAATACCAGAATGATACCGGCCGTCTTGATCCAGCCGATGTATTCTCCATAATAGAATACCGAAAGCAGTACCGGGAAAAGCAGAGAAAGCCTCATAGCCGTAACGGTTACCCCCATCCCATTCAGGTGAACAGACTTACTGTAAGCAATAAAGTTTGCGATGAAGAAAGCACCGACAACGAGGCAAAAAATCATAATGAGCCATTGAAGTGGCAGCGTTACAGTGCCGGCTTTGGCGAAGCCGGTACCGAAAGCGACTATGGCAGCAATGAGATAGTTGACGGTAAGGGTGTTCAGGGTTCGGTTTTTCTCTACTTCGGATGCCTTAAGAAAATGGACGATCATCAGCGAACAGCCTGCGCTAAGTAAGATATAGAAGTAGGCCATTACCGATCTTCTACCAGCTCAATTGAAATATTGCCATGGAACTGGGGATCCTGCGGCCTGTCATGCAGTCGGCGAGAAGTATAGGAGATGTTGCGTTCCAGGAATTGATAGATTTCAGATAGTACTGACCTTCTTTCCTGTAACGCTTTAGCAAAGAAATAAGGGAGTATCCGGTGCTTTTTGTCTTCTCCTTGCCGGCTAACATAGAGCCCCGACTGCTGGTTCATATTAGAACCGAAAATCACAGCAGCACTCTCTTTTCTGCTTGTGACGATATTAGCAAGTTGACCGAGTGGCTGCTCAAGCTCAAGTGTCTGAGCACTTAAAGCTGAATCGCCATTCATCCTGAATGAAAGATCGGCTATAACTACTGTCCGACGGGAAGGCATCTCGGCGATTGAGCGAAATACCTCTTGCAGATCAATGGAAGAAGAAAGGGAATCTCCTTCGGAAGCTACAGGTATAAACCTAAAATCATATTCATCATCATAGCGGTTCACTTTGGTATATCCGCTCAGGTAGACAAAAAGATCGGAACTATCAGTAGCCATTCGGTCCACCTGTTGCAGTGTTTGCCCAAACCGTTCCTGCGACTCAACATCCTGAACATGAAAGAGCCGTTCGGGGCGATAGCCTAAAGCATTTTCCAGGTAGGTGTTAATCAGCCTGCCGTCTCTGTTCGCATATGACCTGGTCGGGAGGGAATCTTTATAGGACTCATTAGTCACAATGAAACCTACCGCATTCCTGTTTATTCCGGAGAGAATGGGAATATTGTTTTCCACATCCACATTGCCGAAAGGTATTTGGGGAACAGCCACAACCTGGCTTTGCTGGGAGTAGTCGGATGTGCGCCAGATTAATTCGGCATCACTCTGCAGGATGAAATTCTCTGAAATTCCATATAGCACTTTATACCACCGGTCGTCGATTCGCTCCACAATCTGTAGTTCGCTTCCGTTGACCAACTCGGCCAGTATATTGGATGGAATCTCCTCAGCAGAATTACGCAACTCGGCAAGCGGAGATGTAATGCGTGCAAAAGGCTGCAAGATTTCTTCCAGGCTGAATTGGTAATTATAGGTTGAATCCCTGAAGCGGACGTCAGCATAAACAGGACGAGGGCTGTTGCCGCTGATGGAAACGGAATTCATAGCCGAACCGAGATCAATATTCAACAGTCCCGACGGCATTGGCGTATCTACCTCCTGCCGTACAAGTTGATCCCCGTAAAATATATCTACATCGGCTGTCTGCTCGGTCGTATTTATTTGCAAGGTGTCTGTGCTTACCAGTGAGCCGGTCCTTCTAAGATAGCGCTCTTCCCCCGTCGGCCTGGGCTCACCCACCGGTTTCATATTCAAAAAGGCAGTAAGTACCAGCAGACTACCTGCAGAATTGAGGGTGATCGACTTTACAGAAGAGCTGCTGCCCGTAATTGTGTTTGAATTTGCAGCATAAAAAGCCAGTCCTGCTCCGACAATGCCCAAGGCTACAAAACCTGGCCGCAACCGGTAATCCTGGATCATTCTCTGCAACAGTACTTTCTCAGAATACCGATACGTTGTGCTGGAAAACAGCTGCAATTTCAGGATGGGGTCCTGGGGACTTAGACGGGATGACTGACGCAAGAATTCATAACTGCTTATCACCTCGTAATCGGTGGAATCAATAGCGCTGGTGTTTTTGACAGTCCACCTGCCACTGGTACAAGAGACGGCAGACAGCAGTATTGCATACAGTGTGATATGTGCCAGTATTCGTTTCAAGGTATTCGGTTTTTAAAGAGAAATTACAGCGCCAACGCCAACTATATTCCGGAATTCAAAGTTATTTTCATCGATTGCCGGATTTGACAGCCAAAGCGGCAAGTCATACCTGATCATGATACCCCTGGGTTTACCGAGGTAGTCAGGTATATTAAGCGAAAACATGAATCCGAGCCCTGCATCAGAAATCACCCTGCTTTCTTCGAAGTCCGTTATTCCCAATGAGGTCCCTGAGTCAAAAAACAGGTAGGACCGCAAATTTATTATACCGCCTATTACAGGAATCTTTTTAATGGCACGGTCTATCGGATTGGGATAATCAAGCTCCAGATTGAAAGAACCTACGGAAGTAAGGAGCGGAGCTGCATTATTATTGAGCAGTTCAAAATCCTGAGCCAGGTACCCCCTGAGGTTCGCTCCACCCGCTACTTGTATAAAGCCGTCATCAAACCAGGCAGTGGGTATAGTCCCTTTTGCACGGATAAGCCCGCTGTCCATCCATTGACGTGCTTGCCTGAAACTGCGGGCGAAAAGGTACTGCCGGTCGGTCGTATTGGATGCAGCTGCAGCAAACAACCGGCCTCGGACCTCAAAGTTTTCACCCAGCCGGAAATGTTGCTGAAATTCGAGCTGGCTGCTGATAAAGGAGTCGTGGTTGCCCAAGAGGTTTACCGTATTTGAAGTATTAATCAGATACCTGCCGAGCCCGCTTTCATTTTGAAGAGTGAAGTCAGCTCGCACAAGGTAGAGCCAACCTTCCGACCAAAGCTGGGGATAAGCAAGGTATTCCATTCGGCTTCTCCCCTCCGCTCTTAACGAGACGGCAAGCTCTTTATAGTTTCTTTCATCAAAACCGGTCTGCCATCTTTTATTGAAAGTCAGCCCATGGTTATGGAAGCCCGTCCTAAAGGAGGTTACCAGTTGTATGTTTCCCTCGCTTCCGAAGTCGGATATACCGGCTATGGGTTCGGTAAAAGAGAGATAATACGATATCGGCACATCCGGGAACCACGTTCCCAGCCATACTCCCATATCGAGTCTGTGCGGCCCGTCTTCAAAGGTGCCGGGTACCTGGCCCAACAGCCGGACACCTGCGCGGATACCATCTACGTCGTTATACCAGAGATCGGGTGCCGGGAGCAACTCATACGACCTTTCCTTCTGCTGGCCAAAAGAAGGGACAGATACCGTCAGGCAAAAGAAGGCTATCAATACGAGTCTGATACGGCTTAGGGGATTCTTCAAAATGAGATAATCCAATTTTCTAACGGTTGATGGTTACGTAAAACGGTGTCGATGATTTCTATCAGCCTCAGCTGTTCCGGCCAGTGGACGAAGTTAACAACCTCTTCAAATTCTATCCACTTGTATTCAATGTGTTCCTTATTTAAGGAAATAGCCATTTCCTCACCTACCTGAGCGGCAAAGGCCGGTATGAGTTCAACGGTATCCCGGTTCTTATTGTAGAAATGATTAACCGAAGGGACGGTCCAGTATAAATCGGGAATAAGGCCGGTCTCTTCTTTCAACTCACGAAGGCCCGCTTCCCAAATCTTCTCACCCTCCTCTACTTTTCCGCCTACCATGCGCCATTGGCCCGCATACATCTGATTGTCTGCCCTCTTCAACACAAGGAAACGGTGGCCACGGTCACTCAGCTGATACGGATATACATCTACCAACCTGGCCATAGGACTATGGGTTAAAGGACTTTCTCTTTGAAATATTCAAGCGACTTGCTTAGGCCGGTATGCCGGTCTACCGCGGGTTTCCACTTTAGTACTTCCCAGGCTTTGGATATGTCGGGCCGGCGCACTTGCGGATCGTCTTTCGGAAGTTCTTCGAAAATGATTTTGCTGGAGCTGCCTGTCAGTTCAATTATCTCATTGGCAAAATCGAGAATGGAGATCTCTTCCGGATTCCCAATGTTAATTGGTAGTATATGATCCGACTGTGTCAGCCTCCATATGCCCTCTATAAGATCATCGACATAACAAAAAGAACGGGTTTGTGAACCGTCACCGTAAACCGTAATGTCTGCTCCTCGCAATGCCTGGTCCATAAAGGTAGGGACGGCCCGCCCGTCGTTGATTCGCATCCGCGGCCCGTAGGTATTGAATATCCGAACGATACGGGTGTCAACGCCGTGGAAACGGTGGTATGCCATCGTCATAGCTTCAGCAAAACGTTTCGCTTCATCATACACCCCGCGGAAACCGATGGGGTTGACATTGCCCCAATAATCTTCTTTTTGCGGGTTCACAAGCGGATCTCCATATACCTCGCTGGTTGAAGCCAGCAGGAACCGTGCCTGCTTTGCCTTGGCCACTCCCAGGGCCTTATGGGTTCCGAGAGAACCTACCTTCAGTGTTTGGATAGGCATTTCCAGGTAATCAGCCGGGGATGCGGGAGAAGCGAAGTGGAGAATGAGGTCGAGATCCCCTTTTACTTCAATAAAGTTGGTGACGTCGTATTCTGTAAATTTGAAATCGGGATGATCTTCCAAGTGGGTAATATTTTCATAGGCTCCGGTAGAGAGGTTATCCATACAAATCACACGATAGCCCTCTTCCAGAAAACGGTCACAGAGATGCGATCCGAGAAAGCCTGCCCCACCTGTTATGAGTACCCTTTTCTTAGACATTTATACTGGGGCGCCCTACGCTGATATAAGTTATGCCGGCCTTGCGGGCCCGTTCCAGGTCGTAGAGATTTCGCCCGTCAAAGATGACGGCTTTCCTCATATGATCCTGGAAGCGATCGATGGTCGGGCGACGAAACTCGTTCCATTCGGTGCAGATAACCAGCGCATCAATATCGCCCAAGGCGTCCTGCTGGTTGGCTACGAATTTGGTGCTATCCAGTACCTGCTGCGAGGTTGCGGCTTTGAAGGTTTCGATGGCTTCCGGGTCGTAGGCGAGCAGCTTGGCACCACGGCTGACCAGCTCTTCGGCAATATACAACGACGGGGCCTCTCGCACGTCGTCGGTCTCGGGCTTGAATGAGAGTCCCCACATCCCGAAGGTTTTGCCGGAAAAGTCGGAGGTGCCGAAATACTCCTCCATCTTCTTGACAATAGATACCTTCTGGGCATTGTTGACTTTCATCACCGAGTCCAGGATCCGGAAGTCGTATCCCTCCTGCCCGGCGGTATAATGGATGGCCTGCACGTCTTTGGGAAAACAGCTGCCCCCGTAGCCGATGCCGGCAAACAGGAATCGCTTGCCGATGCGTGAGTCGGTACCCACCCCGCGGCGCACGTTGTCGACATTGGCCCCCAGCTTCTCGCAGATATTGGCGATCTCGTTCATGAAGGTGATCTTGGTCGCCAGCATGGCGTTGGCGGCGTATTTGGTCAGCTCGGAGCTGCGCTCGTCCATCACGATGATGGGATTGCCGCTGCGCACGAAGGGTTCATAAAGGGTGGTCATGATTTCAGCAGCCCGTTCGCTGGAGGTGCCTATGACCACACGCTCGGGCTTCATGAAATCTTCGACGGCCGCGCCCTCACGCAGGAACTCCGGGTTGGAAACCACGTCAAATTCGGTTTTGGCGTTCTTGGCGACAGCCGCTCGCACGCGGTCGGCGGTTCCTACCGGCACGGTACTCTTGTTGACAATGACCTTATAATCCTCAATCATCTCACCCAGTTGCTCGGCTACTTTAAGGACCGCGCTCAGGTCGGCTTGCCCGTCGGCGCCCGGAGGGGTAGGCAGACACAGGAAGATCAGTTCGGCGTCGGTGACGGCCCCTTCCAGATCGGTGGTAAAGCTCAGGCGTCCCTCGCGGACCGACCGGTCGAAGATGGCCTTCAGGCCCGGCTCATAAATCGGTATTACGCCCTCGCGAAGCTGCTGAACCTTCTTCTCGTCAATATCTACGCACACTACGTCGTTGCCGGAGTCGGCAAAACAGGTACCCGAGACCAACCCCACATACCCTGTTCCTACTACTGCTATATTCATGGTCTATCGTTCTATCTTTTTAACTTCCAATTTAAGTTTCCCGGCGGGTACCTCTACCTCGACAACTTCGCCAACCTCACTTCCAAGAATGGCTTTGCCTATGGGAGACTCTACGGAAATTTTGTTCTCCTTGAAATCAGCTTCATCCTTGGAGACAAGCGTATATTTGACTTCGCGGTCTACTTTGTGGTTGTATATCGTGACCGTAGAGAGCAAATAGGCCTTGTCTGTTTTAATGTCTTCTTCATCCAGAATGCGTGCATTGGCTAGTGCGTTTTCGAGCTCGGCAATGCGTTTCTCAAGCATACCCTGGGCTTCCTTTGCAGCGTCATACTCAGCATTTTCGCTCAGGTCCCCTTTGGCCCTGGCTTCTGCAATTTCTTCGGCGATTTCTTTGCGTCCCCGGGTCTTGAGGTCTTTGAGTTCTTTATCAAGTTTCTCGTAACCTTCACGTGAGAGGTAATTCTTTTCCACGATAGTTTCGGTTTGAATTGAAATTCACAACTTCCTACAAAAAAGAATGTCAGCACCGGGCTGACATTTACTGCTTCAATTGAGCATTAGAAAATACCATCTAATTCACTCTTTTACCAACTATAAATTTAATATCTTGGGCATCCACATATGCACAATCATAACCGTTAAGCAAGCTTTTTATGTCAGCACGAAAGATGTCGACCAAAGAGATTCTCGACCGGAATCTCTCTCGAAAATCACCGGGCCAAATATCCAGGGTCAAGATGGTTCTTCATGATGTAAGAAGTATGCACAATGTAGGTGCGGCATTCAGGAGCGCCGATGCATTCGGTATTGGGGAAATAGTGATATCTGGATTTACCCCGGCACCTCCCCGTCCGGAAATATCCAAGACGGCGATCGGCGCCGAAAAACATGTGGCATGGAGACAGACTGAAGATATATCCGGAGAATTAAACTCTATGAAAGAAGCAGGTTATTATGTGCTGGGTTTGGAACAGACGACAGATAGTACGCTTCTGCCTGACTTTATGCTTCCCGAAAGCCGGGATATTTGCCTGCTGCTCGGGAATGAAGTGACAGGCGTAGATGAATCCCTGCTGGACCTGGTTGATGAGTTTATCGAGATACCCCAATACGGTCACAAGCACTCCCTTAACGTTTCGGTAGCGGCCGGTATCTCACTTTACGGTTTGCTTCAGAAATATTGGGACACCTAAATACGCTTTACCCTTCCTCATGCATTATTGTTATTTTCCGGCTGATCCTTTTATTTTCGCCGTCTGCTTTTAATATCAAAGAAACCGATACATGTCTAAACGTACTCTCGTTACTGCCGCACTGCCCTATGCCAACGGACCCATACACCTCGGCCACCTGGCCGGTGCTTATCTGCCACCAGACCTCTTTGTCCGTTACCGCAGATTGAAGGGAGACGACATCGTATTTATTTGCGGTTCGGACGAACACGGCGTTGCCGTAACAATGGCCGCAGAAAAAGAGGGCGTTTCGCCACAGGATATCGTAGACAAATTCCATGGCATCAACAAGCAGATCTTCGAGGATTTCGGCATATCGTTTGATTATTACGGCCGGACCAGCTCGTCGACTCATTATGAGACTTCCAAGGAGTTCTTTAAAACACTTTATGATAAAGAGGTCTTTGTCGAAAAAACTGAGGAGCAACTCTTTGATGAAGAAGCCGGGATGTTCTTGCCGGATCGGTATGTAAAAGGCACCTGTCCGAATTGCGGATACGAAGAAGCTTACGGCGACCAGTGCGAAAAGTGCGGGACCTCCCTTTCTCCTACCGAATTGATTGACCCGAAGAGTGCTATTACGGGCAACATCCCCGTAAAGAAAAAGACAACCCATCTCTATCTGCCCATGGGTACGTTCCAGCCTCAGCTGGAAGAGTGGCTGAAGCAGCATGACGACTGGAAACCCAACGTCATGGGCCAGGTCAAGAGCTGGCTTAACGATGGCCTAAGCGACCGGGCCATGACACGTGATTTGACCTGGGGTGTACCTGTCCCCGTAGATGGCTTTGAAGACAAGGTACTCTACGTCTGGTTCGATGCGCCCATCGGTTATATCTCTTCAACCAAGGAGTGGGCCGAGCAGCAGGGAGATCCGGACCTCTGGAAAAAATACTGGCAGGATGAAGATACCGAACTGCTCCATTTCATAGGAAAAGACAATATCGTATTTCATTGCATCATCTTTCCCATGCTGTTGATGCTTCATGGGAACTATGTGCTGCCTGAGAACGTCCCTGCCAACGAGTTTTTAAACCTGGAAGGCAAAAAATTTTCCACCTCCCGTGGATGGGCGGTCTGGTTGCATGAATATCTCGAAGACTTTGAGCCCGACCTGCTACGCTATGTGCTCGGCACCATCATCCCCGAAACAAAAGACGCCGACTTCTCATGGACCGATTTCCAGGGTAAGGTAAACAGCGAACTGGCCGACGTGCTGGGAAACTTCATCTTCAGGACCACTTCATTTACCGACAACTATTTTGACGGCAAGATACCCGAGTTGGTGAACCCTTCCGAAGAAGACAAGGAGGCTCTTGCTCAAATCGAGGTCCAGAAAAAAAAGATCGAAGAGAATTACGAAAAGTTTCGGCTGCGGGAAGCCATTGCCGAGACAATGAATCTTGCCAGGGTCGGCAACAAGTACTTTACCGACATGGAGCCGTGGCAAAGCCGAAAAAGCGATATGGAAAAATGCGGGAATACCCTGCACGTCTGCCTGCAGATTTCAGCGGCTCTCTCTTCCCTATTTGATCCGGTTCTTCCGAATAAAATGGAAGAACTGAGAAGTCAATTAGGGTTGAATGAAAAATTCAGCTGGGGCGAAGTTTCCGGTTCCATGCTTGAGGCCGGTGCAGTCATAAATAAAGGAGAAATACTTTTTGAAAAAATTGAGGATGAAATTGTGGAAGAACAACTGAACAAGCTAAAAGAAAAGTCAAAAGCGGCCACTACCGATCATGATTTCGAACCCCTGAAGGATGAGATCCAGTTCGGCGATTTCACCAAGATCGACATCCGTGCCGGAGAGGTCACTGCCGCGGAAGCCATAGAAAAGGCCGACAAGCTTCTGAAGCTTACTGTTGATATCGGTATCGAAGAACGTACCATTGTTTCAGGCATTGCCGAATTCTATAAGCCTGAGGAGCTGGTGGGCCAAAAAGTGTGTGTGGTGGCCAATCTTGCACCCAAAGCTCTGATGGGAGTGGAAAGCAACGGGATGATCCTGATGGCGGAAGAAGAGGATGGCGGCTTGCGCTTTGTCTCTACCGATGCTGAGCCTGGTAGCATGATATCCTAAAATCGTGTTGGATTATTCTCTTATCCTTAACATATTTTTCCGAATTTACTATTTGTAAGTGATCCGTACACCTTACATTTTAGTGCAAAACACAAAAACAGCATTATTTAGTTAGACTGAAAGGAGCTCTCTTTGGCTGGACCGGATACTACTACACGCGGAAGTTGGAACTCAAAACTGGGGTTTATATTGGCAGCTGCAGGGTCGGCTGTCGGCCTCGGTAACATCTGGGGCTTCCCTACCCAGGTAGCTTCCAATGGAGGCGCCGCATTTCTCTTTATATATCTTTTATGTGCGTTCGCCATCGGTTTTCCCGTGATGGTTGCCGAGATAACGATGGGACGAAAGACCGGGAAGAATCCTGTCGGTGCATTTAAGGCGCTCGGCGACAACAAGCTTATGTATTCGATGATCGGTATGTGGGGCATCCTTTGCGGAGTGATGATTCTTGCATTCTACACCGTTATAGCCGGCTGGACCGTGAGCTATGTGTTTGAAGAAATCTTCTTTTACCTGGGAATGAACGACTGGGCTGTATGGATATCCGACACCAGTAACGGCCCTATTAATGCCGTTTTTGCCGTTCTCTTCATGATTGCGACGGTTTCTATCATTCTGGGCGGTGTCAGCGATGGTATTGAACGGGCAACCAAATTTATGATGCCCCTGCTGCTTGGCATCCTGGTCATCATGATCGGCTATGTGGTAATGCAGCCAGGTGCAGGAGTCGGCCTTGAGGTATATCTGTTCCCCGACTTCTCAAAGGTGAATGCCAGCCTTATTTTCTCCGCAATGGGTCAGGCCTTCTTCTCCCTTTCCCTGGGTATGGGAGCACTGATAACCTACGGTTCCTATCTCAGCAAAAAAGAAAATATACCGGAAGCGGCCGCCTATGTAACTCTCACCGATACCTTTATAGCGTTCCTTGCCGGACTCCTCATTATTCCGACCATGTATATGGCACAGGCGCAGGGTGTGGCAATATTTGATGCCGACGGCAACCTGCTGGCAAGTACGGCTCTGATATTCCAGGTGTTGCCGGAGCTTTTTCATGAACTTGGAGGGCTTCTCGGCCTCATCTTCGGGGTGGCTTTCTTTATGCTGTTGAGTATTGCTGCGCTTACCTCCACCATTTCATTGCTTGAGGTGCCGGTCTCTTACGCCATTGACGAGCACGGCTTCGAGCGAAAGCAGGCTGCCAAACTGATCGGTGGCGGCATCCTCATCATCTCTCTCATAATCTGTTTCGATACTTCCCTTATCGGACTCTTTGTGACCATATTTAATGAGGTAGGTTTGCCACTCGGCGGATTCTTGATTTGCATTTTCCTGGGCTATTACTGGAAAACGAACAATGCGCTCGCAGAAATGGAATCGGGCTATCCTTCCGTGATGCAGAGCGTATTTGCCAAGGTTTGGCCGTTTTTCATTAAGGTGATCGCTCCGCTTGCCATCCTTTATAATTTACTGTCTGGTCTGGGCCTGATTTAGCGCTTGTTATCCTTAAGCACTCATGCTATTTTTGACCAACTAAATTTGAAGGATTTAAAAATTTATGGGAAAGATTTCGACTTCCGATTTTCGTACAGGTATGGTTCTCGATGTAGATGACGAACTCTACTCGATTGTTGATTACCAACACGTTAAACCCGGCAAAGGCGGTGCCTTTATACGCACCAAGCTTAAGGGTGTAGTGAATGAAAAGACTATTGAAAAGACTTTTCGTTCGGGCGAAAACCTCATGGAAGTCCGTGTGGAACGTCACCCCTACCAGTTTCTCTATTCCGAAGGCGACCTCTTCTTTTTCATGCACCAGGAAACTTATGAACAGGTGCCTGTGAACAAGTCGAGTATTGAAAAGCCGGAGTTTATCTCAGACGGACAGATTTGTACGCTGGTCATAGATGTGGATAATGACCGCATTCTCTATGCCGAGCCGCCCGATCACATTACGGCCAAGGTGGCCAAGACCGATCCGGGCGTTCGTGGCGACACTGCGCAGGGTGGCAGTAAACCGGCCACGCTGGAGTCGGGCGCTGTGGTGCAAGTACCCCTCTTCATCAACGAAGGCGAAGAGATTAAAGTTGACACCCGTACATCGGAGTATATTGAACGAGTAAAATCAAACTAACCTCTATCATGGATTTAAAAGAAATTAAAAAGATTCTCGATATGATCGCCGAAAGCGAAGTAAACCAAGTGACTATCGAGGAAGGCGACTTTAAAATCAAGGTAAAGAAAACGGCCGACGTGGTTCAAGGCTCTGCCGCTCCCGTGCAGTACCAGATGCCGGCATCTCCCCAAGCCGCTCCTCAGCCGCAACAGCCGGCGCAAGGCCAGGCTGCTTCATCCTCGGACACGGATCAATCCTCCGAAAGTGGTGACGAACAGCCTTCCGGCAATGTGGTTAAATCTCCTATTGTCGGCACCTTTTACCGTTCCCCCTCCCCTGATTCCGATGCCTTTGTTTCGGTCGGCGACCAGGTTGAGAAAGGCCAGACCCTTTGCATCGTTGAAGCGATGAAGATTATGAATGAAATCGAATCGGAGTTTTCCGGCGAGGTGAAAAAGATCCTGGTCGAAAATGCCGAAGCCGTAGAATTTGATCAACCTCTATTTGTTATAGGTTAAGTTTATCCTAGTCCATGTTTAAAAAAATCCTTATCGCCAACCGCGGCGAAATTGCACTCCGTGTCATCAGAACATGTAAAGAGATGGGTATCAGTACGGTAGCCGTCTACTCTACAGCCGACGAAGATAGCCTTCACGTCAAATTTGCCGACGAGGCTGTCTGTATCGGTCCCCCTCCCAGCAGGGAGAGCTACCTGAAGATCCCCAGTATTATGGCTGCGGCCGAAATAACCAATGCCGAGGCCATCCATCCCGGATACGGTTTTCTTTCCGAAAACGCCGAGTTTTCCCGTATCTGCTCGGAGCATGACATAAAATTTATCGGTCCCTCGCCTGAGATGATAGCAAAGATGGGTGACAAGGCCGTCGCCAAGGATACCATGATCAACAATGGCGTCCCGGTAGTGCCCGGCAGTGACGGGGAAGTGGATTCCTACGAAGAAGCCAAGGAAATCTGTGCCGATATCGGTTATCCCCTTATCATCAAGGCTTCGGCCGGCGGAGGCGGAAGAGGTATGCGCATCGTACAGGAAGAAGGCAAGCTCAAACAGGCCTGGGATACTTGCCGAAGCGAAGCTGAGACCGCATTCAACAATCCCGCTGTCTATATCGAAAAGTTTGTAACCAACCCACACCATGTGGAGATACAGGTGCTGGCCGACCAGCACGGCAATGCCATTCATCTGGGTGAACGAGACTGCTCGCTGCAGCGCCGCCACCAAAAAGTGCTGGAAGAGGCGCCCTCCCCTCTTATGACGCCCGAACTCAGGAAGGCGATGGGCGATGCGGCCGTCGATGCGGCCAAATCGGTCAATTATGAAGGGGCCGGCACGGTTGAGTTTCTGGTTGATGACGACCTCAACTTCTACTTTATGGAGATGAACACTCGTATACAGGTGGAACATCCCGTAACCGAAGAAATAACCAATTACGACCTGGTTGAAGAACAGATAAAGGTCGCTGCCGGTATGAAACTGGAAGACAAGCCTCTCAAGATGCGTGGACACGCTATCGAATGCCGCATCAATGCCGAAGACCCGGCACACAACTTCAGGCCATCGGCAGGGACAATAACCGTATTTCATCTTCCGGGCGGGCATAGTGTACGTGTCGATACCCACGCCTATGCAGGCTATCGTATTCCGCCTCACTACGATTCGATGATAGCCAAGCTCATTGTAAGTGCTCCCACCCGTAAGGAAGCAATCAATAGAATGCGCAGGGCCCTTTCCGAATTTGTTGTGGAGGGAATCAAGACTACCATCCCCTACCACCTGCAGTTGATGGATGACGAGAACTTCCAGAAAGGGACATTTAACACCAAATACCTCGAGAACGAATTTAAATATAAACCCGAAAATGATTGAGCTGATATGAGCAATCCCAAGGATCTAAAATATACACGCGAACACGAATGGATTCGCGATAACGGCGATGGCACCGCAACCATAGGGGTAACAGATTTCGCTCAGGGTGAGCTGGGAGATATCGTTTTTGTGGAACTGGAAGAGGTGGGATACGAATGCGACAAAGATGAGCCTTTCGGTACCGTCGAAGCAGTCAAAACCGTATCCGATCTTTATGCCCCCGTATCAGGCACCATTTCTGAAGTAAATGACAAGCTCGAGGATGAGCCGGAACTGGTTAATGATGATCCGTACGGTGATGGCTGGATGATCAAGCTTGAGATGTCCGACCCTTCCCAGCTGGATGAACTGATGTCGGCCGAAGACTATGAAGGTATAACCACATAATTTAGCACCTGCGCTATAGCAATACTTTTTAAGAACAGCTTCTCATGCAACATCGTCCCGAAGAGTGGATTCTGATCCTTGATTATGGTTCCCAATATACCCAGTTGATCGCACGCCGGATCCGGGAGTTTGATGTTTACTGCGAGATCCATCCTTTCAATAAAGATTTAACCGATTTTGACAGCCGGCCGCCCCGCGGGATTGTACTGTCCGGTGGCCCGAAGAGCGTAAATGACGAGGATGCGCCGGGGCTTAACAAGCATATCTATCAATGGGAAGTACCCATCTTAGGCGTTTGTTACGGCCTTCAGCTGCTGGCCCACAACGCGATTCCGGGTAGTGTGGAAAAAGCCGAAAGGCGTGAGTTCGGCCGCTCCGAACTTATTGTTGACAGTGACAAAGACCTGTTCAGCAACATCCCGCAGGAGTCTATTGTTTGGATGAGTCACGGCGATCATATCAAAGAACTCGACAGCAGTTTTGAGGTGATCGGGCATACCGACAATGCCCACGTCGCGGCCGTACGACATAAAGAACGTGCCGTTTATGGTGTCCAGTTTCACCCGGAAGTAGTTCATACCGTCTATGGTAAACAGATTCTTGAAAATTTTATCCGCAATATCTGCCGGCTGGAAAGCAGCTGGACGGCGGAGTCGTTTATTGAATCAACGGTTAGTGAAATCCGGGAGCAGGTAGGTGACGACCGGGTATTATGTGCCCTATCCGGTGGAGTGGATTCAACAGTGGTAGCTACGCTTGTTCACCGGGCTATCAGTGACCAGCTGCAGTGTATCTTTGTTGACAACGGGCTGCTTCGCAAAAACGAATTTCGGAATGTGCTCGATGTCTATAAAAAAGAGCTGAACCTTCCGGTTAAGGGAATCGATGCCAGCGAAAAATTCCTTACAAAGCTTAAGGGTGTTTTCGATCCCGAAGAGAAGCGCAAGATTATCGGCAATACGTTTATCGAGGTTTTTGATGAAGCTGTAGATCATGACTCTTCCTTCAAATACCTGGCACAGGGCACCCTCTATCCGGATGTCATTGAAAGCATCTCATTCAAGGGGCCTTCGGCTACCATAAAATCCCACCATAATGTTGGCGGATTGCCTGAGGAGATGAACCTCAAGCTGGTAGAACCGGTGCGCGAGCTTTTCAAGGATGAGGTCCGCAATGTAGGGCGAAAGCTTGGAATTCCAGATCATTTTATTAGCAGGCACCCTTTCCCGGGACCGGGCCTCGGCATTCGAATTATTTCCGATGTTACTAAAGAAAAACTGGACATCCTTCGCGAGGCCGATGACATTTTTATATCCGAGCTGCGAGAACAGGAGTTATATGACAAAGTTTGGCAAGCCCTGGTTGTACTGTTACCCGTTCAGAGTGTCGGAGTAATGGGCGATGAACGGACCTATGAATTTACCGCAGCCTTAAGGGCTGTAACAAGTGTGGATGGCATGACAGCCGATTGGGCGCATCTCCCCCACCCCTTTCTTGCCAGGGTTTCAAATCGCATCATCAATGAAGTTCGGGGAATCAACCGCGTTGCCTACGATATCAGCTCAAAGCCGCCGGCTACTATTGAATGGGAATAATTTTTAGAACATTTTTGTATCTAGCCTGTTAAACTCAATCAGGTATCCCTAAAAAAATATAGATGACAATATGAGAGCCCTTTTCAATAAGCATTTTCTTTTAATTAGCTTTTTTCTTTACTGCATCAGTATACCGGCAGCCGCCCAGGATTTTGAAGAGGGACTGCAGTATTTTGAACAGGAGGAATACGAAGAAGCTCTTGCCGTTTTTTCACAATTGGATACTCCCGAAGCGCAGCTTTTTGAAGGCAAGAGTTATTTTAACCTCGGGCGGTATCTGATGGCTAAAAGTGCGCTCAGTCAAATAACAGAAGAGGCGGGAGAAGAGGTCTATCCGGAAGCCGTTTATGTCTCTGCCCTTACAGACTTTCAGCTCAAACAATTCGGTAATGCACTTGAGAAGCTTCACTCCCTTTCCACTTCCGGCGCCCGCAATTCTTTGGTCCGTGACGGGATGAGGTTCTATGACGACATCCTGAATTACCTTACCCTCAATCAGCGCAAAGATGCCTTTCAGAACGTTTCGGAACCCCAGATTAAGTTCGACCTTATTCATTCGGCCCTGGGAAAGGTTGACTATGAAACCGCAGGAACCTTGGTGGAACAGCTTCAGAAATCCCTTTCGGGCGGATTCAACCCCTCGGGCATGATGGAGATCAGACAAATGCTTGCCGATTCTTTGAGCTATGCCACACGAATAGCTTTTGGGCCGCGCCTGCAGGCACCTGAAGGCATTCTTTATAACATCGGCGCTGTGCTCCCGCAATACAGTCCCGGAGATCAGGAGTTTCCGATCTCTCAGGGATTATATAACGGATATATACTGGCAGCTGAAGAGTTTAATCAACGCAATGCCAATAAGAAGGCATTTATCCGGTACAAAGACTCCAAGGGGGAAGAAACCAATATTGGACATTTAATGACCGACCTTGCCTGGAATTACCAGGTGGATGCCGTGCTGGGCCCGCTTTTCTCCGAAGCGGCCAAGCCCATGGCAGCCATGGCCGAGCAATACCAGATACCTATGCTTGCTCCGCTTGCGAATTCTGATACTTTGAATCTTGATAACCCATACGTTTATCAGGCAAACCCGACATTCAGTTCGCACGGACGGGAGATGGCTCGTTTTGCAGTTCAAAGACTGGGTATGGACACCCTTGCCGTTTTGGGGGAAAGAAATTCACTGGGCGCTGCTTCCGCATTTGCCTTCCGTGATGAAGCGGAAAAGCTGGGAGCTAAAGTAGCTTATTTTTTTGTGGAGGACCTGGAATCGGAAGGATATGAGGTAACCGGCTATACCAAATACTTTACTTCTGACTCTACGCTGATAGACTCCCTTAATTATCATCGTGTAGAGGGGTTGTACGCTCCCTTTACCGGCCAGGCGGCCCCTACCCTTATCGACCTGCTTTTGATCGATCTGGAGGCGATGAACAGCGATATAGTGGTGATGGGTTCACAGGAATGGGGAGCCACGCAAATACCTGAAAATCGAGTTGAAGACCGTACCATCTATTTTTCCGAAAGCTATTATATCAACAGCAGAAGTGACCGCGTGGAACAGTTCAACACTTCTTACAGCAACCGGTTTGGCATAGAGCCGAATCGCTTTGCCATGATTGGTTATGATGCTGCTAGTTTTTTACTGAATACGCTGGAAAGAGTTGAAAATCCCGTACTGCTTAAAGACGCCTTACGAACACAGCCCGTCTATCAGGGCATTATAGGGAATATCGGTTTCGGAGGGCGGCACATCAATCAACAGGTGAAAATCTTTAAAATATCAGACCAGGGAGTTCAGCCTGCGGAATACTGAAATTCGGGAGTATAAACTTTCAGCTGCTTACATCGTCTGAGTTCTCGGTCTCTTTCTGACGCTTGATCCGGTACTGCTCCCGCAGCCACTGCCTCCATTTTTCACTCTGCTCCTTGTGTTCCTCAAAGGTTTCCGAAAAGACGTGGTACCCCTCGGGACTGGCAACCATATAAAGATAGTCATGGTCGGCAGGAAACAGTGCCGCTTCTATAGAACTCAGACTGGGATTGGTAATGGGTCCCGGAGGAAGACCCCGATACTTGTAGGTGTTATAGGGATGGTCAACCTCATAATCACGGTATAACAGCCTCCTCCTCTCGTTAATGGCAAAGTTTACCGTCGGATCGGCCTGAAGCCTCATTCCTCTTCGCAGACGATTCCAATACAGTCCGCTGATGGTTGCCTTCTCCTCTTCATGGGTCGCTTCCCACTCTATAATGGAGGCAAGGGTTACAATCTCGTTGACCGAGCGGTCCAGCTCTTCAAAACGTTGTTTATAGTTTTCATAAACCGCTTTATCAAACTCCTTCAGAATCCTCTTGATAGCAGCTTCAGGCGATGATGTCCAATAAATAGAGTACGTATTGGGAAACAGCCGGCCTATCAGTTTCTCTCTCTGGACTCCGATTTCCTGAAGAAAAGAAGAATCTGAAAGCGTGCTATAGAGCGCCAGTGAATCGAACTCCATAGATGCGGTAAGTGATGCCGCTATGCGTTCTTCTGACTGTCCCGGAAGGATGGTAATTTCAACGGGATCCTGTATGCCTCTTGCCAGCCTTGAAAGGAATACATCATAAGAATAGCCCCCGTCGATTTCATAATGGCCGGGATTAAAGTTGCGCCAACCGAGTAATTTACCAGCCCACATCAGCTCACTTCGGCTGTCCACCAGGCCCGAATCTGCCAGCATCGTACTGAGCTCTTCCAGGTTTTTACTTTCCTTTAGATAGATACCGACCGGCTCCTGCGAGTAAATTGCTTTGGAATTACTCAGCCTTGAAAGCCTGGATCCGCCTACCAGTCCCCCGATAAACACCAATATGATGGCGCCCACTATTACTTCTGTAATATCCAGCGCTATGTATTTTTTCAGATTCAAAAGCGGTCAGGGTATATAGATGGTTTGTTTACTGGTAACTATCTGCGTTGTAATTTAGCAAGCAGGCGAAGCATTTCAAGGTAAAGCCATACCAGAGTAATAATCAGGCCGAAGGCCGTATACCATTCGAAGTACTTGGGGGCTCCTGCTTCGGCTCCTTTATCGATCAGGTCGAAATCAAGTACGAGGTTCAAGGCGGCAATAACCACTACCAGCAAGCTGAATCCGATGCCCCACATCCCGCTGCCTGTAACAAGGCTTACGTTGATTCCAAAGAATCCCAAAACGATGGTCGCGAGATATACCAGGAAAATTCCGCCGGTTGCGGCTATGACTCCCATCCTGAACTTGTGGGTTACATTGATAAGCCCTGAACGGTAGGTTATGAACATAGCGGCAAATACGCCGAAAGTAAGGAGTACGGCATTAAATACGATGCCGTCATAAAGGTTTGCATACATCATGGAAATGGCACCTAAAAAGAGTCCTTCCAGCCCCGCATAGATGGGTGCCGTAACAGGTGACCATTCTTTCTTAAAAATGGTTACCAGTGCAACAATAAATCCTCCTATCGCTCCTCCCCAAATGAAGAGCGGACTGGGCTGAGCCCAGCTGATAGATGCACCAAGCAAAAGTATGAGAAACAGAATGCCGACTTTATTGGCGGCACCGCTTACCGTCATGGATTCACCGGGAGCCAGTTGTGTCCCGGCCTGTTTGAATAAAGACTCGCTAAGTGTAGGGTTTCCTGATCTGAACATATGTGTGTTTGGTTATGAAGTTGTTTGCCACAATATAGTAGCTTCACTGCTTTATAAACAGATTAAATAACGAGAATGGGCTTATTTTAGTTCTTTTGTAACCTTTTGATGATGCTACCGTACTAGGCCTTTGGAAGAGCAACAAATTTGGATGCTTCACAAAGCACCAAATGCCCTAAAGAAAAGCCTCCAGACCCTGATACGGCTGGAGGCTTTTTAATTAGGACTGAAAACTCTTCAGTCAGAAAGTGGGATTAAAACGAATCCAGAATACAGGTGCCCTGCCCGTATTGTTTAGATCCCAGGCCAGTTCAAAACGAATGGAGCTACTTCCAATGCCTACACCGGCATTGTGCTTCAGTTCTGAAAATGCAAAGCCTGAAAGAAGTTTGGAGGGTACTCCATCCGGCTCCAGATCAGCATCATAATTCGACCAGCCGGAATCCAGGAAAAAGGTAAGAAAGAAATCATCGAAATCAATCCACTCGTCCGTCCCCCAATCCGGATTCCCGAATTGAATTTCGGTATTGCTCAATATCATTTGGTTACCGCCGAGCTGGTTCTCGGGCAACGATTTATACGGCAGAGCCCGTAAAGAGCCGACTCCTCCAAGCTGGAAAGATTTGAAGAAAGGGGCCTGTCCAGTAATCGAGCCGATTCTTAGCCGGTGTTTCAGCAGACCGCCACGTTCGAAATTGAAGAAAGTGACAATTTCACCAATGAATTTATTATAGGTGTAGTCGGAAGTGCCGAAATCTTTACTTGCCAACTCTACCTCTCCTCGTACAGAGAAAGTAAAATAGGGAGCGATAACGAGCCTTTTGGGATTGAAGGCAGCTGAAAATGTCAGCGCAGATATATCGAGCGTGTCGACAGGAGCCCCGTTGATAATTTCTACGGGAGGATTGGGCCTGTAACGGTCGCCAGAACCGAAGAGCGCCCAATCTGTACTTTCACTCAGGCTGTTGAAGCGGGAACTGCTGTAAGCTACCCCTGCCTCTACAAGCCGCCGTGTGCGGAACAGAAGGTATGAACCCCATCCGGTCTGTTTATAATAGTCAAGATAGTCATAGCCTGCGAAGAAAGAAGTAAGGCTGGTTTCAGTAAGCCCGACCCTCCAGTAGTCATTGGTAGAGGTTGCACTGTGGTATTCACCCCCGATGATGATGCGCTGTCGGCGACCTATGTACTTTTCAACTCCTATACCGTATTGCCATTCGTCCTGGCCGAAGGAATATCCGAGCATACCGTGCGGACGGATGTTCGGGATATCGAAGATCCAGTCGCTTTCATACCACTGCATCCGTTCTTTACGGATACCCAGAAAGAGACCGTCAACACGGTTAAAGTGAACCATCGGCAAGCTTGGGTACTGGGAGTAAAGCGCGGGTGAGCTGTAAGGGCCGGACTCGAGGGCTCCGCCAAAATCAAGGCCTTCCTCATTCATGCGTCCCAGGTAGTGGTAGACATCTTCATCGTCTTCATCCCAGTTCCTGTCCGAAGAAGAATCGGTATCCGGCCTCTTTAAAAGTTCTTTAAACGGCTTTGAGAAAAAGGGATCATTTCTGAAGGGGTCTTCCTCTTCTTCATCACCACTTTGAGCCAGGGCGACCGACGAGCTGAATAGCAGTAGCAGAAGGATATGTAACAGAGACTTTCTTAGCATGTTTATCTTAATTTACACAATGCCTACATACGATGCGCTTCTCGCTAAGTTACGCATCAGCAGTTTTTTTTGCTTTTAAAATCATGATGGTAATATCATCCTCATGAGCTTTGCCCCCTGCCCATTTATCAATAAGCCGTGTTATCTGGGACATGATGTCTGAGGCTGAGGAGTCCGCCACTTCCTTAAAGGTCCGTTCAATCCTGGAAAGGCCGAGCAATTCTCGCTCTTCATTGAAAAGCTCCATCAAGCCGTCGCTCATCAGCAGCAAGGTATCCCCCTCTTCCATATTCAGGGAATCCTCCTGATATGGATACTCTACTTTGGTTCCAAGCGGCATGCCTTTCAGCAAAAGCGTCGATACTGCATCCTCTTCTTTTTTGTAAAGCAAGGCCGGAGGCATGCCCGCAGACGTAAAATGTACGGTATGGCCTTTGCATTTGAGTAGCATAAGGCCCATATACATCATTTTGAGATCCATATTCCGGATACCTGATGACATACGTTTGAGTATGCCCAGCAAATCGTTGTCGCTGGCCAGGGTGTGAAAGTAACTCTTGGCGGTAGCTACCATGATACCTGCTTTCATACCGTGGCCCGTTGCATCACCTATAGCAAGGGTCATCTCGCCATTTTTTGAAATATTGAAATCATAATAGTCACCCCCAACTTCCTGGGCGGTTTCCATAAAAACAGAGATATCCCAGTACTTGCTTTTGGGAATTTGCTTGGGAAGCATAGAAAGTTGCAGTGCCCGGGCCTCTTCCAGTTCGTTCGACTTCCGTTTGTTCTCGGCTTCGAGCAGCTTCCGCTCGATCTCTTTTTCTTTGTTTATCCGCTCCTGTTCCAGCGATCGTTCAGACAAATGCTTGACTTCTAACAACTTGTATTCCAGTCTCTTATGCGTTTTAGCAAAACCTCTTGAAAGGTATACCGACATGGCAAAAATGAGTACCAGAGAGCCATACAGATTACCCAATACGGGATCTGCCGAGATCATATCCATATTGGACAAGATGGTAAACATAACTCCGGCGGCGAAACCCGAAAGCCCCAGGCCCACTATCCAAATTCCTTCTTTTCGCTTGAAAAAAGAAATGACCAACACCCTGAAAATCTCAAGAATCGCTATCAGGACAAAGAAATCCCTGTATACGCCCACCCCGGAGGCATTGTACCATGTGGCAATAGCCAAGCCCACGCCTACGGCCATAAAGCCCCAGAACTGGACAGGAGTCTTGCTGTAGAATAAACTGTACGTAAAGCGGACCGCATATACTATCGTAAGCAGCAATGCGATCAGTGACAGCCGGAAGTAGGTGATTCCCATCAAGGGGGAATCTACATAGACCGTCTTTACCAATGTATAGGTCAACAGTACCAGGAAACCAGCAAAAAGTGCGAAGTATAGGTTCTTTTTTTCTGCCGGGTAGAATGCATACAATAAAAAGTGAATGACCGTGAACGCCAGCAGTATTCCGGAATAAAACATCTGGGCCCAGGGAATGCTGGTAGTCTGTTCAATAGTCGAGGCGATATGGTAGCTGAGATCTCCTATAAGAAACCGAAAACCGGCGTTAAAGCCATAGGAGTTGAATGTCTCCGCATCATGATTGGCATACCTAACCGCCAGAACATGTTCAAGAGTATCGGAAAAAACGATCGGGCGTGGCCGAAAATCCCTGTATGGAACAAAGTCTTCTTCGAAAAATGAGACTTGCCCCAGCCGGTATAACAGCTCCCCGTCCAGATATATCTCGGAAGCCCCGTTATGCTGCTCTATCAGCAAAGCAAGCGGATAGTCAACCAGGCTGTAGTCTACTTTGATTGAAGTGCGAAACCATCCTATTCCGTCCCATTCAATAAAGGGATATTCGGAGGGATCGAGTTTTGTACTGATCTCCTGCCAGCTGGAGTCCTCCTCAAAATCTTTTGCGGCCCAGTTGAGATCATCTCCACCGTGATAGCTCCAGCTATCGGTGATATAGATTGTCTGGTCCTGCAGTGAAAGCTCCGAACGGCTTAGAGTAATCAGGCTATCTGAGAACTGTCCCCACACAGAAAATGGAAAGAGAATAAAAAGTATGACGAGCATACTCCATCCACCTCTCTTAATCATGCCCCAATATGTCGTACCCTTAGCCAATAGCTTATCCGTTTATTTTCAGTGCGATCTTCCCGGCGTTGGTTGTAAGGTTGATGGGGGCGCCCCCTTCTTCAAGTTTGCCTTCCACCTTTTGCCTATTCCGTGTGCCCTCAAAGTACATCCTAGAAGGTATGGTGATGTCGGTCCCTCTCATCACAAGGTCATAACCGGGCGCTTGCGGGAGCTCAAGAAAGATATCTCCGGCCGATGTCTCCAGGCTTATGCCCTGCCCTACATGTACAAAGTGGGCTTTAATATCGCCGCCTTGTACTCTGGCAACCATAGAGCCTGAAATACGTCCCGCAGTTATACGGCCTCCCTGAGACTTGAGCCGCAGCTCTCCCATGCTTTCGTCTATGGAAATATTGCCTCCACTGGTATGGGCAAATATAGTTCCACGGCTGGAAAAAACCTCAATATTACCGCCCGAAGTATAGGCACCGATTGATCCCTTAACATTGTCAATCTCAATATTACCGGCATTCGATTTTGCCAGCTGGTCTCCTTCAAGACCCTTGATAGTGATATGTCCGCCCGAAGTCTTCAGTTCGGTAGATAGTGAAACCGGTACATAGATCTTATAGGAAAACTTCATCTGATCACTGAAGAAGCCCGTCTCTTTACTCTTGCGCTCTACCGAGGCAACTACCTCGTTGCCTTTCTGAATCATTGTGATCCGGTAGTTGTCGATGTTCTTGCTGTTTGACCAAAAAGCGTATCCGCGATCTACATACAGCTCAACCCGTACCTTCTGAGAATTCATAACGCTTGTTACCTCGATATCGCCGGTAACCGTAAAAGCTTTAAGCACCCCGGGTCCATCGAGGGTGAATTCCCTTGTCATATAGGGTTTTTCAGTAGAACACTCTGTTCGCAAATCTGCTGGTTTACATACTTCTGAGGTGGTCGCTGCCAATGAAAGCTGGGCAAACAAGGCAATGAGCAGGGCCGGCGAAAGCAGATAATATGTATAAGATTTCAATCTCAATTTGGTACGATTCGGGTCCGGATGATTTACTCAAGCATCTACGCAACTATACCCCATTAGTTACGTCAGCAGGAGGATTCTTTTTGAATACTTCTATAAGAAAAGCGATGTGTTCATAGAGTTCTTTACCGATCAGTTCGGCTCCCTTGCGAATATCTTCCCTGGATACGTTTTCAGCAAACCGCTTGTCTTTCAGCTTCTTTGTAACGGATTTGACCTTCATATCCGAAAAGCCGTTGGGACGCATAAGGGATACCGCATACATGAAACCCGAAAGCTCGTCGCACGCAAAAAGGTACCTCTCTATCGCTTTTTCTGGCTGTTTCCCCGTTCGATCCGGGGCATGGGCCTTTACTGCCTCTATGATTTCTTCGCCGTAGCCTTTTTCAGGAAGGATTTGTTCTACAGCCATGTCAGGATGCTCATCCGGATACCTCTCCCAATCCAAATCGTGTAACAGTCCGGCTGTCCACCACCGCTCCGTCTCTTCATCTCCCAATTGCAGTGCTTTAGCATACGCTTGCATCGCAACAGCAACCATACTGCAATGAAGTTTCAGGTTGTCGCTTTCGATGTATTCCCTGAGCAATTTCTTTGAATGAACTTTTGAAGGCATCTCATGTAACCTATTGGATTTATTCCGATCTAACACTACAGATTCTAAACGAAAGAACTCAGACTTACAAAAAATTAATCCGCAAAATATTTTTATTAGCTTAAGCTAAATTATATATTGATTTTAAATTGTTTGATGTAAAACAAATAAAGCATTTAAATCCTTTGGTATGTACAATGCAACGGTAAAAATCCGATCAATGAACTTTACGACCGTACTTCTGCTGACGGCCTCCTTTATATTTACGGCATGTTCAACCGGAATGGATTCGGGTGGCGGTACGGGAAGCGGTGGAGGCACCGGAGGTGGCGGAGGCGACAGTACCCCGGATGAACCAACTTTTTCCAATGTGCAGGTCATTTTGACGGATAACTGCGGCGGCGGAGGATGCCATATAGGAACCAGGCAGAGTGGTGTACGTCTGGATGGCTATGACAATGTAATTAACAGTGAAGGTGACCAGTATGGCATATTGATCATTCAGCCCGGCAATGCCAATGGCAGCCCTATCGTCGATAAGATTGAAAGCGGGCCTACGGTGGGACAACGTATGCCGCTTAACGGTACTCCCCTTTCAACAGAAGAGATCAACCTGATAAAGCAGTGGATCAATGATGGTGCACCGAATAACTAAAGCGGCAAGCCTGGTACGGGTTATGGCTTCTTCATTTTTAATTCTGGTGTTAGCCGTACTGCCTCTATTCGGGCAGTCTTTCAAAACCGAAACAGGTCATGTCGAGTTCAAGTCTGAAGTACCTTTGCACTCCTTTACCGGAACTTCCCGGCACCTTGTCGGCAAGATCAACCTCAACACTTCTGTCGTCGATTTTTACGTTGATCTTACCACCATTGAAACCGGAATCGGTAAAAGGGACAAAGATATGCGGAAGACACTTGAAACCGACAGCTATCCTTTTGCTGAATTTTACGGAGAGTTGGTCTCCGATTTTGACATGCAGTCCCGGCAACCGCAACCGGCCATAGCCAGGGGTACCTTTACCATTCACGGAGTTTCTAAGGAGATAGAAGTTAAGGGGACCCTTCAGCTGACCGAGGAAGGCCTGCGGCTTGAGTCCTCCTGGGTGATCAATATAGAAGACTACGATATAAAGCCACCCGGTATCCTTTTTTACAGGGTGGATGAAGAACAGGATATTTCCATAAAAGCACTGTTAACCCCAATCGATGAATAAGACAGCATGGATACTCCCCAATTAATCGTTGTTGCTATACTCATTCTTGGCCTTTCTCTCCCAACCGATGCCCTGGCCCAGATGGAGCGAGAGAAAGTAAATCCGGACCAACCCATTAGCGAGACGTTCTGGGCTCCGAATATTGTAGGGATGGCTACCGTAGAGCAGTTGCCTGCAAATAACCTGAATGTAACAATCATGCACTCTTTCGGCATTATCAGCAATCGCACGCTATCCAATTTCTTCGGGCTTGATGTGCCGCCTAACGTCCGTCTAGGTCTGGACTATGGCCTAACCGACAGTTGGTCGGTTGGAATAGGTCGCACCACCTTTGAAAAGGTTGTTGACCTCAGGACAAAGCTCCGTCTGCTACGCCAAACACCATCCGGCAACATTCCCCTGAGCCTGTCGATTAAAGGTGATATTGCCGTGACTACGCAGGAAAACCTGAGGCCCTTTGTCGACGATTTGAACTTTCTGGTGGCTGCTCCTATTGCAAGGAAATTCAGCCCTGCCTTTAGCCTTCAGATCTCACCCATGCTGGCTCACTTCAACTCAGCCGAAGATCTTGGGGGAGAAATCAATAATCTTTTCGGAATAGGTGTGGGTTCCGAGATACATCTATCCGACCGCTTTGCCTTGAGTGCGGAATACTACCCGGTTTTTGGCGACCGTCCTGATGGCACACAAAATGCATTTGCACTCGGATTGAATATCGAGACAGGCGGACATGTGTTCCAGCTCTTCTTTGCCTCATCGCAGTGGCATACCGAGCAATACATTATGGGCAGGAACCGGGATGACTTTTGGGCCGGCGACTTCCGTTTCGGTTTCAATGTAAACCGGGTATTCTTTATCGGCCGAAGGTGATTCCTTTTACATGATCAGGGATTGAACTTCTCGGGCTACCTGCCGGTTGTATTCAAAAGCCAGATTCTTGTAGTTGATCAAATCGACAATCGTCCCTATAACGCAGAGTCCGCCGGTAAGCAGGTACAGGATGCCCATCCCGATATGGCCGATGATAAGCCGGTGAACGCCTGCTACCCCAAAAAAGCCAATGAGTGCCGTGAGCAGAATCATTTGCGGATCCTTGCGGCGCGCATTGTATACGTTGGCAAACCGCTGGGCAGTCTCGTTGTCCATTGACCTCATCATTTCGGAGATATAGGCAGCCTCGTCTCCCTCCAGCTGCGGTAAATATTCAATCATTCTAGCCATAAAATCCCTTTAGATTTGAGTTGTCCTTGAAATTATTGTACAGAAGATATAAAACCCGTGATAAAAGTATAACAGCTGTAAAGGGGCCGACTACATTTGACTGGACTGCTTGTGCAAAATCTCCCCTGAAAAGAAATGCGATGGAGTGCCCCAACCCTTCGCCCGGACAAAAAGTAAAACCGGCAAGCTCAAAAAGACACCAGCTCGGGCCGTTGTCAACATAGGGGTTCATCATAGCCATAACTGCCAAGGCGGAAGCAAATGCCACCCACTCAAAATGGTTTTTGAAAAATTGTTTTATCATGAGTGGAACATGCTAAAAACTTTTCAAACCTAAAAGCTTGACCGTGGAATGAATTAACAGAGAAAGGAATCAGAGAAACTTTGGTACCACTGTGGCATCTCCCTGGATATGGAACCGGATTTTATCCAGCACGTCCTGCCGCTTGAAGGGTTTGGTAAGGTAGTCAGCCCCACCCATTTTCATGGCTTTGGTTTTGGATTCGGTATCGGAAAGGGCGCTTAAGAAAAGTATGGGAATATCGCTGTATTGAGGATCGGTTTTGAGCCTCTTACATACCTCAAAGCCATCCATCCCCGGCATCATGATGTCCAATAAAACAAGATCCGGTTTCTTCTTCTTGATGGCTGAAAGGCCTCCCTCGCCCGAAAATGCCGCCATCAGATCATACCCTTCCCTTTTTACCATATGGGTAAGCAGTCGGACATTTGCCTCAATGTCATCTATAACCAGAATCAATGCTCTATTTGGAGCTTCGGGCATCGGTTGTTTTTTCTTTAATCAACAGTTGATCTGTAAATCTAAATTTTATTCTCGTCTTTTAGAAAGAAATGAACGTTAAGATAACGTAATACTTTTCATACATTAGATCGTTAATAACACAGCAGATAACCTTGTATCAATATTTACCTTAATTATGCACCGAAGCACCCCAGCCCTTCTTCTTTTGCTTGCCTTTTTTTTCGTGCCGAAAACTATCCACGCCCAGCAACAATCGGACACCCTTTTTCAAAAGATGGAGCCTATTCAAATCAATGCCTTACGCTCATCCATCAGCCCCCAGCAAGCCCCTCTCTCGCTCAGCATCAGTCAGCGGTCATTGGAATCAATCAACAGCACTATTGGCCTGACACTGGATGAAATAACACGAACCACTCCGGGGATATGGGTCAATGACCGTCAGACCTATGCCCTGGGCGAACGGATAACTATCAGGGGAATGGGATGGCGGGCCGCCTTCGGAGTAAGAGGCATACAGGTCATTATGGACGATATCCCCCTCACCGTTGCCGACGGTCAGGCTATGCTCAACTCGGTAGATCCCTCATTCATACGGAGGACCGAATTGATCCGGGGGCCCTCTTCAACCTTTTGGGGCAACAGCAGTGGCGGGGTGTTATATCTTTCCACTCTGCCCGCTTCCGAAGATTTACCATTTCTCCGACTACGTAGCAGTATGGGCTCTTACGGCATGATTAAAGAGGATATTCAAATGTCTAAATCATATGGGAACCATAAAGTTACAGGATACGGCTCATACTTTTCTGAAGACGGATACCGTAATCACAGTGCCGCTGAAATCGTGCGTACCGGTATCAAAGGAAGGTATTCCTTTGACAACAAAAGCAGCCTTGAATATATGGGTGCCTTTGTTGCTATGCCTTATGCCGAGCATCCGAGCAGCCTCACCGAACAACAGCTTGAAGAAGACCCGGAACAAGCCAATCCGGCATTCAGCCAGGCCGATGCCGGGAAAGAAGTATATCAGGGGCAATTGGGCTTAAATTACTATAGAGATACCTCTATCGGCTTTTTGACTTTTACCGGCTATGCCATTCGCCGTGAACTAAGCAACCCCCTACCCTTTGGTATTATCGATCTCAACAGGTGGGCAGGCGGAAGCCGGGGAACCATCGAGAAAGAGTTCAACGGTTTATCGCTCAAATCGGGCTTTGAACTCAAATACCAACATGACGACCGTGCGGAATATGATAATGACGACGGCTCGAGGGGCGCCGTACAGATTGACCAGCTGGAAAAAGTAGCTAACCAGGCGCTCTTTGCAACGGCAAATGTCGATTTCGGTAAATTCAGCCTCCTGAACGGCCTTAGGTATGACAGGATCACTTTCAGGACCGAAGACAGCGGCGGCAGCCAGTCGGGTAAACGTACTTTTGAGGCCCTCAGCCCCAGTATCGGTCTCTCTTTCCGGGCCGATCCCTTTAAATTGTTTGCCAACTTTAGTACGGCCTTCGAAGCCCCGACTACGACCGAACTGGTCAACAATCCGGAAGGCAACGAAGGCTTTAATCCCAATCTCAAACCCGAGCGGACTGTCGGACTTGAGACAGGAGCCAAAGGAGAGCTGGTCGAAAAGCTGTTAAGCTTTGACATCGCCCTCTTCAGCATGTGGATAGACAACCTGTTGTTCCCCTACCAGCTTGAGGCAAACGGCCCTACCTACTACCGAAACCAGGGAAAAACCAGGCACAGAGGCTTTGAAACGCTATTATCACTCGATATTACACAAAAACTAAACCTGACTACCTCCTACAGCTATATTCAGGCTTCTTTTATTGATGCCGAGGCCGAGAACGGTCAATCGTTGGATGGCGGCGAGGTTCCCGGTATACCCACTCACCGGCTCAATATGTCTGCTCGTTATACGACTTCAAAGATTCTTGCAGAGGTATCCTACGAATATGTTGGAGAATATGCCGTAAACAACCTTAATACTGCTTTCAATGACTCTTATGGCGTTGTAGACCTCAAGTTCAGCCTATTCAATTTCATTGGCGGAGACGACTTCAGCCTTCAGCCTTATATCAATGTCCACAACTTGTTTGATCGCAGTTATAGCGGTTCTGCATCCATTAATGCCTTCGGAGACCGCTATTTTGAACCGGCACCGGGCAGGAACTGGCAGGCCGGCATCTCAGCAAACTTTTATTAATGCTTTTTTAGCTTCGTTAGAAAGCGATAAACAAGGTTAATTATCCCTTAAACTCAGGATTTTGTAGATTCCTTATATTTTATTTGTAACAAATGCACCAGGTAAATACTCCTGATTAATAAACTCGTTTATTCCATTTGTACTGAGGGAGGATATCATGTTAAAACATCTTCTTTTTATCGCACTTCTGCTTGGCGGAGGCTATTACTTCTGGACAACCCGGCCTGTAACCCACGGTCCGGGCGTAGTCGCCCCCAACGAACCCGAACAAAAACAGGTTTGGGGAAAAAGTGCCATTCAATACAAGGACTATAAGGTTATGCCTGTAGCCGAATTCAATATAGAAGCACGGGTACTGTCCAAGCAGCGGTATGATGACGATGCTCGTGCAGAAATTGCACCTTATGACTTCGTTTTGGGCTGGGGTCCTATGTCAGACGAAACAAACCTGGATAAGATGATGGTACGTCAGGATAAGAGGGTTTTTGACCTTGAACTGACGAATCCACCTATCCCCCTGCCTGAGATCTATCGAAATATGGCAAACGTACATCTTGCACCGTCCACCGTCGAAATACGTGACAAACTGGGGAGTGTACGGCAGGGACATGTAGTCAGACTAAAAGGCTATCTTGTCAATATTACCACAGAGGGAGGCAGAATCTTTAAGTCTTCACTTTCGCGTAATGACCGAGGCAATGATGCCGGAGAAATACTATGGATTAAAGAACTTATCATACTCTAATTATATCTTCTTATACAGACGGCTGAATACTTCATAATATCTTGTAAAAGGCACTAATTGAACAATTAGTGCCTTTTTTATTTCATCGATGTATTGATACCTTTCCCAAAGCCGAAACCCCAACATAAGCAACTGCCCGATGAGCTGGATAAAAGAAGTTATAGTCGATATAGCCGCAACACTCCTGATCTTGGTAGCCGTGATTTTTACCGATACCTGGATGAGATGGCTGATTTGGGCATACTCCGGGATACTGCTCTTTGCCAAGGCTATTATCCTGTTCGGTGACAGTTTTCTTCAGCTTATTAACAAGACGAAAACCAATGCCCCCGAATGGTTTTCCCATCTTCTCTATGCTACCAATACCGGCCTCTTTCTCTATGCCGGATGGTGGTACCTTGCCGGAGTCTGGGCGGCTATCTGGATACTCTCATATCTGGCCGAACGCAAGCTCAAGAAAAGAGCCGGGGCCTCCGCCTGATTATTTTTGAAAACCGGCTTTCGTAAAAATAGATAAAAAGCCCCGGATGATTGGAATGTGAGTCTTCCTTTACCCATTTTATTGGTGACCAAATACTTAGGGATAATACCAACTAAAGAAAACCAATTATGAAAAGTCTTAAAGCGGCTTTATCAGCTCTCTCCATAGTACTGTTTGTTTCATGTAACAGTCAGCCTTCCAACCCGGCCGATTACCTTACCTTCCCCGAAGACAACGGTGGGATTACATTGCCGGATGGTTTTAAGGCAGTAAAAGTAGCCGACAGCCTCGGGAACGCCCGTCACATCACGGTAGCAGATAACGGGGATATTTATGTAGTCTTGCGCAGGCAAAAGGATGGCAACGGTATCGTTGCGCTCAGGGATGGTGATAACGACGGACAAGCAGAACAAATCGAATACTTCAGCAATATTGCGGGGACCGGAATTCAGCTTCACCAGGGATATCTCTACGTTAGCTCGGATACCTCTGTCCACCGCTACGAAATGGCGGACGGACAACTTGTTCCTGATTCGGAACCGGAAACCATAGTTTCAGGCTTTCCCAATCAGAATTCCCACGCAGCCAAGTCATTTACTTTTGACGGTGCCGGAAATATTTATGTAAATGTGGGCGCACCTTCTAATGCCTGTCAGGAAGAGGGGCGTACCCCCGGATCACCGGGACAGGACCCCTGCCCTCAGCTGGAATGGCAGGCGGGAATCTGGCAGTTCAGCGCCACAACCACGGGGCAAAGCCAGCAAGAGGACGGCCACCGCTATGCCACCGGTATTCGCAATGCCGTTGCCCTTGATTGGAATACAACAGCCAACGGCCTGTATCTGGTACAGCACGGACGCGACCAGCTTAATACACTGTGGCCCGATCATTATACCGACGAAGACAACGCAGCCCTTCCTGCCGAAGAGTTCTTTAAGGTAGACGACGGAGATAACTTCGGCTGGCCTTACGCCTATTACGACTGGCAGAAAGAGCAGAAAATGGTGATGCCGGAATACGGAGGCGACGGTGAAACAGCTGTTGAGGAGGGACAATACGAAAATCCCATTATGGCATTCCCCGGACACTGGGCTCCCAATGACCTTCTGTTTTATACCGGAACCCAATTCCCCCAGAACTTCCAGAACGGGGCTTTTATTGCATTTCACGGCTCCTGGAACCGGGCTCCGGAACCTCAGCAGGGATATAAGGTAGTTTTCGTACCCTTTACCGGTGAAAACCCTTCAGGAGAGTACAGTGATTTTGCAACCGGTTTTCCGGGCACGCAGGAACCCCAGCCCGGAACTGCCGATCATCGTCCCATGGGTCTGGCTCAGGGCCCGCAGGGTTCTCTCTACATAACCGACTCGGTTGAAGGTACCATCTGGCGGGTTGTATATACCGGCCGGTAACACACCAATATCGTCTTTACGTTTACAGGCAGGCAAAAAGGAACTTTCCTTTTTGCCTGCTTTTTTATTTCCTTATCATTGTCACTGGCAGATAAGTATATCAGGTTCAAAAAATCGGGAAAATCATCTAACCGACAATCACATCTAATGGCCTCCTCATCCAAAAAGGTAATTTTTGCAGCCCTTATAGGTAATTCACTGATTGCAGTAACAAAGTTTATCGCCTCGGTTATGACCGGCAGTTCAGCCATGCTTTCCGAAGGCATCCACTCCCTGGTAGATACCGGAAACCAGATGCTCCTACTTCTTGGGCTAAAGCGCGCAAAAAAACCTGCCGACAAGGATTTTCCCTTCGGTCACGGTAAGGAGGTCTATTTCTGGAGCTTTGTAGTGGCCATCATGATTTTTGGTGTGGGTGCGGGCATATCCATTTACGAAGGTATCCACGGTATCATGGATCCCCATCCTATCGAGAATCCGTTTATCAATTATATAGTTCTTGGACTGGCGATGGTCTTTGAAGGTTTTGCCTGGTATTTCGCTTTTGTTGAATTCAGAAAGACGACCAACGGCCGCAGCTATTTTGAGACGGTTCGAAAGGAAAAGAACCCGACCACCTTTGTCGTTCTTTTTGAAGATTCGGCTGCCATGCTTGGGCTGATCGTGGCTTTTGTCGGGATCTGGCTCAGCCAGCTTACAGGTATCATCATATTCGACGGCGTAGCGTCGATCATCATCGGTTTCATACTTGCCTTTACGGCCGCCTGGCTGGCGTACGAGACTAAAGGACTGCTTATAGGGGAAAGTGCCAACAAGGAAATTGTAAACGGCATCAGCGAGCTGGCCAGGTCACATGAGGAGATCATCTCGGTCAACGAAACGCTGACAATGCACATGGGTCCTGACTACATCCTGGTAAACGTCAGTGTAGACTTCAGCAACAGCCTGAATGCCGACCTCCTTGAAAAGTCCATTGACAGACTTACCGGGGAGATAAAGCAGACCTTCCCCAGGGTGAAGAGAGTTTTCATTGAAGCGGAAAAGAAAGAAGGCCCCTGATGAGCAAACATATAATACAAGCCGTTTTATTGATCATAGCATTTCAACTGCAACCGGCCCTTGCCCAACAGCAGGATATTCGGGGATACGGTATAGAGCCTGGAGTCCTTAAACCAGGGTCTTTGAACGCCATAACCGATGTTGCAGGCGTCAGGGTCGGGCATGTCACCCTCATTCAAGGCGACAGTATTCGCACCGGGGCAACGGCTATTCTGCCCCATCCCGGAAATATTTTTCAGATGAAAGTCCCCGGCGCCATTTATGTCGGCAACGGTTTCGGGAAACTGGCAGGATCCACACAAGTTGAGGAGCTTGGCACCATCGAGACTCCCATCATTCTTACCAATACTCTCAGCGTCCCCACGGCAGCCGACGCCCTGATTGATTATACTTTTGGCTTTGCGGAAAACAGTGGTGTACGCTCGGTAAATCCACTGGTTGGAGAAACCAATGACGGATATCTTAACGATATCCGCGGCAGGCACCTCTCCAGGGAGGATGTTCTCAACTCCATACGAAATGCTGTTGCGGGAGAAGTTAAAGAAGGGAATGTGGGGGCTGGTACCGGCACTATTTGCTTTGGTTTTAAATGCGGCATTGGCACCTCTTCCAGAATCCTGCCAGAATCTGCGGGAGGTTATACCGTCGGAGTGCTGGTGCAATCCAATTTTGGAGGCGTGCTGGAAGTAGACGGTGTGCCGGTGGGCAAGGAACTGGAAAAGTATTATATGAGCGACCGGCTGAATGACTCGCCCGATGGTTCCTGCATGATTGTCGTAGCAACCGACGCGCCACTGGATTCACGAAATCTCAAACGGCTGGCCAAAAGGGCAATTCTCGGCCTGGCACAGACGGGAGGTATTGCATCCAACGGCAGCGGCGATTACGTGGTCGCCTTTTCCACGGCCGAAAGTGTAAGGGTACCCTACCGGTCTAAGGATACTTTGAAAGAGAGTAAAGTGCTTAGGAATGACGCTATGTCTCCCCTGTTTATGGCCGTAAATGAAGCAACTGAAGAAGCCATATTGAATTCGCTTTTCCAAGCCGAAACTATGACGGGCAGAAACGGACATACCGTAACGTCCATCCCCATTGACAGCGTCCTTTCGATACTCAGGAAATATGGACGTATCGATCCATAGAATCTCGTATTCAAGATATGAAACAAACGATATCCATATTATTCCTGCTATTTTTTCTGATTGGTACATCAGCTGCACAGGAAAAGCCGAACGGGAAGCCTGGTGTATCTTCTTCAGAGCAAAAGGGCTGGAAATGGATCAGCGGGAAGCAGCGGGATATTCACGAGCTGAGTCTCTGGGGCGGATATGCTTTTGACTCCATCAGACTCTGGGGCAAGATAACCGACTCCACTCTCGGACAGTATGGCATCCGCTACAACAGGAAGACCGCCATGCTGTTTACCCACCTTCTGGAATACACTTTTGAACTCTACCTGCACTCCCGTTATACCTACCCTTATGGAAAAGAAAACCAGGTAGCACAGAAACGGTTGAGCGGCTACGGTTTTTCCCCGCTTGGCTTTCAGATCAATTTCTTTACCGAAGAGAAGATACAGCCCTTTTTTAAATCTTCCGGCGGTTTTATGTGGCTGGAGGCCCCTTTCCCTGACGAACGCGGCAAGAAGTTCAACTTTACCTTTGGGGTCGGTGGAGGGATCGAAACACAGCTGGCTCCTTATGCATCTCTTACTCTTGGCTATCGCTACTTCCATCTGTCAAACTTCCACCGTGGCGAAGTGAATCCGGGAGTCGATTCCAGTTTCTTTTATGGCGGATTGACCTTCGCTCTTTAGTTTTAAACTTTTCGGCATCCCCTTCGTAAGCAGTGCTGAATGTGAACCAAATACAGTATTGCCGATGAAACGTCTATACCCTTACCTTTTCATTCTCTCTTTTTGCTCCCTCCTGCTTCCTCAACTTTTACATGCCCAGACGGATGAGTACGACGACCTCCACCAACAGTATGACCTTGAGTTTCGCACTTTTCGGTTTGCGCTTGTTCCCGGCCTAAGCACCAATGGTGTTGAGGCGCCTTCGTATGCATCCAAGTATTCCTGGAATATCCTTGCCGGATACAACGGTGCTCTTGACCGCGGTTTTGAACTGGGAGGTTTGCTCAACATAAACAAATACTATGCCCATGGCGGACAAATAGCAGGACTCGGCAACTATTCCGGTGAAGAGACGGCTGGTATTCAGCTGGCCGGCATCTTTAACTGGAGCGGAGACGAGATGCAAGGGATCCAGATCTCCGGAATTACCAATGTAAGTAAAAGGGAGATGCAGGGCATCCAGTTGACCGGTGTTGCCAATATAGCAGACGGTACGGCTCAGGGAATACAAATTTCCGGTGTTATAAACTATGCCAAGGATGACATGCAGGGCATGTTTCTAAGTGGTCTCGGAAACTATGCCGAAGGTAATATGCAAGGCATTCAGCTCTCAGGGCTTTTCAATTACGCTAATTGGGATATACAGGGAATAGCCGCTGCGGGTCTGGTAAACTACTCCGACACCTTCCAGGGCATGGCCTTTGCCCCGATCAACATTGCCAAATACGGCCAGGGCATTCAGGCAGGAAATATCAACATAGCCGACGAGATGCAGGGCATCCAGTTAGGCATCGTCAATTATGCCAAAGATATGGAAGGCGTACCGGTAGGACTCATCAGCTATTATGAAAACGGCCGGACCAATATCGATGTTTGGACCAGCGATGCAGGCTTTACTAATTTCGGCATCAAGCTGGGCACCCCGGAAGTGTATAATATGATTTCCATCGGTTTCAACCCGGCGCTGAACCGTGATGTATGGCAGGTAGGCTGGAGTATCGGAAGGCTGCATGAGTATGAAACCCACTTTCTATACACCGATTTTTCCATCTACAAGATTAATGAGAAGAAGTGGACCAAAGACCTTAACTCGCTCTTCAAATACCGAATCCTCTTCGGTAAAGAGCTCTTTAACGGTATGGACATCTATGGCGGGCCGACCATCAATATGCTCATTTCACGGGTGGATGGCAGCAGTGACTATAGCTGGTACAGGATTCACGACTTTGGGGCTAAAGGACGCACCTATACCTTCTGGATAGGCTATGCTTTGGGATTTGAGTTATTTTAGATAATATCTTTAGGTAATAAATCCATTTCCGGGCACGTCACGTATTGTGAATGTGTTAGAAACCCTGAATACCCACGTAAACCGGAAGTTATGAGACCAATTACCTTTTCCCTTTTGAGCTTGTCACTGCTGTTGGTATGGGCATGTCATACCGAAACCGATACGGAGATACATACTCCGGCCAAGGCTGCAATAGAGGTGCAGACAACCCATACGGAACAAGCCCCCGATACGATGAATACCGAAAAGAAATACGAGGTACAGAAGACCGAAGAAGAGTGGAAACAGATCCTGACTTCCAGCGAGTATCGAATTTTGCGAAAGGCGGGAACTGAAATTCCCTTTATCAATGAGTATTGGGACAACAAGCAGGAAGGAATTTATTACTGCGGAGCCTGCGGACAGGAACTCTACTCTTCTGCCCACAAATACAAGTCCGGTTCCGGGTGGCCGTCTTTCTGGGAGCCGATCCGTCCCGAAGTAGTCGAAGAGAAAGTAGACAACAGCCTTTGGATGACCAGGACCGAAATTGTCTGTTCACGCTGCGGTTCACACCTGGGCCATGTATTTGATGACGGCCCCGAACCTACCGGCTTGCGCTACTGCATGAATTCGGCTGCCCTGGATTTCAAGAAGCAGGATGTCGATAACGACGGGATGATTTCGGAAGGAGAAAATTAGTTTTACACTGTATTCTCTTGTAAGGCAGGGATTATCCCCTGCCTTTTTTATTTGTGCTTTTAAATTCGAAGCGCCTTTGCTATATATGCTAGACATTTCAACCAATTGCCTGATATGACCAGCAAAGCAGCCATACTTGCCACCGCCGACTTCAATCCCGAAATAAAAAAATACCTGCTGATATACGGCATTCTTATTCTTGCCGCGACGATTGTAGGTATAGTGCTTATCCCGGTATGGGCTGTACTTGCCCCCCTTTTTATCCGGAAGTACTTCGAAAGGCTGCACTGCGAATTGACTACACGTTCTCTCCGTTTTGAGAAAGGCTTTATTTTTCATATCGAACGGACAATCCCACTGGATAAAATCCAGGATCTGACTTTCAAGGAGGGGCCGCTGCTAAAGGCTTTGGGTCTGAGTATCCTTAAGGTGGAGACGGCAGGCAACACCGGCCAGGGAATGAGTGACCTGACGCTGATAGGTATCATCGATGCTCCCAACTTTAGGAATAAGGTTCTTGAACAACGCGACAAGGTAACCGACAATTTTGCTATCGGTTCAGGCGAAGCTCCCGATACGGTTGAGATACTGAAAGAGATCAGGGATTCCCTGAGAAATATCGAAGACAAAATTGGAAATGACCCTATCTGACCTCTTCCGTCTTGTCGGCTATTTTCCTGTTATAGAACATAAACAAGCCCATGGCAATGCCCCACTGAACCAGCACGGTTGCAACTGAATAGAGGCTCAGGGGATTGTACCAGCTGTCGGGAGCATAGGCCGTCGCACTCAGATACATCCACCAGATCAGAAGCGTAATTACCTCAACAGGCACAACGTATTTGATGATAATTTCCCACCACTTTCCGAGCGTGTAGCTACGCTGCTCATTATTGACCACCTCGTTGCGAAATCGGGAAGGTCCGTATTTGATAATAGCAAACGACATAAACGCACCTGACACCAGAAGTCCTACTCCCCATACAAAGTCCTGGTTGGCAAGGATGTCAGTTGAAATAGCCGAAGGCATCCCGAAAGCAAAACCGGCTACGCAGACCCCGACAGCAGCTTTGGTACGCGATACACCCATATCGACAAAGACCCGGCTGGCCAGCTCGATCATGGATATCAACGAGCTGAAGGCCGCGAATGTCAGTCCAAGGAAAAAGAGGATGGCAAAGATCTGTCCCCCGGGCATCTGATTAAAGAGTTGTGGCATCCACATAAAGGTGAGTCCCGTTGATGCGGGGCCCGACGACCTCATGATCTCCAGAACCTCTCCATTGCTCATGGCTCCGCCCAGCGTACCGAATACCGTCGAAAAAATGGTCACTGCCGCCAGCAGCGAAACGATGTTGTTGCCGATACCTGTCTGAAAAGCGCTGATGGTGATATCATCATTGTTCCTCATGTAGGCCGCATACGTCAAAATTAGTCCCCAGGCGGCACCGGTATCCCATGCGTTCTGGGTAAGCGCTTCGAGCCAGACACTGGGCTGTGCAAGAGTAGACCAGTCCGGCGTAAACAGATATTCAATTCCCTGGAAACTGCCCGGTAACATGATAGAACGAACCAGAGAAATGACAACCACCAGCAAGAGAGAAGGGATCAGTATTTTATTGATCCGTTCGATAGATGAGATCCCTTTAACCACGATGTAACAGCCGGCCCCCATCATCAGCGCATGGAATACGGAAGGCAGCGCCGAGCCCTGGAAACCGTCCCACACCATGGTGGCCTGTTCCATATTGGATGGAAGATCGGATATAAGCGACTCGATGAGATAGTAGAGGCACCATCCGGCTACCACGCTATAGTAGAACATAATAGCCGTGGCCACAAAGCCGATGAAGCTTCCCATCCAGCCGAACTTATTTCCCACCAGCTTAATGAAAGAACCGATGACGCCCTTGCGGCCATTGCGGCCGATGCCGTATTCCGCAATGATGAGCGGTATCGAGAAAAGAAACAGACAGCAGACCCAGGCAATCAGGAAAGCACCCGCTCCCTCCTCGCCGCCGTTTTGTGCGGCAATACGAGGGAACCTCCAGATGTTTCCGGTTCCTACGGCAATACCCAGAACACTTAAGATCAGTCCCAGCCGTGACGAAAAGAATTCCTTTTTTCCAGACGCTTGTTCACTCATACCAGCTATTTTGATTTTGGTAAATGGGGAATGTTCAAATAATTTTGTGTGATGTCGAACGGTCGCCCTCTTTTTAACTATTTTTTTCAAGATAGGCAAACGGTCAACGCGGTTTGATAGCGATTGTGAAATATCGTATGAGACAGTCCGTTAGTCGTTTTTTTATAAACTGAGCCACTTTTTTAGCGGGGTAGCCTATTTTGATTCTATCATCCCTATGGCTATTATTGCGTGCTCAATAGTTTATTACATCAACTGACAGATATAACCAGGCAACGAATGTTTTCGGATCATAAATCAACGAATAAGACATTAGCCCTTTTTGCTTTTTTTGCGTCTCTCATTTTGTATACCATTACCATGGCTCCCACCGCCAGCTTCTGGGATGCCGGTGAGTTTATAGCCGTTGCACACGGACTCCAGGTAAACCATCCTCCCGGAGCCCCCTTCTATTCACTCCTCGGGCGGCTTTTTTCGATGTTTATGCCCGCTTCCTATGTAGCCGTCAGTATAAACTTTATAAGTGCCCTGGCTTCGGCTTCCACCATCATGCTGCTCTACCTGATCATTGTCCGGCTGGTTCGTGAGTTCCGGGGACATCCGGACTCCATGGAGCAGATCGACAAAATTGGAATGTACGGCGGAGCATTGCTGGGAGCTTTCGCCTTTGCCACTACCGATACTTTTTGGTTCAATGCGGTTGAGGCCGAAGTGTATGCCCTCTCCATGTTCTTTACCGCTATCGTTGTGTGGCTTGCCTTAAAGTGGTCGGAATACCACGAACAGCCCAACAGCGAACGCTGGCTGGTACTCATCTCCTATATGTTCGGCCTGGCTATAGGCGTCCACCTTTTGAACCTGCTCGCCCTCTTCTTTGTAGCCTTAATCATCTATTTCAAGAAAAAAGATTTTGCCCTGCTGTCAATCACTGCTACTGCAGCTATTTCAGTAGTGGCCTTCCTGGCGATCTATCCCTTTACCATACAGATTTTGCCCGGTATCATGGACAATATCGGACGGGCCAGCTACGGACTGATCGGCCCGATATTCTTTATGATACTAGTTGCCGGCGCTCTCGGCGGAGGAATTTACTATACCCATAAAAACAATATGAGGCTGGCCAATATCGTCCTGGTCTGTTATGCCATGATTCTGATTGGCTACTCCTCTTATGCCCTCATATTCATTCGTTCGATAGCCGATCCTCCCATTGATGAGAATGACCCCGAGACGGTCGAAGCCTTTATCAGCTACCTTAAGCGAGAGCAGTACGGTTCCACTCCATTGCTTACAGGTCATACCTATGATAATTCCCGGGGTACCGTCAATACGAACCGCGAGGTCTTTTTCCCGAGAAGGTACTCCTCTTCCGGCAGTCATATGCAACAATACGGAAAGTACAGCAGCGACTGGGATTTCTTTATCAACTACCAGATCAATCACATGTATATCCGGTACTTTAACTGGAACTTCATAGGAAGAGAGGCAGATATACAGGATACCGGTTGGCAGGCCGGATTCACCGAAAGCCAGTATGAAGATAACCCTGCCCACAACAGCTACTTCTATATCCCGTTCCTGATCGGTTTGTTCGGGATGATCTTTCACTTCCAGAAAGACTGGCGCAGGGCACTCTCCGTATTGGCCCTGTTCCTGATAACAGGCCTCGCTATCATCGTATTTCTGAACCAGACGCCACTGCAGCCACGCGAGCGTGACTATGCCTATGTCGGATCGTTTTTTGCCTTTGCCATCTGGATCGGCATGGGCGGAGTCGGTATCGTCGACCTGGTCAAAGAATACCTGAAATCGAATACGATGGTGGCCTATGCCCTTTTGGGAATACTCTTCATTGGTAACCCCGGCCTGATGGGATACCAGAATTTTGACGACCATGACCGGAGCGACCGCTATGTGGCACCTGACTATGCCTACAACCTGCTGAACTCCGTAGCGCCCAACGCCATCCTCTTTACCAACGGTGATAACGACACCTTCCCGCTGTGGTATCTGCAGGAAGTTGAAGGAGTCCGTACCGATGTTCGGATCGTATGCCTGAGCCTGCTGCAAACCGACTGGTACATCAAACAGCTTCGGGACCAGTGGTCGCATGAGTCCCCCCCCTTGCCTATTTCGCTTACGGATGCCGAAATTGAAGAGATAACAGGCCAGCTGACTTTCCATCAGCCGGATACCGTACGCATTCCTGTAGATAAAGAACTGTTGAGACGGGCATTCTCATCCGACAGCGCCTATAAGGCAAGTATCGGCGTCGATCCGGATACCACAATCGGAATTGACCACGAAGCAGTTGACTTCGAAATGCCATTAGACTCACTGGATAATGAAGTGGCCTGGTTCCACCAGGGACGCCCCCTCGGTGCCGACCAACAGGGCAATCAGAGGTTCTATACCAACGTGCACGACAAGGTGATTATCGACATCCTCAAGAGCAACAACTGGCTGAGGCCCG